>CAZUMG010000022.1:14701-17968 GCA_964621895.1 uncultured Anaerolineales bacterium | reverse complement strand
CAGTCAGGCAGTCAACGCATCCCAGGCAGCGGGAGGGATACAGGTCAGGTAACTCTCCCGGTTTTTCCTGGCGAAGGACTTTCCGCTGACACACCAAGGCAGCAGCACAAATCCCTTCTTCACAACAGGATGGATCACAGCGCTGATAATCCAGCACAACTTTAGGCTGCGGCATCCGTCCCGCCTGATCTTGCCTGATTCAGCGCTTCGAGCTGATCTTCTAATTCCTCGATTCGAATCAGCATGGAAGCAGGAACTGAATGGCTTGGCAAAGAATCCCTGATTTCCTGGATTTCCAGGATTAAGTCGTCTATTTCTTTTTGCTCAACCATAAGAAAAGATATTAATCTACCAATAAATGAAAGCAGCAGAACAGCTAGTGGGTTTTTCTCCGCTCAGCTTTTCTGGCTTCTTCCTCTGCCTTGGCTTGTTGTTCCAGGGCAAAATTGATCGGGCGGATCCTGGCATAATAGGAAGCCGGTTTTAACAATCGATCGATGTGGTGGATGTTATTTTCCATGCGATCATAGCTGGCCAGTTCATAATCATGGTCCATCTTGATGGCATCAAAGGGACAGTATTCCGCACAGTAGCCACAGTTCATGCAAAGGTCAATATCAATGGAAAACTCAGCTGGCGTTTTCTGGGGTTTCCCAGTTTCAGGGTCCTCTGCTCGGGTAATCCAGATGCATTGAGATGGACAAACCTTGCTGCATATCCCGCAAGCGGTGCAGCGGGGTACTTTTTGGCCATCCTCTTCTTCGTAGACCAGGAAAGGTACATAACGGAATGCCTCAGCAACCGGCAGCCTTTCCTCGGGATAGTTAACCGTAAAAATACCTTTGGTATCCGTGGTCATCCGCTGGCGGACCCCATCTTCGTTGTAATATCGATCCTTGCCGGCTTTAATATCTTCCGTGTAGGTATCGATAATATGTTTCAGGGTAACACCCAGGCCTTTTAGTATTCCTTGTCCTTTCATTAATTTCTCCAGGTTTTGATCACAGCGTTAACGGTCAACTTCCCCTAAAACAATATCAATCGAGCCCAGGATTGCCACCAGGTCAGCCACTTTTTCACCAAGGCACATCTCCCGCAACCCGGTCAGGTTAATAAATGATGGCGCCCGGACATGGTACCGCCAGGGGTTATCTGAGCCATCAGATACCACATAAAATCCCAGTTCCCCCTTGGGACCCTCAACCCGACCATAGGCTTCGCCTTTGGGCATTTTATACCTGTAAGCCGGTTTATTAGCCAGAATCTCCCCTTTGGGGATACCAGCTATGGCTTGCTGGAGAATGCGGATGCTCTGGCGGATTTCATCGTAACGGATTAAAAATCGATCATAGACATCACCGTGATATCGAACGGCGACATCAAAATCAAAGCGGTCATAGATACCATAGGGATCAGCTCGGCGGATGTCATAAGGAACACCCGAAGCCCTCAGCACCGGACCTACCGCGGAATAGGCGATAGCCTGCTCCGGGGTTAGCACGCCCACACCCCGTCCACGGCTAACCACTATTTCGTTTTCTACCAGATAGCGGTCCATTTCATCCACCTGGCGGGGCAGCCGTTCATAAACCAATTTCCGGATATGCTCTTCTAAACCTTCTGGAAGATCCCTGACCACACCACCAAACCGGAAGTAATTGCACATCATCCGGGAACCCGCTGCTGCTTCAAAGATATCCAGGATTAATTCCCGTTCTTTGATGGTGTACAACGCCGGTGTAAAATAAGCTCCTAGGTCGTTGAGGAAAAAACCGATAGCCATAAAATGATTTAACACCCGGGTAAGTTCAGCCATAATGACCCGGATATACTGGGCACGTTCTGGGGGTCGATAATTTTCCCCGAGCAGCTTCTCTACGGTCAGGGCGTAGGCAAAGTTGTTGCTCATCGAACAGAAATAATCCAGCCGGTCAGTATAGGGCATATTCATGGAGAAGGTATTGCGTTCGCCAATTTTTTCATGATTGCGGTGCAGATAACCCATCACCGGTTCGAGGTCGACCACGGTTTCCCCTTCCAGGGTGGCGACCATTCTAAACACACCATGTGTGGAGGGATGCTGCGGACCCAGGTTTACCACCAGCTGCTCCGTATCCATACCGGGGTCGGTCTGTTCAACAACGGTGGTTCCCTGGAAAAGAAGGTCTTCCCCCTCCGGAATCCAGGTCTCCGGGTTAAATCCCTCGGGATAGGCAATATTCTCGCCATAGGGATTGTTTTTTTCAATCTTGGAGACTTTGCCTTCCGGCCAGCGATCTTCGTAAGGTTTAAATTCACCTTCATAAAAGGCTTCCTGCCAATCTTTGCGGAGCGGGTGGCCGGCAAAACCCTCCCACATTAAGATGCGCTTAAGATTGGGATGACCCTCAAAACGAATCCCCAAAAGATCCCAGGCTTCCCGCTCCTGGAAGTCAGCTCCCGGGAACAGGCTTACCAGGGAGGGTACTACCGGATCAGTGCGAGGAACCTGGACTTTAATTTCCAGGATCGCTCCCCCGGTGGATTTAAAAAGATGATAGACCACCTCCATCAAGTCTTCCGCGGGGTAATCCACCCCGGTGACCGAGGTTAAATGGTCGTAATCAAACTGATCCTGCAGGGATTCCATCAGGGAGATTAAATGGCTAGTGCTTACCAGCAAACCTCCAAACCCTTCCCGTTCATCTGGCTTCACCCAATCCGGAAACCGATTTAATATTTCCTGTTCATATGACTTGAGAGCGGTGGTCTGATCATTCATGCTTGGGTTTCCTTGTCTGCATCTTTTTTCATCAAGTTCGGATAATCTCTAATATCAATAAGATCCGGACCAAGAACAGGAACGGGAATGCCTTCATCAGGTTTGTCCGAGTACCAGCTGACTTGTTTAATCGATTGATGATCAATCTTTTCTTGAATTTTCATCAGTCCGTACAATAATGCCTGGGGAGTTGGCGGGCAGCCAGGAACATAGACGTCAACCGGGATATACTTGTCGATCCCGGCAATTACGTTGTACCCGCGCTTAAAGGGGCCACCACCCGATGCGCAAGCTCCCATCGAGAGGACATATTTGGGCTCAGGCATCTGGTTATACAAACGGACAACCTGGGGGACCATTTTCTTTGTGACTGTTCCCGAAACGATCATCAAATCACATTGGCGGGGGCTCGGCCGCATGATTTCCATACCAAACCGGGCCATATCAAAACGGGCTCCAGCGGTGGCAATCATTTCAATTGCACAGCAAGCCAGGCCAAAAAACAT
>CAZUMG010000022.1:2270-14601 GCA_964621895.1 uncultured Anaerolineales bacterium | reverse complement strand
GGGAATAGTTAATTAAATCAAAAAGCAGGGAAGCTGACCAACTCGACTCCCTGCTTTCGTTTTATTTTGATTGGAATTAATGGCCGTGGCCGTGTTCTACACTTTCTGCGCAGGGTGCGGTCCCGCTTAAATTCCCTGCTAAATACTCACTAACAGCTTCCTTCACAGTTCCATCTGCCCCGGTTGCTGTGGCGATACCATATTGGCTGAAGAATTCAATTGCTCTTCCTCCCATTCCCCCGCTCAGCATAACATCAGCTTTTTGTTCTTTGATAAAACCCGGGACCTGGCCAGGTTGGTGGGCAGCATAAAAGGGATTATCAATAATCGAAACCGATTGAATTTTGTTTTGATCTACCTCAACCAGGGCAAAAAAGGGACAGCGGCCAAAATGATGAGCAACCGTGCTGTCCAATCCATTGTTACTCTCTACTGAAATTGCTATTCGCATTTGCTTGTATCTCCTTGATATTTTTGATATTTATAAAAAACCGAAAAAAGTATATTTTTATTTCCATCCCGGTATCGGCTGTCTTCACCGGTTGATTAACAAAGTTAATTGCTCTGCCCCAATATAATTTTCAACCGTAATCTCCTGAGAATGTACCCCCGGTATTTGTGAAACAGCACTTTTTATTTGCTGCGCTAATGATACCGCAATTGGGCAAACCGGGGAAGAAGGTCGGAAAGTATATTTTACATGACCTTCCTCATTCACGGTTAAATTCTCAACCAACCGCATACGAATCACATCAGCCCTGGTCTCTGGATCAATGACCAGGCGTAAACGAGCAATAATTAGCTGATTTAACTTCTCCACATTATTGTCAGTCATCCTTCCTGTCCCAATAACACATCCACAATATCTGTCCAGAGCTGACCTATCGCTAGACTGGCAGCGGAATTTGGGCTGTACTCGGAAACCGGTTTTCCCTGGACCATTGCTTCGGTCACTGCTAAATCAAAGGGAATTTTTCCAACAACTCGGATCCCTTTTTCCTGGCAAAACTCCTCGATCCTTTCCGTACCCTCAAGATAAATATCTGCTTTATTGATGCAGATCAGCGACTCGATATCAAAGTGTTGGGTTGTCTCGAGAACCCGGTGCATGTCATGCACACCGGAAGCGGTCGGTTCAGTAACAATCAGCGCCAGATCAGCCCCTGAAGCTGCTGAGATTACCGGGCACCCGATACCGGGAGGTCCATCTACAAGAACCAGGTCATACGCTTCATCAAGTCCCAGCAGTCGGGCCTGCTGTTTAACCAATGTGACAAGTTTTCCTGAATTCTCTTGGGCGGGAATTAAGTTTGCATGAAATAACGGACCGTAAAGGCTTTCTGACCGATACCACTCCCCCACCATTTGCTCTTTCATCATGATCGTATCAGTGGGACATTGATACACACAGGCTGCACATCCATCACAAGCATGGGAATCGATTGTATAAATCCCTTCCTTTACAATCACCGCATCAAACCGGCATATATCCATACAAATGCTGCAGGAAGTGCAACCGTCAGGATTAATTTCCGCGATCGATCCTCCCCAAAATTCCTCCTTGGTGATAACTGTAGGAGATAGAACTAACTCTAAGTTTGAGGCATCAACATCGGCATCTGTAAAAATGGTTTTAAAAGGAGAATTTTTCAAAGAAGACAGATGTGCAAATGCTGCTGCTACACTTGTCTTTCCGGTTCCACCTTTTCCGCTGAGGATAACTACTTGTTTCATAAACTGTTCCCAGCCGAGAAAACTGCTTTAATTTGGAGATGCAGTTGTCGAAAATAATCTTTGTACTCAGGTTTTACTTCCAGGAGTGATTTTCCTTGAGCTATTGCGGATCCTATTTCACGGTCCAGCGGGATTCTCATTAAGATCTTCAGTCCCGTTTCTTCACAATATTGATCCACTCCAGTGTCCCCGATGCCAGTCCGATTTATGATGACCCCGGCGGGGATCCCAAGCTCCTGAGTGACTTGATAAGCTTGCTTTAAATCATGTAAACCAAACGGGGTTGGTTCTGTAACCAGAATTACATAATCTGCCCCTCGAAGGGACTCAACAACCGGGCAGGATGCTCCCGGGGGAGAATCGATCACAACAACATCCGCATTCATTAGATCCTGCCACTTCTTAAGTTTCGAAATCACAGGAACAGCCATTGGCTCACCGATATTTAATATTCCATGACCAAATCTTATTCCCTCCGGAGAAAGACCGCCCTCGAGGATCCCTAAACGATTGGGGATCTCAGTGATGGCTTTTTCCGGACATAATAACCCGCAGCTACCACAACCATGGCACATTTGTGGAAAAACCAGTGTGTGTCCCGCGATAACCACAATCGCATGGAATTGGCAGACTTCTGCACACCGACCACACCCGGTACATAATTCAGAATCCACCCTGGGGATCAATATATTTACATCATCGAATTGATCAAGTTCAGGTTGGATAAAGATATGGGAGTTTGGCGCTTCTACATCGCAATCCAGCAGGGATACAGAAAAATCTGGCCTCGAGAGTGCCTGGGCAAATGCAGTTGCCAGGGTTGTTTTACCCGTTCCTCCTTTTCCGCTGGCGAAAGCAATTTTCATAATGGATCTCTTAATGGTGCAGTTCCTGGCCAGTTGCGGCATGGATTTCTTGCAGCGTTCCTGACAAGAATCGTTCCAGCAGATCCGCCGGGGTTCCTGCTTCAGCGATGTATGCCCGGATGCCGGCTGCTTTCAGGGTTGTATAAGCATTCGGTCCATATCGCCCTGATATAACAACTTCTGCGCCAGATTCCGAGAGAAACTGAACTGCCTGTGGTCCAGCACCTCCGCGCGCATCCCCAGCGGGATTGGGTTTTGATTCCCATTTTTGGGTTTCCGAATCCACAAAAATGAAATATTCACATCTCCCAAATCGGGGGCTAAATTCACTATCATACTTTCCATCTGGTGAAGAAACAGCAATTATCATCTTTTTTTCCTTGTTGTTTACATGAACATCAAGATTCAGGAGTTCTACAGCAGCAATCGAATCCTAAATCTCAATAAGTTCAAGAAATTTGGTATTTTCTTTATAGAATTTTTCCGAGCTATTAATAGTCGATTTATCAGAACCTAAACTATTCCCGAACCAAGTCGGTCTTGCATTGGGGACATTTTTTTTCAAAACAAGGGACTCCTGCCTGATGTTCCTCTTTATATCCACAGGAGGGACAGACACAATAACCTCCCGCATTCACACCTCTAAATCGGCGCCCTCCTCCGCCTTGCTTCCGTCCTGAATTACGGCCAAACCCTCTTCCTCGCCCAAGATTACTCTCCTGATTTTCTTCGGTCATGATTGTATCCCTCCGGTTAAGCTTGAATGGTTTTATACTTATTAATAAGCTGATTCATCTGGCTTTGAATGACCTCTAAAGACTTCATCCATTCCGTTAAACAAACGGACCCTTCCTCAAGAATTCGATATACCCGACGCTTCGGCCCTTTGCTGTCATCATCCCAGTAGGATTCAATTAAGCCGGTTTCTTCCATTTCCCTTAAATCTCGATAAATAATACTGGAATCCAGACCCCCTTTATCAAAACCAAAAGATTCCAGATTATCAAATAATTCATATCCGTGAGATTCCTTCTCCGCCAACATCAGCAGCAGGCAGGGGCGAAGCATTAACCGCATCCCCTTCCTCTGGCGTTGACGACAGGGACGGGACTTTCCTCTCCGGTAACCAGGCATACTTTCCTCCCAGACATACTGAATTAGCGATGCATGATAAAATCATATCATCTAACTGCATTTTGTCAATAGTGAATTTTACTATAGATAATTTTCCCCCTGACTAGCTGACTTATTCTTCCCGGGTAGGAAGATAGGGCATTTCCGGTCCTTCCTTCTCCAGATATTCTGCCAGGGCAGATTTCAGGGCAGTACGGTCGTCCCAGGGATACTCGATTTCTGCAAAGCACATGGATTGCTCATGGCCTTTCCCACAAATTAAAACCACATCACCAGCAGAAGCTTGCTGCAAGGCAAACCGGATGGCTTGTCTGCGGTCTGGCACCCGCCAGAAAGTCTTCCCCTCAATTCTCCCCCGGGAGATCATTCCAGCTGCCATCTCATTTAATATCTCGTCCAGGGATTCCGTCCGGGGATCTTCAGCAGTTAAAATGGTTAAGTCTGCCAATTCTGCGGACACCTCCGCCATCAAACGCCTTTTTTCTTGATCTCTCAAACCCGCGGATCCAAAAACAGCAATCACATGCCGGGAGGACAACGCTTTTCCTGCAGATATCGCCTGCCTCAAAGCGTTGGGGGTGTGGGCAAAATCAACCAGGGCCAGGAAATTCTGACCCAGGTCAATTTGCTCCATTCTTCCTGGTATCCCGGGAAGATTTTTTATCCCAACCTGGACAGCTTCTCTGCTGAGCCCAAGCCCGCTAAGGCAGGCAGCCGAAGCTGCCAGGCAGTTCGAGATGTTATATTCTCCGATCAAGGAAGTGGAAATCCTGGTCCGCTGACCCGACTCTACCAGGTCGAAGCTTAATCCGGCCAATTCCGAACTGATATTTGCTGCTTGGTAAGCAGCCTGATTGGCAATGCCATAATCCACTTGATCGAGCCCGACCTGTTCTGTTACTGTTTTTAAAAACTGGAAGGATTGATCATCTTTATTTAAGATAGCAGTCTTTTGATAGCGGCCGGATTTTTTCCTGGAGGCAGCCGCCAAACGGAATAATTCCGCCTTGGCCTGCAGATATCGTTGGTAATCACCATGATAATCCAGATGTTCATGGGTAACATTGGTGACCACCGCAATGTCAACTTCGCAGGCGGCGATCCTTTTTTGTGCCAGGCCGTGCGAGGTCGCTTCCAGAACAACATGGGTGATACCTGCCTTTACCATTTCTGAGAGATAGTACTGCACATCTATCGCCTCGGGGGTCGTTACGTGAAACCCGGTATCCAGGATTTGATCCCCGATGATCGCATTTACAGTTGAAATCAATCCAGCTCTGAGGCCTGCGGAGATCAGGATTTGATAAATCAGATTTACCGTAGTGGTTTTTCCATCCGTGCCGGTCACCCCAATGACAATCAGCTTGCGGGCAGGATAATCAAACCAGGCTGCTGTTAATCCCGCTAAAGCTTCCCGGGAATCTCTCACCTGTATATAAGGAACGGAAAGGTCCTGATACTGCTGATAGGATGCTGATCCAACTACTGCCGCTGCACCTCTACTCACCGCTTCCCTGATGTACTGGTGTCCATCTACCTGGGTCCCCTGAATCGCCAGAAAAAGAGCCCCCGGCTGGATCTTGCGGGAATCAATTGAGATACCGGTGATCTGAGGGTTCAGTTCCGGTATCGAATTTACCAGGGCTAATTCCTGGATCAGCTTTCCCAGGTCTCTTATCTCTCCTGCCACAACCAGTCCTCCTCAATTTCCTTCCTGATGAGAAAAACGCCCGGATTTGCTCCAGGCGTTTTTTATTGTACTCCAGAATATAGCAGTAATTTTATTTGAACTGGGAATGCATATCAGTCAATTGAGAGACCACAGAATGGTCATACATTTTATCATCAATCTGAATGGTTAATCCACCCAACAGGTCAGGATCTACTGCAAATTTAATTTCCGGTTCCCCCGCGGATCGTTTCAGGATATCCTTTTCTAGAATCGATTTTTCCTCGTCAGTCAGCGGCAGAGCACTGGTAACAACAGCCATTTTCCCTTCGAATTTTTCTCCATCAAGGATCACAACCTTGCCATCCTTAACATTGGAGAAGAACTCGTCTACCAGAGCCTTCTGGCGGGTTTCATCCAGCGCCGTGCCAATCAATTTCTGAGCAGCGGCAATAGCTAATGACCCAACCTGTCTTCGGATGTCAGCCAGGATTCGATTCCTTTCCTGTTCTGCGTCTGCCACCGCAGCCTGATGGGTTTCTTTTGCTTTTTGTTTAGCTTCCGCCTTGATTTCCTCTGCAGCAGCATCAGCCTTTTCAGCAGCCTGGCGAACAATTTCATTGGCTTTTGAACGCGCTTCATCTAAAACCTTGGCAGCGTCTTGCTCCGCATTTTCCCGCGCTTCTGCAGCCTTCTGAGCGTCTTCCACGCCCTGGGCTATCTTCTGGCTTCTTTTTTCCAGCATATCCAGGATGGGTTTATAGACCCAGGCGCGCAACACAACAAAAACAATTGCAAAGTTAAGAATCTGGACAAACAAATAACCTAAATTTAATCCCAATGCTTCCAAGGAGTCCTCCTAGATCTGCAACACAGGTTATTAAAAAACAAACAAAATCAAGAGGGCAACCACCAAACAATAAATCGCCACTGCCTCAGCAAAAGCAATACCCAGGATCATATTTGTCTGGATTTCGCCACTGGCACCAGGATTGCGAGCAATGCCCTGCACAGCTCCACTAACCACAACGCCGATGCCCAAGCCGCCACCGATTGCTCCGATCATCGCTAATCCTGCACCAATTAATTTTGCAGCTGCTGCATCCATAGTTTTCACTCCTACAATTCAATAATATTCCAAGATTGGCATTTCCTGAACCAGGTCCTCCAGGTCCAGTAATCATCTACCTATATTTATCTCGCATAACTAATGTCCGTGGGTGGCCTGGGACATAAATACCATCGTCAGCAACCCGAAGACCAAGGCTTGAATAAGCCCGATAAAAAATTCCAGCATTAAAAATATTGACTGTGCAAAAACGGGTATAAGGGAGCCAATCACAAACAATAAAACCGAGCCAGCAAAGATATTTCCAAAAAGCCTGAACGAGAATGAAAGAACTTTAGAAAATTCTGAAACGGTTTCCAAAATCCCGACACCAAAGTCAATTACCCCGAAAACCGGTTTTGAAAATATCGTCTTGACATTGACAAATTTCCCAAAATAATTTTTCCCTCTGGCTTTGACCCCAATCACCTGAGTCATGACCACAGATATCAGCGCCAAACCCAGGGTAAAGTTCAAATCCGTGGTAACCACGCGCACATAGGGGATCAGGGCAAATGTGCCATCACCGTGACTTTCGGAACCTGTTTTGACAATGGTTTGGGCAAATCCCAGCACGGATTGAACAGGATATCCATGCTCTGAGTGTTCCAAGATTCCAATGCTATCGACACCCGGGATGAGTTCCATCCAGTTTGCCACCAAAACCATAAAAGTAATGGTAGCGAAATAAGGAAAGATGGTTTTAGCAAACCGGCCAGCGTTCGTCTTGGTCATATCGTAGAGGACTTCTAATAAAGCCTCTACAGCCCCGGCAAAACCCTTCAAGATCAGATCCTTCCGCTTAACCGCAGCCCGAACTACCAGAGCAATAATTAACAAGATGATATCAACTAAAACGGTGGCTGTCAGGGTATTTGTCCAGTAAAACTCACCAATTAAAGGTAAAGTGAACAGGGGTGTAGTCGAATAAGGTTCTGTGGGAAGTTGAATATGGGGAAGGATCGGTGCGTATACTTTTGAACTGATAACGCCTAAAATAATAAATAATAAAACAAACCAGCGGTTAATGCCAAGCTTCCATTTTTTTTCAGGTTTTCCTGGATCTGTTATGGTATTTTCAGCCACCCTCGTTTTCCTCCTTGGCAAGTGGTTGGTCGTTGTTTGTCTCTCGCTTCTGATCCTCAGTCGTGCGCCGGACGAGTCTGATTAACATCAGCATGGAAACCGGCACACTTCCTACCATCAAAATAATTGTAAATAATGGTTTGGTGTTAAATTGCCCATCAATCCACAAGCCGCCGAACAGTGCGGCGAGGATAATGATTAAAGTTACACACCCAACTTGTCCAGTAACAGTGAAGACCTGATTATTGATAAGGCTTGAAAATGGATTGATCTCCGGTGTCTTATTCTTATCAACCATGTCAGCGGTATTTTATCACAGGCCATAAAAAAAAGGCAAATTATCTAATCCAGGATCGTTAAAATAAATTCTGGGCAGCAGTCAGAGCCCAGTTATACCAGGGGCCAAATAGCGTTCCGATGACCAGAATGCCAAGGGATAATGCAGCCAGTGCCAGGGTGGCCGGCAGGGGAATCCCCAAACCCTGTGCCCCTTCCTGGGGTTGATATAAATAAACATGTTTAAGCACAATCAAATAGTAATACAAACCGATAATAGAGTTGATACCACCGATAACCAAAAGCCATAACATATCAGCTTTGATCGCAGCCATAAAGACCAGGACCTTGGCAATAAAACCACCAAATGGCGGCATACCTGCCAGAGAGAGAAAGGAAACCAGCATGGCAAAAGCCAATCCGGGTGAGCGCCGGCTTAAACCATCAAAATCATCGATCTGAAAAGACCCAAGCTTTTCACCCAGCAGCGCAACAGCTGTAAATGCGGCCAGATTGGTCAGTAAGTAAGCCCCGAGGTAAAACACGGAACTCCCAATTCCGAAAGAAGAAGCTGAGGCAACCCCGATCAGGATATATCCAGCGTGGGCTATTGAAGAGTAAGCCAGAAGCCGTTTGATGTCCTTCTGGGTCAGAGCGATGATATTGCCAATGGTCATTGTCAAGGCTGACATGATGGCAAGAATCAACTGCCACTGATGGCTGAGGCTCGGGAATACCAGCAAAAGCATCCGCAAGAGAACCGAAAATCCCGCTGCTTTTGACGCAGTGGACAGAAAGCCTGAAACAGGAGTTGGTGCTCCCTGGTAAACATCCGGTGCCCAAAAGTGAAAGGGGAAAGCTGATATTTTAAAACTAAACCCGATCAGGATGAAGAGCAAACTGATCACTACCCCGGATGGAGAGAACATGCCCTGCGCGATAGACTGGGCTATGTCTGCAAGCTTGGTGACCCCTGAAAATCCATAAACCAGGCTAAAACCAAATAACATCAAAGTAGAAGACAACGCTCCAAAAAGCAAATATTTAAATCCAGCTTCAACAGAGCGCTCCTCGTTTTTTAGAAATCCAGCCAACACATAGAGAGGAATGGAGGTGGTTTCAAAAGCCAGGTAAAGCATAATCAAATCTGCCGCGGAAGCCATCAGGTTCATTCCAATGGTGGAGGTCAATAATAAAAGATATAATTCACCCTTTTGACCATAATCATAGGACATGGCGATAATCGCGGTGATCGCTGCACCCAGCATGAACAAAAGGCGGAAGACCAACGCAAACCAATCATGATGAAGCATTCCTCCCCATACCAGGCTGCTTGCCCCGGTCGGCCGGCTGAAGAGCAAAGTTACGGTGATCAGCAGCACCAAACCAACAGCAGTCAGCACGCCCAGGTTTTTCCGCTGCTCCCCTTTCCAAATGCCATCAAAGACAAGGATCAGAGCACCTAACACGATCATCCCGAACTCGGGCAAAATGACCAGATACATAGCTAGATCTATCTTACCAAACACTATACACCTCCAAACAGCCGGAGGATATTTTCAACCCCCGAGGCCACCAAGGGAACCATGCGTGATGGATATGGGAAAATACCAATGAACAGAAGCAAAGCCGATAACAAACCCAAGGCAATCTTGTCCCGCAATGGAATATTCTTGATTTTATTCGCATACGATTCTGGCATTTTTCCAAAAAAGACATCGGTGATGATGCGGATAATATAGGAAGCTGTGATGACAATGGAAACAGACGCGGCCACAGCAATCCAGGGTTTGAACTGCCAGACACCCATGAAAATGGGGAATTCCGCGATAAAACCAGAGAATCCCGGCATACCCATGGATACCAGACCGCCAATAATAAAGGCCACTGCCACTAAGGGCATCTTTTTCGCAAACCCGCCCAGTTCTGGGATTTGCCTGGTATGAGCCCGGTCGTAGATCATGCCAACCACAGCAAAGAAGAGGGCTGTCATAATACCATGGGAGAACATCTGCACCCCGGCTCCGATCAAACCATTCTTGTTTAGAGTCGCAAACCCCATCATCACCAGGCCCATATGCGATACAGATGAAAAGCCAACCATGTACTTCAGGTCAGTCTGCCTCATGGCAATAAAAGCTCCGTATACCACGTTCACCAAAGCCAGGACGATGACGTAAGGCATCCAGAATTTTGCTCCTTCCGGTAAAAGCATAATGCCTATTCTTAGAGCCGCAAAGGCGCCCAATTTCATTAATACACCCGCATGGAACATGGATACGGCAGTCGGGGCCGCCACGTGCCCGTCCGGGCTCCAGTTGTGGAAAGGCCAGATACCCCCCAAAACCGCGAATCCCATAAATACAAAGGGGAACCACAGCTTTTGGAAAGCAGCTGAGAAATGAACACCCTGGAGAACGAGGATATCAAAGCTGCCCGCTCCAGATACAAAATACATCGCCAGGGCGCCGATCAAGGCAACAATAGAACCGATGAATAAGTAAAGGGTGAGCTTCATGGCCGCATATTCACGGGTCTCTTTCCAACCCCAGATGGAGATCAACAAATACATCGGAAAGACGGCGATTTCATAGAAAAAGAAAAGCATAAACATATCCAGGGAAACAAATACTCCGAATACACCTGTCGCCAGGATAAACAGAAAGGCAAAGAATTCTCGAGGCCGATCATCAATACCCCAGGATATTAACACCCCGGTGAACATAACGACACCTGTCAGCAGCACCAGGGGAGTGTTCATCCCATCTACACCGACATGATAAGAAATGCCAAGCTGAGGCAGCCAGGTAAAGATTTCTTCAAATTGATATCCTCCAGCCGCCAAATTGTAAGAAAAGTAAACCCAACCAGATAGCGAGAGATCCAAAACCGATGCTGCCAATGCGGTCATCCGGATGAGTGACTTTCGTTCTCCAGGGAGAAGTAAAAGCAGCAACCCGGTAACAATCGGGGTAAATACGATCACACTGATTATGGGAAATTGCATTCGTCACCTCAGTCCATTTAATGAATCCAACCCTAAAACATCCATCCTACTGTCCAGTTAATGATCTTTAAAATCCAGGCTGGCCAGATACCGATCCAGATCATCAGAACCATCAAGGGAGCAACCACCAGCAGCTCGCGGGTATTCATATCAGTAATATGCCCAACCCAGGTCTCGTTCAAGGGGCCGTGAAGCACTTTCTTTAAACTCTTCAAAACATAAGCACCGGTGAAAAACAAACCGATCATCCCCAGGGCTGTATAGACTGAAAATATCGGCCAGGCTCCCCGGACTACCAAAAATTCCGAGACAAAACCACTCAGTCCAGGCAAACCCAGGGCTGCCATGGAACTGAAAATCAAGACCCCACCATAAACTGGAACCAGGGGGAACAGACCCCCGTATTCCCTCATATCCCGGGTATGGGTCCGTTCATAGATTACTCCAACTAGGAAAAACATCGCCGCAGCGCTAATGCCGTGATTGAACATCTGCAGAACAGCCCCGTTCAACGCCAATGTGGCGTTTTCCCCTCCCTGAACCCGGGCAGCAGCGGCAATACCAAGGATAACAAAACCCATATGGTTAACAGATGAATAAGCTACCAGGCGTTTAAAATCTTCCTGTGCAAACGAATTCAGGGCACCAATGATAATGGCGGCCACTGCTAAAAAGGCTAATACACCAGCATACTGCTGAGATTGCTGGGGATAGAGTGGGAGAACTAAACGGATAAATCCATAGGCTCCTAATTTTAAAAGCACACCGGCCAGGATCATTGATCCAGCCGTCGGCGCTTCGGTATGGGCATCCGGCAGCCAGGTATGGAAGGGCCAGACGGGTACCTTCAAGGCAAAGGCAACTACAAAAGCCCAGAAAGCGATTGTTTTTACTGTTCCCATACTCAAACCTAGGAAACTTCCGGATACATGCTGCCAGACCGAAAATAACTGAGGAAGATCAAAGGTACCTGTCGAGACACCGATCATCTGGATGGCCAGCAAAAGTCCTAGAGAGCCTGCCATGGTATAGATCATAAACTTTATGGAGGCATAGGTTCTCGCTTTAACGGTTACTCCCTTCCATAACGTGCGCTCACCTTTCTCACTGCCCCACTGATTAATCAGAAAATACATCGGAACCAGGCCAAATTCCCAAAATACAAAAAAGAGCAATAAGTCCAGGGAGAGAAATACACCTAACATACCCATCTCTAGAAGCAGGAAGAGGATCATATAGGCTTTGACCCGATCAGTGATCTTAAATGAGGTCAAAATCGCCAGGGGGGTAAGGATGGCGGTTAGCAGTACCATGGTCAAGGAAATCCCGTCTATTCCCAGGTGGAATGACGAGTTAATAACCGGATACCAATTTACCTGTTCCTGGAACTGAAATCCGATCTGAGTGGGATCGTACCGGAACCAGATCACCAAAGAAAGGGCAAAGGTGAG
>CAZUMG010000022.1:0-2170 GCA_964621895.1 uncultured Anaerolineales bacterium | reverse complement strand
GGGAGATCGATCCTGTTCCGCAAGAAAGATCCAAACAGCCCGGCCGCCCGAGCCGTAGTATGCAGAATACCATCGATCACCGTGCGGTCCAACCATTGATAGGTCACTGTTTCCGCAATCCATTGGGCAGTCTTTACAAAGATCTTGTCGTAGAGTTCGTCAAAATAATATTTATTCTTCAACAGGGTATACACGGGACCCAACCAGCGCTGGATGGGATCTTCTGCTCCCTCGGGAAGATCCCGGTAAACCAACCAGCCCAGGGCCAGTCCACCTAATGCCACCAACAGGGAAGTTACCAGGGGGATCCAGCTGAATTCAAATTCAATCAGGGGATGGGGAAGACTGCTGGCCACAAACTCACCCAGCCAGTTTGGAATAATCCCACCCAGGAGAGGAAAATGCTCCGGAATCCCCAGCCAGCCAAATCCCACCGCAAAGGTAGCTAACACAACAAGAGGAAGGGTCATCGTCCAGGTTGTTTCCTGGGCATGATGGGCCACTCCTGTCCGTGGTTTTCCCAGGAAAGTTAACGTGATCTGGCGCATGGTGTAAAAGGCAGTTAATAAGGCTGCCAGGGCTAAAGTAATAAATACGGCCAGATGCCCATTCGCAAAAGCATCAGCAAAAATTTCATCTTTTGACCAGAACCCAGCCGTGAGAATTGGAAAGCCAGATAAAGCCAATCCTCCAATCAGGAAGGTCCAAAAAGTAAGCGGCATTTTTGAGCGTAAACCGCCCATATTAAACATATCCTGGGCATCCAGATGATCACCGGTGTGATAAACGCCATGTTCCATTCCATGAATGACTGATCCTGATCCTAAAAACAGCAGCGCTTTAAAGAAGGCGTGGGTAATCAGGTGAAAAGTTGCCGCCACATAGGCACCAATTCCAACAGCGGCGACCATAAAGCCTAACTGAGAGATGGTGGAATAAGCCAAAACCCTTTTGATGTCCCGCTGGGCAACCGCAATAGTGGCAGAAAAGAGCGCAGTGAAAGATCCAATCACAGCCATAACCATCATGGGTGAAGTCAGTACACCTTCCTCCGTACCCGCAGTAAGCAGGGGGAAGATCCGGATAATCATATAAATGCCTGCCGAAACCATGGTGGCAGCATGAATCATAGCTGAAACCGGGGTAGGACCTTCCATGGCATCAGGAAGCCAGACATGAAGGGGAAATTGAGCGGACTTGCCCACTGTGCCGATGAACATCAGGATCCCAATTAAACCCGCTGTAGAAAGACCCAAGAAACCTGCCGGTTGGCTTGCCAGTTGATGCATAAGTTCTTGGTTAAAAAATATCTCCCGGAAATTAAGCGTCCCGCTGGCTGAATAAAGGAATGCTATGCCTAAAAGCATGAATACATCCCCGATCCGGGTGACAATAAACGCTTTTATCATGGCTGCCCGGGCAGATAATTTTCCATACCAGAAACCAATCAATAAATAGGAGCACAGACCCATGATCTCCCAGCCGACAAAAAGGGTCAGCATGTTATCTGAGATAACCAGGGTATACATCCCAAAAGCAAACAAACTGATAAAACCAAAAAATCGCGAATAAAGCGGCTCTATCGAAGGCACTTTATGCGGTTTATCACCATCAATCAGCGCGCCTTGGGGAGGTAAACCGGGGCGGTCTTCTTTTCCTTCCGGCTGGCCAAAGTTGTGATACCCTACACTATACAGGGTAATCATCAATATCGTCCAGGCAACAAAAAATAATACCACTGCTGTGAGAGGATCCACCGCTACGCCGACCTGGAACCAATCCCTTCCCACCGGCAGCCAGTTAATTGCTGAATGGAAGGGGTGTTCGCCTAAACGCTCTGCCCCTTGCCTGACGGCGCTGAAAAATACGACCATGCTTCCCAGCCAGGATAAAAACGCCGCTCCTACTGATAAAGTATGGCTCAAAGCTTTTTTAGGATAGGTAAACAGCACAATAACGAAAAAAGCGATCAGCGGGGGAAGAGGGAGCAGCCAAATTAAAGTATCAATTGCCATAAAGTTTCCTTGTTATCTGCATGTGGTCCGATTTACCATTTCATGAGGTTGATTTCATCGGCTGCAATTTTATTAACCCGACGGTAAAGGGAGATCACCAGGGCTAACCCAACCGCAACTTCAGATGCTGAAACAGCAAATACAATCACCACAAA
>CAZUMG010000021.1:11919-18201 GCA_964621895.1 uncultured Anaerolineales bacterium | reverse complement strand
AAAAGTGGTCTGGGGTATAATTCAAAATATTGGAATTGCTCACTTTCAGTAATCCCTAAAAAGGATTTTTATCGATGGAAAAGACCCTGATAAAAAGTGGTACTGTTATCACTGCCGATAAAACATTCAAGGCAGATGTACTGATCGAGAACGGCAAGATTGCCCGGGTTGGGAGTCATTTAGGGGGTGAGGGGATCAGGGAAATCAATGCTGAAGGAAAGTATCTGATGCCGGGAGGAATCGATCCCCACGTTCATCTTGACCTGGCGATGTTCGATACAGTTTCATCTGATGATCATTACACCGGGCATAAAGCAGCAGCTTTTGGTGGAACCACGACAGTGATGGATTTTGTTGAAGACAAAGACCCAGACTTGCTGAAAAACATTGCAGCTTTGCGGGAGAAAGCTGATTCTAAAGCGGCAATAGATTATAGTTTCCATTTAAATATTACCAAATTTAACGATAGTGTTGCCAGGCAGATCCCATCAGTTCTTGAATCAGGAGTGACGACTTTAAAGGTCTTTACTGCTTATAACAACCGGCTGCGGCTCCAGGATGGTGAAATCTTTCAATTGATGTTGATTGCTGCGAAACACGGCTTGCTGACCATGTTGCATGCTGAGAATGGGGATGTAATTGATGTCCTTGTAAACAAAGCTGTCCAAGCCGGCCATACTGAGCCAATTTGGCACGCCAGGACCCGTCCTGCCTGGGGAGCGGTGGAAGCGGTTTTGCGTGCGGCGGCTCTTGCAGCCCAGGCTGATGCCCCTTTATATATCGTCCATATGAATACAGCCGGAGGCATCGACCAGTTAAAGTACGCCAGGGATCGGGGTGTAAAAGTTATGGGAGAAACCTGTCCCCAGTATTTGTTTTTCACAGAAGCGGACCTGGAACGCCCGGATGGCGCCAAATGGATTTGTTCGCCACCCATGAGAACAAAACAGGACAATCAGCGTATCTGGCAAGGATTAGAGCAGAATACCCTACAAACGATTGGAACAGATCATTGCCCTTTTTTCTTTGATGGCACCCAGCCGATTATGTATGAGGGAGCGGAAATAAAAATTCCCGGGAAAGAACTTGGGAAAAATGATTTTACTAAAATTCCGAACGGATTGCCCGGGGTTGCAGATCGAATGCCAATCCTCTGGACGGAAGGAGTGGTTAAAGGTCGGATTACAGCCAACCAGTTTGTGGCTTTTACCAGCACCAATCCCGCCAGGATATTTGGCCTTTACCCAAAGAAAGGCAGCTTTGAACCTGGGTCTGATGCGGACCTGGTAATCTGGGATCCTGAGAAAAAATTGACCTATGGGGTAGAACATGCCCACCAGAGAACTGATTATAACTTATATGAAGGTTGGGAGCTGCAGGGTTACCCGGAGAAAGTATTTTTACGGGGAGAATGTATTGTGGATGGAGAAAAATGGCTCGGAAAAAAAGGGCAAGGCAAGTTTTTAAGCAGGGAGCCTTTTGCTGAGGTGCTTTAGGGTTGTTTAATTGAGGAAGATGCGGTTTCCCAATAGTTAACCGCATCCTGATCATTCAACCAGGGGGATAAAATGAACAATCAGGATACTCTTTGTTTTGGGAATTATTATCACGTTACTAATCGAGGTAATCACAAAGAAGCCTTATTCAGGCGGGACCAACATTATTTCTATTTTCTAGACTTAATCAAGAAATATATCATTCCGATAGCGGATCTGTATACCTATTGTTTACTTCCTACCCATTTCCATTTGTTAGTGCAGATAAAAGGTATCGATCAGATTGGCCGGATCTACCCGGATCTAGGTTTGATTTGGAAGCAGTTCTGGACTTTTCTGGGCATCTACACCAAAACTATCAACGAAATATATCACTGGACCGGCTCTTTATTTGAAGGGAGATATTCCTTTAAAAAAGTCCCCATGGATGAATATTTTTTTCAACTAATCGTCTCCATTCATCAGAATCCCCAAAACTATGGCATTGTTTCTGATTTCAGGTACCGGCTGTTCTCCCCTTACGATGCTTATATACGAAAAGATAAACGATCTATTTTGGCGAGAAGACTATTTTCTGATGATGATTTATACAATACAATAATAGACAGACATCATTCTAAACCATCGTTAATTAACTTAGCATACGGGATCTAGTGAACCGGTTTAAAGGCAGTTCGCTGTTCCAAAAATGAATCTTATGGATAACCTGACAATAAATAACTTCACGTTTGATTGGGGAACCCGGACATATCTGATGGGGATTCTTAATCTAACTCCCGACAGCTTTTCTGGAGATGGACTGGCGGATCAAGATCTGGAGGCTGCCCTCCAGCAAGCCCGGAATTTTGTTCAAGCCGGGGTTGACATCCTGGATGTTGGGGGAGAGAGCACCCGTCCAGGAGCTACCCCGGTTTCTGCACAGGAGGAAATCGACCGCGTCCTTCCCCTGATCACCTGCCTTGCCTCTGAATTTGACACCCTGGTATCTATCGATACCTATAAAGCAGCCGTTGCGCAGGAAGCTATAAATCAGGGAGCAGCCCTGGTCAATGATGTCTGGGGTTTGCAAGCCGATCCTGAGTTGGGGAAGGTAGCAGCTCGAACTGGAGTTCCGGTGATCTTGATGCATAACCGCAGCAATCCAAACAACGCTGCTGTCAGAGAAAGGCTAGGGGGACGTTATATCGGTATGGAATATAAGGATTTGCTGGAGGATGTAAAAAAAGAATTACTGGGAAGTGTCTCCTTGGCCCGACTGGCCGGCATTCCTGATCAGCGAATAATCCTGGATCCTGGGATTGGTTTTGGTAAAACTGTGGAGCAGAATCTGGAGTTGGTTAACCGCCTGGATGAAATTCGTGCCCTGGGATATCCAGTTTTGCTGGGTCCTTCCAGAAAATCATTTATTGGGTATACCCTGGATTTACCCCTCGATGATCGCCTGGAAGGGACTGCAGCCGCTGTATCGGTCGGGATCACCCGGGGTGCGGATATTATAAGAGTTCATGACGTACCGGAAATGATTCGCATTGCCCGCATGACCGATGCAATTGTGAGAGCGTGAAAAACAAGACTTATTCCTTGCAAACAAGAAACCATCACCCCGGATTGACCAGCAGTCCGGGGTTTTTGTTCTTATGCCAAGTTAATATTCATGCGGTAAAGTGAAAGCATACAAACTTTCTTCAGGAGGCAAGGATGGTCGAAAGTAAAAAACCTTCACTTGAGAATACCAGCGGTCCAATTGCATTTCAGACAGAGATTAAGCAGTTATTAGATATCCTGGTCCATTCCCTTTACACCAAGCGGGAGATATTTCTGCGTGAATTATTATCCAATGCCTCTGATGCCTTGACCCAGATGCGTTTTATTCAACAAACCGACCATGAAATTCTGGATCCGTCTGTGGATTTGCAAATCAGGATAGACCTCGACAAGGAGCAGAAAATCCTCACTATTTCTGATACCGGCATTGGTATGACCAGTGAAGAGATGAAAATCAACCTGGGAACCATTGCCCAATCCGGTGCAAAAGCGTTTTTGGAAGCTGCAGAAGGGGATAAATCGGACCTGGTTGATGTGATTGGACGTTTTGGAGTTGGATTTTATTCCGTGTTTATGGTTGCCGAATGGGTAAAGGTTTCTTCCAGGAGTTACCGACCTGCCGAGCAGGCTGCCAGCTGGTTTGCGACTGGAGCGGACACTTTTGAGATTGGTTCCTGTGATAAAGATACCCGCGGGACGATGATCGAAATCAAATTAAAAGATGACGCTGCAGAATTTGTTGATCCCTACCGGGTTAGGGAGATCGTAAAAACCCATTCAGATTACATTCCCTTCCCGATTTTTTTAGGGACTGAGGAAGACCAGATTAACCGGCAAAAAGCGATTTGGCGTGAAAATCCTCGTTCTGTGGAGGAAAATCAATACCAGGAATTTTACCGCCAATTAACCTTGGAGGTGGATCCTCCCCTGGATAAAATTCACCTGGTTGCTGACGCACCGCTGATGATCTACGCACTCCTTTACCTGCCTGCCAAACTTGACCGGGGATTATTTACCCTGCGTGAACAGGATGGTTTAAAACTCTATGCTCGAAAAATATTAATTGAAGAGTATTGCAAAGATTTACTGCCGCCTTATTTGCGATTTATTCAGGGAGTTGTTGATGCAGAAGATCTGCCTCTAAATGTCTCCCGGGAAAGTATCCAGGCATCCGCATTAATCAACCGGATTAAAAAAATTCTAACCAACCAGGTCATCCAGAAGTTTAAGGATCTGTCTTCCAAGGATCCGGAGCTCTACCGGCAGTTTTGGAGTGAGTTTGGCCAATTCATAAAAGAGGGCGTAGCTGCCCGGGATGATAATCAGGCAGAACTATCGGGTCTGCTCCGCTTCCATTCTACAACTATTCCTGATCAATGGTCATCCCTGGATGACTACCTGGAGCATATGAAACCGGGGCAGGATAAGATCTACTATATTCTGGGAGATGATGTTCATTCCATTTCACGCAGTCCTCACCTCGATTATTTCCAAACTCATTGTTATGAAGTGTTGACCCTGACAGATCCTGTGGATCCCTTTATGCTGCTTGGATTACGAGATTACCAGGAAATATCCCTTCAAAACGTAGCTGATTCAGATTTAGAACTTCCCGATATCATTGATGAGAAAAAAGAGGATAAAAAGGACCCCCAGGTTCCTCTCTCCGAGGATCACATCAATGGATTGATCAGTACATTTAAGGAAACTCTAGGAGATAAGGTCTCGGACGTAAGGGTTACTGATAGGCTGACAAATTCCCTCGCCCGGTTGGTGGATGCCAAGGGCTCATTAGGACAGGAAATGCAGCGTGTTTACCAGATGATGGACAAGAAATATCAAGTACCCAAGAAAATTCTGGAGATTAACCCGGAACATCCAATTCTGAGACAGATTAGTGATCTGACTGACGGCGATGATCTCACCAGACTGCTCATTGAACAAATCTTTGAAAGCACATTATTAATTGAGGGATTGCACCCGGATCCTGCCGCGATGATTCCCAGGATAGAACAGCTGATGGAAGCTGCAATTCAGAAAGAAGAACTTAATGAGGGGATTCAAGCTGAATAACGAGATAGACTACAAATGATCGAGAGGATCTGATTTATCCGGTTTGAGGTGCCTTCCGTCCAGTCCTGAATATCAAGATTAAAAAGACCAGAGAACCAAGGATACCGGCAGCCCCTCCACCGTACCAAATCGCTGCCGGATTGAAAGTATCGTTCAGGAAACCACCCAAGAGCGGGCCAACCATGGATCCCGCTCCCCAGGTGAGCGTAAGAAAGCTCATATATCTTCCCCGCATATGCTTGGGAGCCCGATTGGCAGTAAAGGTGCTTGCCGTGGGTATAATCATCATTTCACCAATGGTGACAATCACCATGCTGATCCAGAATCCCCAAAAACCGGTTCCCAGGGCAACGCTTCCCACCCCGATTCCATAAATAAGCGTCCCTAAAAACATGATCCCTAGAGGTGCGTAGGTTGAAGTTTTTCTGGTCACAAACAGCTGAAGAAACACTACCATTAAAGCATTTGTGGTCGGGATCAAGCCGTAAATATTTTCTGCTATCCCAAAGTTTTCCTTGGCATAAGCCCCCAACAAGACCCAGAGAATGCTGTCGGAAATTTGCCGGAGGGTAAAACCGGCAATAAAACTTGCAAATATGCGATCCTTAAAAATGTCCAAGTATGCTTTGAGATTCTTTATCAGTGTTTCCTGTAGTTCCAGGGCGATATCTGGCAGGGTTTCAAAGGCGAATAGGGCAATGATTATGCTGAAGAAAATTGCCGCACCAGCGGCAATTGAAAAAGTAATTCCATACGATGATGCCACTAAAACTCCCCCTAAAGCAGGACCCATTGCCACACCAACATTTTTGCTCAGTCGGGTCAAAGCATAGGCGTCAGCTCTTTGTCCTTCCGGGACCAGGTCAGCGATCATGGCATCTGACCCCACCCGGTATAAGGGCTGGAAAGCGCCCCGCATGGCCATTAACAGGGCATATTGAGCATAAGTATTCGCTGGAATCATCAGGAAAAGAGCCGCCCCATTAACCCCCAGGCTGATAACCATTGCCCATTTTCGTCCAATTTTATCTGTGATCGACCCAGCTATCAGGGAGGAAATCAGACTCATGACGGCGTTAATGGAAATTAAGCTGGTTATCACCGTTAACGGCAGAGCAAGCTCGGCTCCAATATAAACCACCAGGAACGGCCAGATCATGCTCATCCC
>CAZUMG010000021.1:8697-11819 GCA_964621895.1 uncultured Anaerolineales bacterium | reverse complement strand
CAGGCTTTAAGAGAAATGGGAGATGTCAGTGTGCTTGCCCCGGATCGAAACTGGTCAGCCTCTGGCCATGTTAAAACACTGCATCGTCCCCTGCGAGTAAAGAAAGTCCAATTAGCAGATGGCAGTACTGGTTTAGCCAGCGATGGCGCTCCCTCGGATTGTGTGGCTCTCGCTGTGCTGGAGATTGTAGCGAATGTGGATCTGGTAGTCTCGGGGATCAACCCAAATGCCAATGTGGGGCACGATGTGACTTATTCAGGTACAGTGACTGCTGCCATGGAAGCTGTTATCTGGGGTCTGCCCGGATTAGCGGTTTCCCTCGATAGCCCGGACAATCACCTGGGTAAGTTGGATTATGGACCTGCGGCAGAATATGCCCGCCGGGTGGTTGACTTAATCATCCAAAAAAAGATTCCCAGTGATGTGGTGCTTAACCTCAATGTGCCTTCCCTCCCGCTGGAAAAAATAAAAGGTTTGCAGGTTACCCGCCAGGGACTTCGGGTTTACCATGATGCACTGCTTACCCGCGCCGATCCCCGGGGCGTTCCTTACTACTGGATTGGCGGAGATCCTCCCACTGGTATCCCGGATGCGGGGACTGATTTTGGCGCTCTCAAATCAGGTTATGTCTCCCTTACTCCCCTAAATCTGGATCTGACAGCGGTAAATGCCCTGGATTCTATTAAAAATAGTATTGCGGACTGAATGAACCAGCATCCTGAAAACCAGATAATTCCGGAAAATCACCCAAATCCACTCTCTTTAAAATCAAGGCGAGTGAGGAAATATCTGCTGGCCGGTTTTGTTGGGGTATTATTCCTGGTCTGGTTGATGAATACCCCGCCCGGGTTATTAGGCAAAACAGATGCCATTGGTTACGCTGTATGCCACCGGATCGGGAGCCACTCATTTTATCTAGCTGATCGACCTTTTTCCCTTTGCGCCCGCTGTACCGGGCAATACCTCGGTTTTTTGTGGGGGTTTGCTGCCCAGATAGTTCTGGCCAAAAAGCGGTCCGGTTTTCCCCCGCGATTGGTTCTCCTGATAATGAGCGTATTCTTTTTGTTGTATCTGTTGGATGGCTTAAATTCCATTCTGCAGGTTTATCCGGGTTTAAGTCAATGGTCGTTTTATGTACCTGCCAATGCCTTGCGTTTGTTTACCGGACTGGGCATGGGATTGGTTATCAGCGGGATTTTTTATCCGCTCTTCGGCCAGACAATCTGGAAGGAATATTCTCTTGAGCCTGCTTTTCAGGAGATTAAGGGATGGCTGATTCTCTTTGGAGGAGGGGCGTTTCTCGGGGGGCTGGTTCTTTCCGGAAATTCATTACTTTTGTACCCATTGATCCTGCTCAGCTCCGCGGGAGTACTGGTTTTATTATCCCTGTTATATACCGTCATTTGGGTCTTGATAACCAAGCGGGAAAATCATTTTGAAAATTGGGACCAGCTGCTCTGGTGGGGAATGGCGGGATTCTGCACTGCCCTGGTCCAGATTATGGCAATGGATGTCATCCGGTATCTATTGACAGGGACCTGGAGCGGATTTTTGGATTACTAGCCGAGGTTTCGCAACAAACCTTGGTCAGGATGCAACCATTGTGAAAGAATGTAAACCTACCCGGGCTGGTTCGGGAAAAAGTGCAGTGCTTTGTCCGGGGAAAAACACAAGGTTAAGGATTCTCCTGGTTTGAGCAGATTAAAATTCAGGTCAGAAACTGCGAATTTAAAAAGGTGGTCCTTTATCTGGACCTGGATTTGACAGGTTGATCCACTGAAAGCGGTTCCGGTTAATATGCCGCTCAGCGTACAGCTGTCTGGAATTACTCCGGATGGCAGGCTGATTTGGTCCGGCCTAATCAGCAGCTTTCCTTCCCCCTGATATTTTTCTACTACCGGCCAGGACCCCAGGTCTGTTATTAATAGGGTTCCGTTCTGAGCTGGCTGGGCAGTACAATCCAGAAAGTTGGTCATACCCAGGAATTCAGCGACATAAGGGCTGTTCGGATGATAAAAGATTTCTTGGGATGTGCCAATTTGGGCAGTTTTACCGTAACCAAGGATTACCACCCGGTCAGCGATCAAAAAGGCTTCTTCCTGATCATGGGTGACATAAAGAGCTGTTTGGGCAGCATTCTTGAGGATTTCCCGGAGCTCTCCGATTAACCTTTCCCTGATTGAGCGGTCCAGGGCTCCCAGAGGTTCGTCAAGCATTACCAGCCGGGGTTCTGGCGCCAAAGATCTGGCCAGGGCGACGCGCTGCTGTTCACCCCCGGAGAGGGTGCTGACATCCCGATCCTCAATACCAGGCAGGCCGACCAGGGACAGTACTTCCTCGACCCGGGAGATGATTTCTCCCCGGTTTTTTCCTGCCATTTTTGGCCCAAATGCAACATTATCACCCACGTTTTTATGGGGAAAGAGCACATATTCTTGGAACATTAACCCGAAACCCCGCAAATGGGGGGGGATCCCCAGAAGGGATTTACCGTCCCAGAGACAATCGCCTTTATCCGGTTCAAGCAGGCCGGCGATGATCTCCAACAAAGTGGTTTTTCCGCTCCCGCTTGGTCCCAGCAGCGCCAGGATCTCCCCCTTGTCCTGTTGAAAGGAGATGCCCCGGAGAACAGGTTTTTCTCCAAACCCTTTGTATATATCCCGAATTTCTAATCCTTCCATCTTTTTCCAAGGGTACAATTAATACCAGCAAATTTTATGGGACAGATTCGAGTATAACATATCCAGATTAGAGCGCCGGGAACCGGATTCTATAGAATGTCAGCCGGAAAGTCCCTTGGGGAAAGATATTGGAGGCGAGAAACAGCATGAAGATTTACTTTGCCTGTTCAATCAGTGGGGGACGCGAGCATGAAGGCATCTACCAGCAGCTGGTTAAGGTGTTGTTATTGTTGGGGATAGATGTTCCCACAGCTCACATTGCGGATACAGGAATTGAAGAGATCGATGGACGAGAAGCTCCTGGGGATATCTATCAGCGGGATGTAGACTGGATAAAAGATTGCGACTTATTGGTCGCTGAAGTCAGCACACCATCTCACGGTGTTGGTTATGAAATCGGGTATGCTCTGAACCTGGGTAAGCCGGTCTTATGTTTATATA
>CAZUMG010000021.1:3924-8597 GCA_964621895.1 uncultured Anaerolineales bacterium | reverse complement strand
CAATCTACAAATGGAACCGGAACACCCAAGCCTATTCCGATTGAACAGAATGACCTGGCAGCGACTGACCAGGGAGCTCCGGCTGACAATGGCGGCGATACCAAGCCGGGATTATCAATTCGATTAAGCGACGGGAAAGAAGTCCCCACCACTCCAGAAAGCCTGGTACCAGTCCGGGGTGAGCCGCTTTCCGCTGAAGAAATTGCGTTTATTCTTGCCAGGCTGAGCCCCTGGACTGTAGATCAGAGCCTGGGAGTTGATTTCCGTTTACCTGAAGAAATCCTTCCTCCTCCGCTGACCGGTGATACCCTTCCGGAGACTTTCCCCAGCTCAACAGATCTAACCAAACCGCAGCCTGTCTTTGGTGAGGAGCTGGAAGTGCTTCGGTTTGCGCCTGATGGGGATGTGGCCATCGCCCCGTTCATCAGCGTCACCTTTAATCAGCCTATGATTGCCCTTAATACCCTTGAGGTACTGGCTGAACAGGACGTCCCCGTTCAGGTGACTCCCAAAATACCGGGGACCTGGCGCTGGCTGGGAACCAGGACGCTGAATTTCATGGCTGATTCTGAATTATTTGACCGCTTGCCGATGGCAACAGAATACCTGGTGACCATCCCGGCTGGAGTTCAATCCACGGCAGGTAAGACTCTTCAGAAAACTGTTCAGTTCCGCTTTTCAACACCCCCCCCGATTATGACGGATTATTTTCCTTCCTACAGCCCTCAGCCATTGGAGCCCCTGTTTTTCATCTCCTTTGATCAAAGAATTGATCCATCTGCAGTGCTTGAGAACATCGAAGTGACTGCTGGAAGTACACCGGTTCAAATTAAGCTGGCAGCAGCGGATGATATTAAGCAAGATGAAGCCCTCAGCCGCAGAATTGAAACAGCCGAAGATGGACGCTGGCTGGCATTTAAAGCTTTAGAACCACTTCCACCCGATAGCGGGGTAACAGTGGTGATCAAACAAGGCACGCCTTCTGCTGAGGGACCCCTGGAAACTCAATCAGATCAAAGCTATTCCTTTTATACCTATGCCCCCATGCAAATTGATGACCATGGCTGTTCCTGGGGGGATGATCCCTGCAGGCCGCTAACTCCCCTGTATATTCGTTTTAACAATCCAATTGATCTTGATGCTTATGATGAAAGTATGCTGACGATCGTACCGGAACTGCCCAACGCTTCCGTGAATATCTACGGCAACACCATCAATATCCAGGGAAGTACCCAGGGCAGGTCAACCTATACGGTGACCGTGAACGGAGCTATCAAGGATCAATTTGGACAGACCCTTGGAAAAAGCACCGAGGTGAAATTTAAAATAGGTTCTGCGGATCCGGTTTTGATAGGACCTGATGATATTTTTGTCACCCTTGACCCGGCTTCCCAAAATCCAGCCCTTTCACTGTTCACTATGAATTACACCAAATTGAACGTAGAAATTTATGCCGTTGAACCGACGGATTGGCCTGATTTTTTGCAGTACTTGAGAGACTACCAGCGGACGGATCTAACCCTGACCCCTCCGGGCAGGCAAGTATTTAAGGACGCTGTCCCCATTGAATCTCCGACGGATATCCTTACAGAAGTATATATTCCCCTGGCTGACTACATCCAGGGCGGTGGGGAGCAATTTGTGGTTATCGCCAAGCCTCCCAAAGGCCTTTTTGAGCAAGAACACTACTGGGAACATGTGAATGTATGGGTTCAGGTCACCGGGATCGGATTGGACGCCTTTGTGGATCATAGTGAAATGGTGGTCTGGGCGACGGATCTGCTCACTGGCGCGCCCCTGTCCGGCGTTGAGATTAAACCTGATGCTGGAGCGAAAATTGCTGAAACTGACCAGAACGGGGTAGCAAGGTTTAACCTTCCCCTGAAGGGAATATCCTACCTGGTTGCTGAGAAAGATAATGACAGGGTGTTTCTGCCCCCCTCCACTTATTACTGGGGCGATCAAGGCTGGTCTGTTCAGGCATCAAACCCGGAACTGCGCTGGTATGTTTGGGACGATCGGCAAATGTATAAACCCGGAGAAGAAGTCTTTCTAAAAGGCTGGATGCGGCGGATTGAATTGGATGAAACCGGTGATGTGACCCTGGTTGGAGACCGGGTCAGCCAGGTTTCGTACCAGGTGATTGGCTCGCAGGGCAATGAATTGGCAAACGGCCAGGCAGACGTGAACTCCCTGGGCGGATTTGATTTCCACTTCATTCTGCCGGAAAACGCCAATCTGGGTTATACCCAGGTGATCCTGCATCCCATCGGGACCATGGCAGGGTTGTCCTATTCTGACTACTATCACAGCATCCAGGTTCAGGAGTTCCGCAGGCCAGAGTTTGAAGTCAGCGCCCGAAACGAAACTACAGGTCCTTACTTTGTGGGCGACCATGCTGTCCTGGCTGTAGAAGCCAAGTATTATGCAGGCGGCCCTCTGCCAAATGCTGAGACCAGCTGGTACGTGACAGCCTCACAAACCAATTATCAACCGCCCAACTGGGCTGACTTCAGTTTTGGTTATTGGACCCCCTGGTGGTTTTATGATTTTTATGCCAACGGAAGTACGGGTAACTCGAGTGACAGTTTTACTGGTACAACGGATGGGTCCGGAAACCACTACTTGCGGATGGATTTTGAATCCATGGAAGATCCCCGCCCCTACAGCGTGGTTGCTGAAGCAACCGTGTTCGATGTCAATCGCCAGGCTTGGACCGGCTCCACCAGCTTAATTGTTCACCCGGCTGATCTTTATGTTGGTCTGCGGACAGACCGCTACTTTGTCCAGCAGGGAGAACCCCTGGATGTGGATTTGATCGTTACCGATCTGGATGGCAATCCGGTTGTGGATCGGCCCATCCAGGTAGAAGCTGCCCGTTTGGAATGGAAATATCAGGATGGACGCTGGCAGGAAGTCGAGGTCAGTGTACAGACGTGTACAGTTGGTTCTGAAACAGAACCGGTCAGCTGTGAATTTGAAACCCCGCTGGGAGGACAGTACCAGATCACGGCCGTCATCACAGATGAGAAAGGCAGGCCAAACCAAAGCCGCCTGACCCGGTGGGTGAGCGGAGGCCAGCAGCCTCCTTCGCGCGATGTGGAGCAGGAACAGGTTACTCTGGTTCCTGACCGGGAAACTTATCAACCCGGAGATGTGGCAGAAATTCTCGTGCAGGCACCGTTCGACAACGGAGAGGGTCTGATGACCATCAGCCGAAACGGGATCATCTCCACCGAAAGCTTTACCATGGACGGCAGCAGTCATATTTTGCGGATCCCCATCAAGGAAGCCCATATTCCGAATCTTTATGTCCAGGTGGATGTGGTTGGATCTGTGCCGAGAACCGATGACCAGGGCAACCTGGTGGAAGGTGTTCCTCCCCGGCCGGCCTTTGCAACCGGCCAGATCAACCTGTCGATTCCTCCTCTGGAGAGAACCCTGGACTTGTTGGTTTCACCCCGGGAAACTGAGCTGGAACCAGGGGCTGATACCTGGCTGGATGTAACTGTCAGGGATGCCTCAGGTGGACCTCTGGCTGATGTTGAACTAGCTGTAGTGATTGTCGATGAAGCCATCCTGGGATTAACCAACTATCAGCTTTCTGATCCCCTGTCAGTCTTTTATGCGACCCGCTCAGCTGACACCAGCAGCTATTACACCCGGTCAAGCATCGTTTTAGCCAATCCGGGTGCTCTTCTGGACCAGGCCATGAATACAGCCCGGGAAATGCCCCAGGCAACCATGGTCATGGAAGGTGAGGTGATGGAGGAAGCCCTGGCTCCGGCAGCGGAGGCAGACTTTGCAGCTGAAGCTAAAGGTATGGGGGGAGGCGAGGCAGCCGCTGATCAAACCATCTCAATCCGGATTGATTTTAATCCCTTAGCTACCTTTGCCCCGGAAGTGCATACTAACAGCAGTGGAAAGGCTTCGGTGAAAGTGAACCTGCCTGACAACCTCACCCGCTACCGGGTAATGGTGGTTGCGGTGGACAGCAGTGGAAAACAATTCGGATCCGGCGAGTCAAGCATTACTGCGCGCCTGCCTCTGATGGTCCGCCCCTCTGCTCCCCGCTTCCTGAACTTTGGCGACCAGTTTGAGATGCCGGTTGTGCTGCAGAATCAAACCGACCAGCCCCTTGAATCCGAGATCATTATCCAGGTCAGCAATCTGGAATTGGGGGGAGACTCAGGATTAATGGTAACTGTGCCAGCAAATGACCGGATCGAGGTTCGCTTCCCTATGTCCGCTGAGATGGCAGGCACGGCTAAATTCCGGGTAGCGGCGGTCTCCGGGGATTATGCTGATGCTGCAGTTGGTGAGCTGCCGGTTTACACCCCGACCACTACAGAAGCGTTTGCAACCTACGGTGTAATTGACCAGGGAGCGATCGTTCAGCCTATTGCCAGGCCGGACAATGTGTTCCCCCAGTTTGGCGGTTTGCAGGTCAATACTTCATCCACGGCACTGCAAGCGCTGACGGACGCGGTGATTTACCTGTACAGCTATCCCTATGAGTGTTCTGAGCAGATGGCTTCCCGGATCCTGGGGATCGCCGCTCTGAGAGACGTGCTCAGCGCATTTGAGGCGGACGGTTTACCTTCACCGCAGGATCTAGAAGCTGCTGTGGCCAGAGACCTGGACCTCCTGGGTGTTATCCAGAACTATGACGG
>CAZUMG010000021.1:0-3824 GCA_964621895.1 uncultured Anaerolineales bacterium | reverse complement strand
CCATCTAAAGCAAGGGATCTGTATCATCAAGCTGGATTCGAAAAGATCTCCATAGCCGGGATTGGTTGGATCTGGCAGGTAATGATGGATGATTCCGCTTCACTTGTTGAACTGGACGAGATCCGTACCTGGATAGGCAACCGGGTGGTGGAAACCCCCGGGGCGGCCAACTTTACCACAAGCTATGATGATCAGAGCTACCTGCTTTTGAGCTCAGACCGGAAAACAGATGCTGTGCTCCTGGATACCTTGATTGCGGATGATCCGAATAGCGATTTGATCCCGAAACTGGTCAACGGTCTGCTTGCTCACCGCACCCGGGGGCGTTGGGGCAATACCCAGGAGAACGTCTTTGTGCTGTTGGCATTGGACCGATACTTCAATACCTTTGAATCCGTGGAGCCCGAATTTGTAGCCCGGATATGGTTGGGAGAAACCTATGCCGGTGAACATGAATATGTTGGATATAGCACAGACCGGCATTTGACGGAGATTCCCATGGGATACCTGGTAGATACCGATCAGGAAACCCAGGATCTGATCTTGAGCAAAGAAGGGCCGGGGCGGCTGTATTACCGCCTGGGGTTGAAGTATGCCCCTACCAACCTTAAGCTGGAACCGCTGGAAATGGGTTTTGTGGTCCAACGTCTTTATGAGGCGGTGGATGATCCGGAGGATGTAATCCGCTGGGATGATGGCACCTGGGTGATTAAAGCCGGGGCACGGGTCAGGGTCAGGATAACTATGGTGGCTGACAACCGCCGCTATCATGTTGCCCTGGTCGACCCGCTTCCAGCAGGACTGGAAATTATCAACCCGGATCTGGCTGTCTCCGGCAGTGTTCCCCAGGATCCCAATACTGCAGAAACCAATTACTGGTGGTGGTACTGGCCCTGGTATGAGCATCAGAATATGCGGGATGAACGGGCGGAAGCCTTCACCTCCCTGCTGTGGGATGGCGTATTTGATTACACCTATGTGGCGCGGGCTACCACACCGGGCACCTTTGTCGTACCACCTGCCAAAGCAGAAGAGATGTATTCACCCGAAGTGTTCGGCCGCAGCGGCAGTGACACAGTGATCGTGAAGTAAGAGATCATTTCTGTCGACTGGCGTATCTAACGCGGAATCAGAAATCCAGTAAACCCCATTGCTCCCGGAGCCTTAAGGCTCCGGGAGCTTTATAATCCCCAACCATCTCCACACAATCTCTAAACAATTTCTTAACAACCTGGCAGTACACTACAATTTGAAATTGATATTTGCCTTTAATAAGGAGTAATCTGGATGAAAAAGATCGTAACCCCCCCCCGGATTTATTGGATTATTGGGCTGGTTGTGATTCTGCTGTCAGCAGGGTCCTATTCTGCCTACCGGTTCTGGTATCTACCATCTCAGCAGGTAACAAGTGAAGAATCCACTCTCCAGACAGCTGTGGCTCGTCGGGGAGAAATAATCCTCTACGCCGCGGGAGCAGGAACTTTAATTCCATCTGCTGAGGTAAATGTCAGTTTTAATATCAGTGATGGAGTCCAGGAAGAATTGGCAGAATTATTGGTAAGTGTCGGGGATCAGGTTGAAGCAGGTCAGGTTTTAGCCAGACTAGATGATAGCGACCGGCAGGATAAGTTGGTGTCTGCCCAACGGGAACTGCGAGAGTTGACCTCGCCATCTACCATCGCCGAGATTCAAAAAGAGTTAGCCGAGACCAAAATAGATCTGGAAGACAACACCAATAATCTGGTTGGGCTAATTAGCCCAGAAGTGTATAAGGCAGAAGATTACCTGGCTAGCTATACAAAAGCTCTCGCGGATGCTCAAGCTGCTGCCGAGAGTTCACCCTCCAGCGAGGCTGATCAACTGGTAAAAACTGCTGAACGAAATCTGAAATGGGCAAACTCAAACTACCAAGCTCAATTGAAATATTACCAGCAGGAATATCTTCCAGAAAAGTTCGAATCATATTATTGGGATGACAATGATAATAAGGTTTACTTCATCAATGCTCCGACCGATGCTGATATTGCCTCGGTCCGGGCGGAAATTAGCCTGGATAAAGCGAGTATCGCGGAGTTAGAGGTGGTTCTCGAGGCACTAACGAAGGATGAAAACCTTCCGGAGGATGCAACCGGGGCGCGGGCTTCCGCATTGAGACAAGCCCGGCAGGACGTTGATGATGCCCTTGAAGACCTGGAAGCTACTGCGCTAACCGCACCTATATCGGGAACAGTAACTGCAATTAATGCGGATGTGTCCGAAATGGTTGGCAATGATGTTTTGTTAGTGATCTCTGACTTAACCCCTCCCACTCTGGAAGCTTATTTTGACGAGTCCGACTGGAAAAATATTCAAGTTGGATTTCCCGTTGAAGTGGTATTTGATGCCCTCCCGGATATAACTTATCAAGGGCAGGTGATCCATGTTGACCCCGGGTTGATCTCTCAAAACAATACCACTGTTGTTTACAGCCTGATAGAACTGGACACCTCCACTTCCGGTTGGGATAATTTGCCGATAGGCTCTTCTGCTGATGTGGATGTCATTGGAGGAAAGGCGGAAAACGCCATCCTGGTACCTGTGGAAGCCCTGCGGGAAATTTCTGATGGTGAATACGCGGTCTTTGTCATGGAGGATGGTGAACCCAAGGTTCGCTTAGTGGAAGTAGGTTTGCAGGATCTTATTTATGCAGAAATCAAATCTGGATTGGCTCAAGGTGATGTCGTGACAACTGGATTGGTGGAAACTCAATAATGAAGAAAAACAAAAAAATCATTGATGGTAGAAACCTGAAAAAAATCTACCAGATGGGAGAGTTCCAAGTGCGGGCTTTGGACGGAGCATCTCTTCGGGTAACTGAAGGTGAGTTTGTCGCCATCATGGGACCTTCTGGATCAGGGAAAAGTACATTGATGAATGTCTTGGGCTGCCTGATGAGTCCAACCTCGGGGGAATATTATCTCGATGGCGAGGATGTCAGCGGATTAAGTAAAGAGGAATTAGCCCGAATTCGCAACCGCAAACTGGGTTTTATTTTCCAGAGCTACAATTTGCTTCCTCGCACCCCGGCTTTGGAAAATGTGATCCTGCCCCTGTTTTATGATCGGGAGGCTCACCTCACAGATGAAGAGCAGCAAGAAAAAGCTATTGAGATTCTCGATGCTGTTGGCTTAGGAGATCGCATCTATCATGAACCCCAAGAACTCTCGGGAGGGCAGCAGCAGCGGGTCTCCATTGCCAGGGCATTAGTAAATGATCCTGTTTTGGTCCTAGCTGATGAGCCAACCGGCAACCTGGACAGTAAATCTGGTGCGGAAATTATGGAACTCCTGGTATCTCTCCACAAGCAAGGTGTCACCATTGTGATGGTTACGCATGATCCAGTCATAGCTAAATATACTGACCGAACAGTTCATTTGCTGGATGGAAAAGTCTACCGGGAAGTAGCCAATGGCAAGGAGCACAGCTAAAATGAAGCCCCTAAAAGTAATTAGAATTGCTTGGCTTGCACTGCTGAAAAATAAAATCCGCTCCCTGTTAACCATGCTGGGCATCATTATTGGCGTGTCTGCGGTAATCATCATGATAGCAATCAGTGCGGGAACCGAGGCGACTATTCAGGAACAAATTACTGGTTTGGGATCTAATTTAATCTATGTTTCAGCCAGTATGGGCATGGGACGCATGGGACCCGGGGAAGCCCCTTCAAGCGGCGGGCTGGTGTATGACGACGCCTTTGCGATTGCTGATCAGATTAAAGGAGTTGCCGGGGTTGTTGTTGAACAAAGTTCCTCAGAGACCGTAAAAGCCGGAGATGTTTCCCTGGA
>CAZUMG010000020.1:0-18609 GCA_964621895.1 uncultured Anaerolineales bacterium | reverse complement strand
AATACCTGGCGGGAACCGGCATCACTAGCCGCAGAACACTCATTGGCCCACAGGTTGTAATCCCTGATGCTGTCCGTTTCCATCTGGCGAGCCTGTTCCAGCATTTTCTTGACATCCTGGACTTTCTTAACTTCTTCTGCCGCTACCATTTCCACATCACCGTTCAGGAAGATGATCCGCTCAGCACACCGTTCGACATGTCCCATTTCTTCGATAGCTGTGCGTAGAAACAGACCAGCCAGTAAACCAAATCCCTGGTCTTCGCAGTGAAAATGAAAATACATATACTGATGAACAGCATATAATTCGTCGGAAGCTGCCTTGTTCAGCAGTTCAATACTTTTTTCATACATTTGAGTCTCCTTTCAACTTTCTATTGGATAGCTTGATTATAACGCAGCTTTATATAGATGGGTAACCTGGCATAATTTTCAGTCAGCATTCAATAATAATGCCGGCTGATCCAGCAAGCCCTGGAACTTTTCATAAAACCTGCCAGCATGAAGTCCATCCATGACCGCATGGTGGCCCTGGACTGAAAGCGGCATCTTGATAGTTTTCCCTTCATCCCGGTATTTTCCCCAGGCAAACCGGGGAACCGAGTCCGCTGGATTTAATTTCAGGGGATGCATAAAACTGCTGAAAGATACCCAGGGGATCGAGGTCATATATAACAGGTTGTCACCGGGGATCTTTTCTTCGAGGGCAGGTTCAGATTTAACCCGGGTTATTTCTTCTTCAGCATTGCGGGTAAAATCTAAAAAGTTCCCGGTGTATTCCACAGTACAAAATGCAAACAAATCATCTTTGGTTAATATCGTCGCAGAAGGATGGACTACCTCATGTTCGACAGGGTTGCCATCCCGGACCCGCCGCCGGAATTCTGGAATTTCATTGGCCGATCTTGCAACCAGGTACATGATAGCTGCTGTGAAGGAAACCTGGTGTTCTTTAATCACCGGGAGGAATGAGGTCAGGTCCATATCCGCACATAGGCTGAAATAGGGATATTCAAAACCCTTATAGAAAAGGTAGTGGTCCCGCCGGGGCCAGGTCTCTATATCAATCGTTTTCAACAGGTACCTCCTGGATTGGTAATCTTAATCTTACCCTCTCTGTGAGAATTTTGATAAAAAAAACCCCCTTGAACACATCCAAAGTGAGCGGATTTCTAAATTACGTTCTAACGTTTATTTGTAGACTTCAATGGTTGCGGAAAGAACATAATCCTCAATGGGTATTCCCGGGGTCCATTTGCTGATAAATTCCTGTCTTTCACCTTTGGGATTGATCTGGATCTCTCTAAACCCGGCTTCGATCAGGATCTGTTTCAGGTCCTCTACCGGCAGAGCGCCGGCAACACAGGCAGAATGGAGTGAGAGGTCTTCCCGGATTTCAGGGGGCAGTTCCACCGAGGCAACCATGTCCGAGATCGCCAGCCTGCCTCCCGGCTTCAAGACCCGGTAGGCTTCTTTGAAGACAGCTGGTTTGTCCGGGGAGAGATTGATAACACAGTTGGATAGAATTATGTCGATGCTGTTATCTTCAACCGGCATCTTTTCGATCTCGCCTAATCGGAACTCAACGTTGTTAAAGGATCCCTTTTTTGCGTTTTCCTCTGCCCTGTTGATCATCCCCGGCGTCATATCCACCCCAATCACTTTTCCGCCCTCACCTACCTGTCGGGCTGCCAGGAAGCTGTCAAAACCAGCCCCGCTCCCCAGGTCCAGGACAACTTCGCCAGGTTTTAAGGCGGCGATAGCCTGCGGGTTGCCGCAGCCCAAGCCCATATTTGCCCCGGAGGGAACACTGGTTAACTCTTCGGCCGAATAGCCCATCAGGGAGGATTGTTTATCAGGCTGGATCAATTCAAAAGGATCAATTGTATTCCCGCCGCAGCATGAAGATCTTTCCCTGGCGATATCCCCGTACCGATCCTTGACTGCTTTCTTAATCTCTTTGTCACTGATATTACTCATCCTCATCTCCAATAATTCACTGCATTATACCAATGCGGAAAGGATGATCAGAATTTTTTCTCATAGATGTGGCAGTAGGGCTGTTGATTTTTTTTAATGTAATAATCCTGATGATAATCTTCCGCTTTCCAGAAAGTTCCTGCTGGAAGCTGCTTGGTGACCACTGCATATCCCTTGTTTTTAAGGATCTTGATTAGCTCTTCCGTTATTTTCCTTTCATCGTCGGATCCGTAAAACACTGCGGACAGGTACTGCTTACCGATATCCGGCCCCTGGCCGTTGGCCTGGGTGGGGTCGTGGATCTCAAAGAAAAATTTGGTCAGGTCCGTATAAGAGACTTGGTCTGGATCGTAGCTTATCTCAACCGCTTCCAGATGTCCGGTCCGTCCTGTTAACACATCCTGGTAGCTGGGATTGTCTAATGTGCCGCCCATATAACCCGAGACAGCATCCAATACACCTTTTTTGCTTTGAAATAGGTGCTCCACACCCCAGAAACAACCGCCCGCGTAATAAGCCTTTGCTGTTCCCATAATTTATTTCTCCGGTACAAACACTAAGGAAATGGAATTTACACAGTGTCTGGTATTTTTCTGGGTTAATTCTTCTCCCACAAAAACATGCCCCAGGTGTCCTCCGCAGTTGCTACAGAGTATCTCTGTCCTGCGGCCATCTTTATCTGTATGCCGGGTTACAGCTCCGTCAACTTCATCATCGAAACTGGGCCAGCCGCAGCCTGATTTAAACTTGTCAACCGATTTGTACAACAGGGCATCACACTGCCTGCAGTGATAGGATCCCTTTTCGTAAAAATTATCATATTCTCCGGTAAAGGGCCGCTCGGTGCCTTTTTGCAGGATCACCTGCTGCTCATCCGGAGTTAAACTGCGATATGTTTTATCCATATTCACCTCTACAAATTATGCTGTTAATATTTTCCCAGAAACCAGCTGAATGGATTTCTTGTTAACACTAGAAAGTCCTGAAGTGTACTTTATTAGGAGTTTCCTACCCTTAAGACCATGTTTGGCACCTTTTTCTTACCTGCCAGTTAAGCAACTTTTCTGCCCGGTTTTTTTACGACGGGCATTTACCTGCTTTTTATTCAGGATCATGTCCCCATCTGTCCGACCATAGTACCCGGGCAGCCCGACTCGTTCAGGGTCAAGCCAACAGGAAAATACAGGTTGTGGTCCCAATCCCAGATCCAGATCAGAGGCTAACATCAGGTTTAAGCCGGTCGGGGTCAGGGAGCGCAGAGCTGGAGATAAGGTTATCTGAATACCTGGCTGAGAAAAAAAGACAGGATTAGATTGAGGAATATTGCGAGGTAATAGTACAGACCGATGCGTTCGTAACGCAGCTGGCCGTCTTCTTCGCGGACCACAAAATCCAGCCAGCTTTGGGTGAACTTTTTGGTGTTGATCCTATAAATCATGTGCACGATCAGGCTCAGGCTGAAAAAGCAGCCCAGGAAAACCAGGGTTTTTGCCAGTCCAAAGATCAGATAATATCCAACTATCAAACCCAGCAGCAGGAACACCTTTAAGATCTTGTACCATCCCGGCTGTAGCTCATGGTCGCGGATGAATCTTGCGTCTGTTCTAATACCCTCAATTAACTTTTTCATCTTACCTCCCGATCTCAAAGACCTACGCTTAACCCCATAGATGAGAGAATATCAATCCTCAGCTACGTAGAATTAACGCCAGGAAGAGGAACGGGACCAGGATTGCCGGGATCGATCTTCTCGCTGAGCTGCCGTAAAAATGAGCTGGTTCTCCATTGTTAATAGATGATTTTATCAACGGATTAATCCACCGTGATAGTCCAACTCGTAGACCTTGACGGCATCCCGCAGGATCCATTCCTGGCCGGTAAATGAGCTAACATCACCCCTGTTAGTATCAATATAAGTGCAATCAGCCACAACAAATTCAAAACCACCCAGGAACCTGCTCTCCTGATACAGCTTGGACAGGCTTTGTTTAATGATCGTTCCGGTTTGCTCACCGGAGATCTTTTCAGGCTCTAGAATTCTGCCGTAATAATTCATGGCCCAGACAGGGATTTCTTGGTAGTATACAACCTCCTGGCCAATAAAATCACTTGCCCCAAAATAACTGTCCAGGTAGGCATATAGTCCATCCTTAAAAAATAAATCGTGCGATCCGGTTCTGGAAGAAATGGTTTCTCCGCCGCCCTCTGCGTAGCAAGCGGCTTTCGCTCGGACAATAAACCGGGTGAGTTCTTCAAAAACGATATCCATTGCGAGCATGTTGTGCCTCTCTTGTAATTTGATCAATCGAAGGATATTTCGAATTCAATCTCGTCCTGAATGGGAATGCCATCAGGGGAGGTAACTGGAATCGATGGTTTAATTTTCCGGGAGAGATTTACCGCGCCATAATGAATTTTTACCAATCGAAAGCCCCATTGTTGATAAAAATTAATTGCTTTCAGGTTATCGTTGGAGGTGATCAGAAACAACCTTGAACAGCCGGCATCCAGGGCTTTCGCTCTAACCGAGGATACCAGAGCTGCCCCTACTCCTCGGTTAGGGGTCAGGCTGTTCAGCGTGATGATCTCACACTCTTTTTGATGGATCGAATAGGTCACCAATCCAATTTGACCGCCCTCGGGGTTTACTGCAATAAATCCGGGCAGCTCGTCTGGTCGATATACTTTGCCCCGGGACACGGTAATTTCATCACCCCAGTGATCTTTTATTAACTTCTTGATCCAGTCAAGGTCAGCTTTCATTATCTCCCTGATCTGAAACCCGGTTTGAGTTTTCTCGGACATGGTCACAAAGCCCTTGATTCGTAAGGGAGCAGGATTGCCCCCATTTATAACTGATCTTCAATTGAATAAATTCCTTCTACCGGGGGAAGCTGATTTTGAATTAAGGCAACCCCGGCGACCATTATCAGGACCGCCGTCCCAAATATTAAGTATAGATTCCGGCCACCCAGGCTGTCCAGGAGCGGGCCTCCCAGAAATCCACCCACCGCCGTTCCAATTCCCATTACGGCCGCATTGAATAATCCCTGGGTTGTTGTTTTCAAGCCTTTCGGAGCTTGTTCATCAGCATAAGATACCCCTGCCATCCACATGATTGAAAAGGTCAGCCCATTAAGCAGCTGGACTGCAAGGATAAAAACAGGCCTTCTCGAGGCTGCAAATAAAATCAGGCGAAGTCCCGTGACTGCCATGGCCAAAAAAAACAACCCGTTCAATTTCAGGCGAGTGATCAGATGACTTCCAAAAAAAAGAACGGGGATCTCTGATATTGTGCCCACCAGCATAGCCAGCCCCATTGTCAATTCGCTTGCACCCAGTTCCTTCATAAATGGATAAAGATAATTATTAACAGCAGCCAGGGCTGCCCCGCCAGTTACAGCCAGGATCAGGAACAGGATCCAGCGGGGATTCTTTAGCAATAAAACCACCTTACCGCTAGATAGGGTTTCAGCCTGTCTTTCGCCATAGATAAACTTTTGGCTCACCAAAAAAGCCACTACAGACAGGCCGGCGGAGATCCACCAGCCAAACCTCAACCCTCGGCTTTGGAGAAGCAGCCCGGCCAGCGGGGACGCAATCCCGAAACCGATTGTTCCCCCAACCCTAATTCTCCCATAATGAGCTTTATTATCTCCCAGCATAAACATGGTGGCAGTATCCACAAACGAGGTGACCGGCGCATAAAAAACGTTTAATAACATAATCAGCGCCAAAATCGGGCTAAACGCATTTTCAAAAGGAATAACTATGCAGACGGCAATTCCCCCCAGCATAGTAAGGCTCATGATCCATCGATGGCGGTGGGTCCTGTCGGCAAGCCCAGTCCAAAAAGGACCGCTGATTAAAGTGATCAGAGGAGCCAGTCCGGTTAGAAGTCCAATTTGCGCACCTGAAAATCCCAATCCTTGATAATAAAGAACGATAAAGGGAGAAATCGCCGCATATCCGGCAAATTGTAAAAAATTAAACGAGAAGGGCCAGATTTTCCTCATCGGGATTCACAATTGAGGAGCAGGTCAGATTCAATGATTTGTTCGGGGGTCAAGGGTCCAAAATCCATGGATAGGCAATATGGTCATATCTCTCATCTGGATAAGAATGACTCAAGAAAATCCAGCAGGGGGTTCTCAGTTGGCAGGTTTCCCTGCCCTTTTTTTGTTCCCTTTTCATTATCCTGGTCAAGGACAATTTTCCTTGGCACGCCGCGATCTCTCCCCGGGGCGTTAACCACCTTGGTGATCTCACCATAATCCAGCCAGATCAGGTCGCAAGTATTGCAGGTGTCAATGACAATATTTCCCGGACCCAGGTATTGAAAAGTCTCCATTTGTTTGCCGCATACCGGGCAGTTGGTTTTCCGCTCCAGCTCACTGGCATTAAAGGTATTAAACGGCTCAGGAGGTTCTTTTGTTCGTGACCGGTGAAATTCAATCGCCTCCCGAAAAGTGGTCCGGTTGAACAATAAACCATGGCATCTGGAACACTGGTAACCCTGGTAAAAATCATCAAAGGTAACTAAATTAAGGGTGATCCGGCACAAAGGGCACTGGATACCCTCGGGGTTTTCACCCAGGATCCTGAATCCTTCCAGGGTTTGTTCGGGAAAGTGATAGCTGTCGCAATATTCGCAGTGGTAATAATCTCTCTCCCGGTACAGCACCATCGGTGCGCCGCAGTGTAGACAATTCATAAAGTTACCCATCCAGTAAGATCGTTTTCAAAGGATAGTATACCCGAGCTCATCAGAATCTGAGGATCTGAATTGTTCTTAACCCAAGATTCTATACAATGCTTGCCAGGATCAATCTCCCCAGCCAAAATCCCCAAATCGGATAAGCTCCGGCCAGCAGCAGTGAGCCGAGGTAGAAAACTGGGTCCTGCTGTCCCCCTTTCAGAAACCCGCCCACAATCAGCAAATACCCCAAACCCGCTGCCATGCCAATCACGGGACTTCGCCTGCTTTTATTTGCAGCCTCGAGAAGGCCTGTTTTTATCCTTGCAGTCCAGCTGCTTAATGGGCTGACCTTTTCAATCATGTGGATGGCAGGGGTATCTTACGCTGATGACCAAGGGGCTGGGATTGATGTGGGCAGGCGACCTATTACTGTGGCTGAGCCCTATCTGCCGGAATTCCGAATCGATATCCAGGCATTGGAACGGAAGGGCACGGTCAGTCCGAGCCTCCAGCTGAATTCCTGGGACGGTGTCGAGTGGAACTCCCTGACCCTGTTTGCTGGAATAGCAATTCAAGACGGAACGCCCTCGGTCATCGAACTACAAGTCCCCAGATCTCTGCTGGGAAATCCGGAATATATTAATCTCGCCGCAGTCAGCGTCGGCCGCGGCCGGATTCATACTGCTGGAGATATTCTGGGAACCCAGCTCTCCCCCCCAGACTGGAAAGAACCGGTTAGCTTGGATATTTTTGGGAAATTAAATTTATCACCAAAAGAATAATGGGAGCTTAGCCGATCAGCTCAAGCGACAGCCTCCTCTCTAACAATTTCCAACCTCGAGCACCGGATTAGGTCCTTTATGGTATAGACCGCTCAGCATTAAAACTAAATCCAGGACTGGCTCTGTATCTATTGGTCAGTCCTGGAAAAAACCCCTCAACTACATCTTGACACAATCGGCTTATACCGGAGCCAAAGTCCCCGCAAAGATGATCCAGGCCAGGATCGATTTGGATACCAGGCTGAGGATGATGTAGGCCCGTTCCCCGAAGAGATAATCTTTCCAGGGACCCACCTTCTTGTACTGCAGCACCATGTTAATGGCAAAGATATTAAAGAACACAAACAGGGTGGGGTTGATGATGTAAACAAAATCTGGCGGTTTTGCGTCACCAGAGTTTACCGATCCGATGAAGTAAATAAAGATAACAATCCAGGGAATAATCCCCGCTATGCTGCCAAAAATGAACGAAGTCCAATTGGTCTGCTCGGTTTTCTGATTATGATATTCCATCATAATGCCAAACAGGTTCATCATGGCGTTGAGGCCAAAGATCAAAATAATCGCGCCCAAATCCCACAAACCAGAAAGCATGCCGATCAGTACGATCATCAAAGATGAACTCAAGGCATACTCGTAGAAGCGAGTCGGGTTCATTTTCATTTTCAGATTTTCAATATACTTTTTATTGCCAACCGTTGCCAGGTAAAAGTGGGCTACAGCTGAAATCAGCAGGAAAGCTGCCACGGCCGGTCCAAACCGAAGTTCATAAAGCAGCTTGGCTTCCGGGCGTAATGAAAAAGTATCCGCATTAAAACCAAGAAAATTGGTAAAAATCGGATAGGTGGTGTCATTGCTGAGGAGGATCATTAAGATACCCTGCAATAAGTGCAAAAACCCCATGATCAGGTTAAAGCGGGTCAGACGGGAGAATTTACCCTCATCGCCTGTAGGTTTAATTTTCTTTTCTTCGGTCATGTTTTCTCTCTCCGTAGATTAATAAAATAATACGACAGGGATAGAGATGGTGTAAAGCCGGGAAATCTTACCTGCCTTTTACTTTTTTGGTAGCCGGAAAGGTTTGAGAAAATTGGCTACTCTATTGAGTCGAGGCCCAGCTGGCTGGCAATTGTGCTGAACTCGGACTGGATGCGCTTTTTGCTTAACCCCATCTTTCGCAGCGAATAGTGGTGTTTGCTTTTATATCCCCGGGCTTTTTCAGCTTCCTGGGCTAAAACCCGGCCAAAACTGGGGCTGAGCTCGAAGTTAAATTGCTGATAGATCGATTCAATGGTTCCCTGGGGATCTGCTACCAGGTCCCGGTAGCGAACCCGAATGTATTGATCCGGGGGTAATTGCTTAAGATATTGATGGGGGTAGGTATACCAGTGTTTGCTGTATTCAATGACACTTTCCTGAAGGGAGAACTCGGTTTCTGGATCACCATAAGTGCTGCAGTGTTTTGAATATAAGCTGATCGAGGACGGGATCACCTGCAAAGGATTCCGGACAATATTGATAAATTTCGCGTCGGGGAATTTCTGGTGCAGCGTTCGAACTTTAGGGGAATAACTGGGATTTTTAGAGATATATCTTTTGCCATTGTGAGCATAGATATGCTTTTTAACCACGTCCTGATAATAGCTCATATCGCGTTCTTTCTCTTCGTCCGGAATCAGGTCATCATAATAAATATATGGGTGAATTAATTTCGGGAAAGGGAAAAAAGCCAGCAGATCAAAGGATGACCAGATATGAAAGAGGACCTGGCCGTCCTCTTCGGCTTCATTTAAACCGATCTCGTGCATATAGGTATTTTTTTCCACAATACGATTAAATAAACCGATGATCCTTTGGGCAGGATTACCAACGGCATAATTTATTTTCATCACCCAGTGGAGAAATTTACGCCCGACCACCGATGGTGCCAGGTAAATTTCCCAACTTGAGAAACTGGTAGAAGCTTGGTCTTTGGTTAACAAGCGATGCAAAAAAGTTGTTCCTGAACGGAAGTTGCCCACAATAAAAACCGGCTGTTTTATATCTTGTTTATGGTAGCCCGGATAAAAGATGTTGTCCAGCAGATAAGCTGTTCGGAGGCTGAGCTGCCACAAAGGGTAGAAAAGAAAAATAAGTGCCACCACGAATAATCTCTTCGGGGTTAATCGTCCCGGAGTGCCTTCAGATTTTAAAAAAGCATACTGGATGGTTTGTAAGTAAAGCCTTAGATTAAATCTCATCGCTGTAAAAGCGGGGCCGGCCCGATTCTCCCTTACACCGCCCGGCAAACCGACAGGTTATCTGAAAACGGTAAAATCGGAACCACTGTGGTCTCTGCATATGAACGGCTGGTTCAATGGAATGTCTGCACTCCCTAATAATTAACTCGCGATCAGTCTCCGGTACGCTGGTAGTATAGCATAGTCTGTGGTTAATTGGATCTCCTCCGGAGATGGCCTCATTCAACCCCATTAATCTTCATCCCAACATGGGTAAAGACTTCAAACCGCCTTCATATCTGGCTCAGGAAAAACGGACGGACCTTTTTGGATGCGTTCCTGAAAGCGCATTTAACTGATCTGGTCCCGGCGATCCCTAACCAAATAATGGGCGGGGGGGATGGCTGCCTGCTGTCCTTCATCGGGCGAGATAGCCAATTCAACATGTCAACGACCCAGATCATTCCAGGTGAAGGGTAAAGATCCACGGCTCTGAATTGGGGACATTGCTGTTACCAACTTCCTGGGTTGCCCCATCGATAAATTGGAAGAGCAGTGGAATAACATCATCTGAGGAGACTTCAAAGGGCTGGTCCTCAGTGAAAACCGGGATAGCGTCTGGAGGGATATCCGTCCAATACTGCTTCAGGGTCAATGTGCCTGCCAACCCTGCATCCAGCGCCCCTTCAGGAAAATTTTCACTGCTGGCCAGCACTGTACCGTTAAGCGCACCGTCATAGGAATAGACACTGTGGAGGGTCACACACCCGCCATCACCGCACTGCTGGACAGCGATAGCACAATCGATTGTTCCCCCTCCAGAGATCGAGGTTTCCTCCCCCCAAAAAATCTCGAAAGGAAATTCTGCAGTACATTCTTCCTGCGAAAGTGGATCAATAAAGCGAAGATCAATTACACCCCCCGAGGGAAGAGCAGGTGTGACTTTTACCTCCGGGGTGCTCACACCCTGAACGCCCGGAGCGGGCGTTGGCGTGGGCGTGGCATCGGCAACATTCTGCTCTCCAGCATTACCAGGATTGGGAATACCGGCCGGAAGTTGGCTGCAGGCGGAGATCACACTTCCAATTAAGATGATCCTGATAAGAAAACGTTGCTGTGATCCTGAATTCTGCATTTTTACCTCCTGCTATTTATTGGGCAGATAGCTTTGTGGTTAAGGAGGACTTTCTGAAAAGGATAGTTTTCTCCATCTTGCTACCTCGTCAGAGCGTACTCGCTTGAGCCGGAGATAACAAAAAAATTACCAGCCGATTTCCTGCCTATCATTGTACAACCGATCAGGGATTATTCAACCTTATGTTGGAAGGGGAAATCAGCAGGAAACGGATCTTCCTTAAATCAGAATTTCCCGGGAGACAAGTGTAAATTTATTAGTTTTTATTGAATCTTTCGATTTCCGGGGTAACATGAGCGGGCTGACCTTTGAAAGTCCAACCCAAGGATAAGCGTTTGCCAAAAAAACTGACCCTCTGACTATTCTTCAAAAATTCATATATAAGCCCGGGGGGAAGGTTTCTCGCCTTTCACTGGCCAATCAAAGCCATGATTATTCCTGAAGGTTGTAGATCTGTTCAAATAACAGGATATCCTCGTCCGGCCAGTTTTTCTGCTCCAGCAGGGATTTAAACGCCCGGCGATAAATCAGTTGAATGGACACCTCAACTGCTCCCGCGCCGCCAGCATCAAAGCTAAAGTGGGATTCATCCAGCTCAAAGGGTATCAGCCTGGTATCAGAGACCACTCTGACTGGATTCCAATATGCCCCGCTGGGAGATATCCCGGTCCACAGTTCTTCCAAAATTATGGCATATCCTTTGCCAGGCAAGCCGCCGTAATATCCCTGCCCGGGATCACCCAAACCACCCCACTCGGGAATGGTAGGTCCAGAAATCTGATCCAGGGGGGAACCAGAGGAATCGAATGACTGCACAACCAGGATCAGGTTGCGGAGGGGACTATCGGTGGGTATTTTATGACCGGTGTTATCATTCAGGATCCCGACGTCAATATAAACCTTACCTTCCACCAGCCGGGCAGCTGGTTCCACGGTGAGTGAGTTTTGCAGAAACTCAACATCCGCGGCTCCAAGCATGCGGTGGCTGTAAATCGTACTCGGATCCCGGGTTAAACCCCCCGCTTTGTCTGTAGCAAACTGGGTCGCTCCGGTGGGCGGCATATGGCAGTCCTGGCAGGTTTTTCCTGTAACAGGGTCACTGTATGGAGAGCTGAGCCACTCCCCATAGGAATTGTAAATGACTGTATCCCAGAAGACGCCAAAATGGCAGGATGCGCAGAAAACACTTTCCGTCTGAATTGCCAAGTAGGTGTCCTCCCCGGGAGCAACGTCATCATAGGGTCCGGCGAAAAACTGGTGTCCTTCGGGGGGTCTCTGAAACGCCATCGACAGCACCCCGGGCATATTGGGATAGGGCAGATCTGTAGAATCATCAACCTGAATATCCCAGACTTTATGACAGAAATCGCAAGGGGTTCCTTCCAACTCAACCATGGAAACGCTTCCTGGATCTATCCCGTAGGGATCATTAACAGCCGCGGCCGGCAGGTGGCAAGCCGCACAGTTGCCAGCTGTCTCGGGAAAATCGAGTTTATACCCTGGCCCATAATAAGGCTGGGTGAGATCAGGTCCGATAGGAAAGGAACCATAATCCCTGCTATATGCCCGCCGGGTTACCGGACTCTGATTTCCATCCAGGTCAATTCCATAATACATACTCAGAAATCGGGGGTTAACTGCAGATTGAGCATGGGCATCAAGCAGCCATTGATCCACCGGAAGCGTAAAAAGCAGGGTTGTGCCTTCGCGGCTGTGGCATTCCACGCATCCCTGATTTTCTCCCTGACCAGGATGAACAAGGGATGGCAGCCAGCTGTAGGTGGGGTTGTCCGCATCCGCATGCCTGTGGATTTCAATTTCTACCTGCTGGTCGCCGGGGAAAGCGCTTACTGGACCTCCGCAGAAGTATCCGGGAGCCCAGGCAGTCAGCTTGATCTCATCATTCCCATCCCAATCGCCCCCCAAGCTAAAGCTGCCGTCCTCCCGGGCACTGGTAAACAGGTCCGTAGCTTGAACGCGGACAATCGCACCGCTAACCGGACCGTCAGCATCCACTATCCGGCCAGTTATTATTAATAACAGCGATGGATCGACTTCCTCCGTTGGCAATATGCTCTCTAGCTCACCCGGAGTGGAAGTCGGCTGAATCGGTGATCCGGATGATTTAAATAGACAGCCCGACAATAGAATAACCCCAAAAAATCCGGGGATCCACCACAATCTTTCGAATTTTCTTAACATTGGATCAATATTTTCTCCTTGACCGGTAGATCACACCAAAACCAACAAATGCCAGGGGAAGTGCTCCCCCCAGGCAGGGCATTTTTCCACTGCTTTTTTCACTTTCCGGGGTCGGGGTAGGGCCAGACTCAGATTCAGCAGCCCGCCCGCCATCTTCAGGCTGAACGGTTGGCTGATCGATTTGCACCTGCTTGATTTCCGGAGGATCGCCATAAAAGTCCATCCGGAAAACTCCCCCGCCAAGGCTGCCGGCATAAAGGTGTCGGCCGTCCCCCGATATAGATAAACCCCGCATATTGTAAATAAGTAATCCCTTGGACATCAGCGTCCAGGAATCGGCATTATTTGTTGACACAAATACACCGGAAATTTCTGAGCTGGCATACAGCACTCCCGGCCGGGTTGGATCGGGAAGAATAAAATAAACCGGTTCATTCGGATCCATACCTGCAGCTGTCTGGACCCAGGTATCTCCCCCGTCGCTGCTGCGGTAGACACCCCCGGGGGTTGCGGCTGCATAAACTGTATCTGGATTGAACGGGTCAACCCGCACATCACGGACTATCGGTGATTCAAGGCCTTTTGGTATTAAACCCCAATCAATAACAGGGACGTGATTTGTAGCCCGGTCCAGGTCTCTCAGCTGGTTCCAGGTCTTGCCTCCATCCTTGCTGCGGTAGAGACCTACCGCTGTTCCCGCGTAAACAACGCCATCCTGAACAGGGTTAAAATCAATGCTGAGGGTGGCAAAGGGATGCCAGGGCGCTTTCTCAAGGCGTACCCAATTATTTCCGCCGTCCACGCTTCGGAACAAACCCGGTGTGGGAACATTCAGGCAGCGCTCCCAGATGCCCTGGGCGCAGTTCCCGTGGGCAAATCCGGCAAAAATTACCTGGTTGTTCGTGGGTGATACCCCCAGGGCAGCGATATTCATGCGTTCATCTTCAATTCGGCCGGCTGCAAGTTCAGTCTGAAGATCCACCAGTTCTACCGTAGTCCAGTCAGGGGAAGCTATCTGGCCAATCCAGATAGCTTCTGCCCCGGCGATTACCTTACTATTCTGCTCCATAGTATCCGGCCAGATAGCGTAAATTTCAAACTCGGGAATTGGATAGGGAATCCAGGTTATCCCCCCATCCGACGAAACAAAGTTTTTCGCCATGACCAGGGATGGGTTCTGTGGATCCGCTACCACAGCATATACACCAAGACCTGTGTAGCCCTGACTGGCTTCCACCCAGGTTTCCCCGCCGTCTTCGCTCAGGAAGTTGCCGCCGCCATAATTATTCACGAAAATGCGGTAAGGGTCCCGTGGGTCTACCTGCAAATCAATAGGAAGCCCTGCTGGTCGATTTTTAATGCCTATGGCGAAATCCTGCCAGGTTCTACCTGCATCATCGCTGCGCCAGATCCGGCTCTCCGCTGCCACATACCAGATATCTGGATTACTTTCTGCGATTTCCACCGCCTCAATTCCAGTACCTGGCGGTCTGGCCAAAACAAGCTGCCAGGTATCACCGCCATCCCTGGTTAGATAAGCGCCAGGCGAATCTGTGGTTCCAGTAACTGCAGCCAGCAGCATATCTGGATTATCGGGATGCATAAACAGGCTGGGAATATAAAGTCCGCCCAGCCCATTATTTTCATTCAGCACCGTCCAGGTTTGGCCGCCATCCTTACTGCGCAGGATTCCCACTCCGCCCCAAATCCCGTTGGGAATGTCTGAGTTTGCTGCATCCCGGTCAAAGATCCCCGTGGATACATAGAGAAGATTGCTGTTGCGAGGATCAATCCAGATGTAGCGAGCCAGGTTGTCACCCACCCAGATGCGCTGCCAGCTGAGACCAGCGTTTTCACTCTTATAGACTTCCCCTTTAACCAGATCAAACCGTTTTAACAGGCTCTCACCCGCCCAGGCCGTGCTGATGACTTCTACACCCGCATAGATGGTATCCGGATCTGCTGGATCTACGGTGATACCCCGAACACTGCGGCCTTCCTGGGCAATGCCCTTATCCCGGGCTTCCCAGGTTTCACCATTATCCGTGCTCCGATAAACCTTACCCGTGAATTGGGTCCCGATCCAGATCGTGTCATAATCATGGGGATCAATAGTTACACAAAATACCGTGAAAATCCCCCCCGAAAAAGGGGCAATTCCCTCGTTTATCGGCTGCCAGGTCTTTCCTCCATCCACACTTTTATGGATGCCGGCGTGCGCATCAGTCACAAACATCACATCCGGATTGTCTGGTCGCATGCGGATGTCGTAGCCCAAACCTCCAGGAGGGCCGCCTAAACGCTGCCAGGTAAGTGCCTCGAAATCCGGCATACCTTCGTCGTTCTCTGCGGCCGGGGGGCTCGACGGGGTTTCTTGAAGGGCTGTTTCCTCAGGGGCAAAGGGAGTCAACAGGTGCACTTCCAGATCGTCAATCTGGGCATCCATAGCTAAATCTGTTCGGAAAAGCATACCGCCAGACTCAAGGGGGCTAGGGTCCAGGGCTGTGAGATTGAAATTAATTTCCCCGATAGATATAACCTGCTCCCCTGCTTGAATGACAATCTGCAGTGTGACCCAGGTATTTGAGGGAAATTCCATTTCCCCTTCGGCGAGAACGATTTCCTCCTCGCCTTTCAAACGCACAACGGCAACATGGCTGTCCTGCAGGCGCAGTTGGTAACTTCCAGCCTCAGACTGATGATAATGTATCGCCAGTAGTCCGTTTTCTGACACGCGGCGAATTCGAAGTTTTATCTCGGCATCCGCAAATGAAATCGGGGGTTGAGCTGTTCCATCCGGACCGAGATGTAAATACCCGCCTGTTACAGCGGCGGTAGGAGAAAATTCCCAGCCGGGAAGATCCGGATTATCAAAGGCTTCAATATATACCTCTTCCTGGGCTCGAGCCGAGTTGAGCGCCCCTGGAATTAAAGCGATCCAGATCAGCAAAATAAAATACAGGATCCTGAGCAGGTGTTTCATGAGGTTCTCCTCCAGAATTGCCTGAGGGAAAAAATACGGGAAATAAACTTGATTCCTCTCCAGAGGATAGGTGTAGGTTACACACCTAAGAAATGCCAATATTGCCCGCAGAATGTGAAATTATAGCTTTGAGGAAGTTTTCCTAAGTCGGTGTTCCAGCCTGAATTTAATGAGCTCCTCAGGAAAGGCAAACTTGATCTTTTACGCAGCATGATACTTCTTAAATCAATTTGCCTCTCTCCCCGGGGATTACTCTTTAGTCCTCCCTGGATGATCTGCTCTGCTGCCCACCTCTTGGAGATCTTCCTGACTTGATTGGTTGCTTATCTAGGGTTAATTATAATGCGATATTTTTACAGAAAGAGAGGAAAATCCCGCTGGTTTTCTGAAGATAAAATCCGCGGCATGCTTTGATGTCAGGGGATGCTCCAATCAATATTTCCCTCCCCCAGAATCCCGGGCTCTGTGTTTTGGAATTCAGAGCCATGCGGTGTAAACGGGAGGTTATGGTGACAAGGCGGGAATGACAGGGATGCTTGCCTTTCTCGCAGCTTCCTTTATAATGAGGGGAGAAAAATAAGTAATGATGATCGCGGAGACCAATACCCGGTCTGTCCATCCAGAGAGTCCCCGGTTGGTGTGAGGGGAATGGACGAGAATGGGGAAATCCCCTCCGCATCCTGTTCTGGGGCCACCCCCGGGAGAGGACATCGCTTCCGCAGGGGCTTTTTGTGATTGCCGTAAGGAAGCCGGCCTGACCGTTACCCCGGTTGAATAAGACCGCAAACCCGCGGTGAAAGCAGGTGGCACCACGACACCCCTTCGTCCTGCTGGCGAGGGGGTGTATTAATTAAGCTGCACAGGAGCGAACCATGTTAGATATCCAATTGTTCCGGGATGATCCTGATCTGATCCGCCAGGCATTAACCAGGCGGCACCAGGACGGTTCCCCTGTTGATCAAGTCATCAGCCTGGATCAGAAACGCAGGGAATTAATCATTGAGGTGGAACGCCTGCGAGGGGAACGCAACCAGGAATCTAAAGCGATTGGTAAAAGCAAAGATCCGGATGAACGCCAGGAAAAAATCGCTTTAATGCGAGCCGTGGGTGATCAGCTGGACAGCCTGGAAAGTGAATTAAACCTTTTGGAATCTGCTCTTCAAGAGCTTTTGGCAACCTTTCCCAACCTGCCTGACGATCGGGTCCCGGACGGACTTGATGACAGCGAAAATCAAACCATAAAAACTGTAGGCGAGTTACCCCGGTTTGATTTCAAACCTCAGCCGCACTGGGATCTGGGTCCAGCCCTGGGCATCCTGGATTTTGAGCGGGGGACAAAACTATCCGGAACGCGTTTTTATGTGCTTAACGGTGCCGGCGCGCGTCTGCAGCGCGCCTTGATAAGCTTTATGCTGGACACCCATACTCGCCACGGCTATCAGGAACGGTATACCCCCTTTATGGTCAAGGAAGAGGTGGTCTTTGCCTCCGGCCAGCTGCCAAAATTCAGCGATAACCTCTACCATGACCATGAGGAAGATTTCTGGTGGGTACCCACCGCCGAGGTGCCCCTGACCGGTTTACACATGGATGAAATCCTCGAGGAAGCTGTTCTGCCTCTGGAATATACTGCCTACACTCCCTGCTTTCGGCGGGAAAAGATCAGCGCCGGGCGAGAGGTAAGGGGTATCAAACGCGGTCATCAATTTGACAAAGTAGAAATGTACATCTACTGCAAACCCGAGGATTCTGAACAGCAGTTTAAACGCATGCTGGAAGATGCGGAAAGAGTCTGCCAGGCTTTGGAGCTGCCCTACCAGGTAAAAAATCAATGCACCGGGGATTTGGGTTTTGCGGCGGCGTATACCTGCGATATCGAGGTCTGGGCTGCCGGCTGCGGGGAATGGCTGGAGGTTTCTTCGGTATCCAATACCCGCGATTTCCAGGCCCGCCGGGCTGCCATCCGCTACCGTCCTGAAGACGGTAAGGGAACCCGTTTTGTCCATACCCTGAACGGCTCCGGATTGGGGCTTCCCCGGGTGCTGATTGCCGTGCTGGAGAATTACCAGCAAAAAGACGGCTCGGTGCTGATCCCCAAGGTACTGCACCCCTGGATGGGCGGTCTTGAAATTATTGAACCTGTTTAGGTTCAACACGCTCCCGGGGAGAGGAGCTAGAACATAAGTTATCCGCGCTCCCTCGCCCGTCCTCGGGTGAGGATATTGCTTTCCTCTAATTATTATCCGTCTTTTTGGAAAAAAGTGCTGACCATGACGCCCAACTGGTTAAATCTATCCTTAAACATCCTTACCTACCTGATCATGGGGGTCGGTTTGTTCGGTATGATCATCCCTATTTATCCCGGGGTGGTGATCATCTGGGCTGCTGCCCTGATCCATGGTCTGGTAACCGGTTTTGCAACCCAGGAAATCTGGGTTTTAGTGCTCCTTAGTTTATTAATGATTGCCGGATCCCTGGTGGATAACATCCTGATGGGCGGCAAAGCTCGCCAGGCGGGTGCCAGCTGGATTTCCATAGGCGGGGCGTTGTTGGGGGGTTTAATCGGAACCTTTGCTTTTCCTCCCCTGGGCGGAATCGCCGCCGCGCCAA
>CAZUMG010000019.1:15341-18626 GCA_964621895.1 uncultured Anaerolineales bacterium | reverse complement strand
TCTTACTGAAATTTCCAGCCGAGATCCGAATTAGACCATCCTGACAGCCTTGTCTAACGGTTTGGATTAACTGCTCCCGCTGTTCTTGATAAGCCATCCTGAATCACTCCTCAATACGGCTGATAAAATCCGGGCTGTTCAAATGTCCTTCCAGGGTATGGGTTAAATAATAACTAATCGTCTTCGCAAGCCCTTGTTCGATATCTTCAGAAATTTTAAGGGGGAGAAGACTTTGAAGATCTGAGCGCTGAAAATGTCTCAGGTATTTCAAGACCCGGGCTGAAATTGGCCTGATCCCTGCACTTGGTGCACCGGCAGCACAATCCGGACAGACAACCCCGCCCAATTCCCCAGAGATAAATTGATCCTGTTCGGTGATCTTCTTCCCGCATTCCACACAAATAAAAAGTTCGGGCCGGAAACCAACCAGGTCCAGTAGATGAAGTTCATAATAACGAATCACTATAGAGGATTCTTCTCCGCGCTCCAGAGCTTCCAAGGTGACCACTAACAAGTCATATAGCGGTAAATTACTGCCCTCTTCATAAGTAAAGGCATCAACCAGCTCAACCAGGTAGGATCCCATCCCTATCCCTCGAAGGTCTTTCCTTAAACCGTCATAGGGTTCAATTATTTCTGCCTGGGTTATCAGTTGTAAGTTTCGACCTCGAGAAATCAAGAATGACGACCGCATAAAGAGTTCGATATGGCCAGAAATCTTGGAGCTCGGGTTCCGTGCCCCTTTGGCAATCCCGGATACACGACCCAATTTCCGGGTAAACAACACCAGGATGCGATCAGATTCCCCAAAATCCCTTCGCCGCAGGATGATGCCTTCAGTGCGGATTGAACGGTCTCGATTTGACATATAATTTGGCTTATTTAGTTTCCCTGGATTTTTCCATGATGGGAAAGTGGTTTCCGGGACTAAGCAAAGCAGCAGGATCGTCTCAGGAAAAGTTCAGGAGTAGACTTCCTTTTTCAATTCGGCAATATAAGGAAGGGTCCTGTGAGTATCCGCGTAATCCAGCCCATACCCAACCACCCAGACATCAGGAAGCTCAAAACCTATGTAATCCAGGGGAACATCCAAATGGTCCCGGGTTTTCTTAAATAGAGTGCAGGTTTTTAAGGAAGCCGGATTTCTTCCCTGCAGAGTTTGATAGAGATAGTTCATGGTGTGTCCTGAGTCCACAATATCCTCAACCACAATGACATGTTTTCCGATCACTGGCTTTCTTAAATCCATGATCAGCCGGACTGCGCCGTCCGAAATTGTTTGGTCTCCATAACTGGAGATAGACATAAAGTCTACACTGTGGGGTACGGTTAATTTGCGGGCAAGATCGGCGGTAAAGATAAAAGCCCCCTTAAGGATACCGATTAACACAATGTGTTCAGCATTGCGGTAATCTCGATCAATTTCAGCAGCGAGTGCAGCAACTCGCTGCTGAATTTCATCCTCTGAAATTAAAATACGTTCAATATCTGGATGGAGATTTGTCATCCGGAACTCCTTTCAGGTTACTCATTGATATAAGGTAGTAAGGTTCATTCTATATATATATTATACCTGCGAAGTTAACTGACTGCCTTTATCCCCCATACAGCCGCCCACTCATCCTGCTGTTGATTTTCTTTCAGGAAAATCCTTTGCCGTTCAAGTAAATTCATCATATCGGGAAGTTGTTCTCGCAGGATGCCTGATAAAATCAAGTTTCCACCCTTGCTAACGAGCTCCCCCAATCCATTTTCAAATAATTCGATTAAGATCGGAGCAATAATGTTTGCTACTACCAGAGATGCTTCCGAAAAATCAAAATCTTTCTGGAGGATTTCTGTAACTGATCCCTCGGAAAAGGTGATGGCTTCCTTGATTCCATTTTGCTCTGCGTTCATTCTGGAAACCCGAACCGCATCAGGATCATTATCCACGCCCAGAATTCGAGCTGCTCCCAGCTTGGCTGCGGCAATGGACAAAATGCCTGATCCACAACCGATATCCATCAGATCTTCTACGGGATTCAGGGAGATACACTTTTCCAGTAGAACCAGGGATAGCTGAGTTGTTGGATGGGTGCCAGAACCAAAAGCCATCCCGGGGTCCATGCTGATTGAAATTCTTTCGGGTGAGGGGTTTTCCAACCAGGAAGGCACCACAATTAACCGGTTTCCCAGCGGAATTGGACGGTAACGGACTTGCCAGGCTGTTGCCCAATCCTGTTCTTCCAGGTAAGAAAAAACGGGTTCTGGGATGGAAAATTCTTTCCTTATATTTGCCAGGGCTTTAATGATCTGGGCCCGGGTTTCTTCCAGTTGGCTGTCAGCTGGCAGGTATCCAAAAATCCTCACCGGGACAATTATTTGATCCAATTCATCGGGAAAAACATCCCCGTAAATCCGTTCCACTGCCAGACCAACCGGAATTATTTCCGACAAGATGGTTATGATTGGATCAACCAGTTCTTGATCAACCACAATACTGACTTCTTGCCAGTTTTTTTTTGTTGTCTGCGTATACATAGAAATATTAAAAAAAAGCGCAAACCACCCAGCTAACAGGCAATTTGCACTTTTTTTACAATCATAAAGTCTTTTTATCCACCCAGGACATTTTTTAATATATCCAGGAACCCTTTTTCCTGGGGAAGGACCTTGCTATCCATTTTTTCAGCAAGTTTTTCAAAGAGCTCCCGCTCTTCTTCATCCAGACGTTTAGGAATGGTCACATTTACGATTACAAGTTGATCTCCCCGGGCACTGCTCCGCAGGTGGGGTACCCCTTTCCCTCTCATCCGAATGATTTTGCCGGGCTGTGTACCCATGGGAATTTTCAATTTTACATCACCATCCACGGTGGGTACTTTGACTTCCCCACCAAGTGTAGCTTGTGCAATATTAACATTCAGATCAAGTAAAATATCGTTATCCCGGCGGCGGAAATACTTGTGCGGGGATACCCGAATTAAGATATACAGATCTCCAGCAGGGCCATTATTCTCTCCTGGTTGTCCCTCTCCAGCCAACCGGATCCGGGTTCCATCATCTACCCCCCCGGGGATGCTGACCTTTTTTGTCCGGGTATTTCTGATTTGTCCCTTACCCTGACAAGTGTGACAGGGAGTTTCAATAATTTTCCCCCTACCATTGCATACCGGACAAGTTGTGACCTGAACCATAGCCCCCAGCAAGGTTTGCCGGGTTTGCCTGACTTCCCCCCGCCCCTGGCATTCCGGGCAGGTTTTAGGTGTTGTGCCCGGTTTAGTTCCATCACCTGAGCAGGTG
>CAZUMG010000019.1:11106-15241 GCA_964621895.1 uncultured Anaerolineales bacterium | reverse complement strand
TCGTAGGCTGCCCGTTTATCAGCATCTGATAATACCCCATAGGCCTCATTGATTTCCTTGAATTTTTCTTCCCCATCATGAGCATCACTGACATCCGGGTGATACTTTCGAGCCAGGTTGCGGAAAGCGTTCTTCAGGTCATTTTCTGAGGCATTCCGGGGAACACCCAGCACTTCATAATAATCACGTTTTGCCATAATTAATACCGTATGAACCTCTACCGGTTAGGTCAATTATTACCAGAAATTCAAAGGCCGGGGAAAATGATTTGAGGTTCCTCCCCGGCTTTGATTTTTAGCAAGGTGATGCTTTAAACGTCTTCAAATTCACCTTCAACGACATCGCCTTCGTCTTCGCTTGGTTTTGTATCCGGTGCTGCGCCGGGCATGCCCTGTTCTGCATCACCGGCAGCCTGGTAAGCAGCTTCCCCTATTTTCTGGAGGGCCAGAGACAGGGATTCGGTCAGCTCTCTTAGACGAGCAGCGTCTATAGTTTCCTTTTCCAATTCATTCCGTACGTCGGCAACCTTTGATTCAACATCGGTTTTGATCTCTGCTGGAACCTTGTCTCCCAGATCACGCAGCGTTTTTTCTGCTGTATAGGCCAGCGTATCAGCATTGTTGCGGGATTCAATTCGCTCTTTATTCATCCGATCTTCGTCGGCATGCTGTTCAGCTTCCTGACGCATTTTTTCAACCTCAGTGTCACTCAACCCTGAACTGGCAGTAATGGTGATGTTCTGTGTTTTTCCGGTTGCTTTATCTTTAGCCGTTACTTCAAGTATTCCGTTGGCATTGATATCAAAGGTGACCTCTACCTGGGGGATACCCCGAGGTGCTGGTGGAATACCATCCAGGATAAACCGGCCTAATGATTTATTATCCGCTGCCATGGCGCGTTCGCCTTGCAGCACATGGATTTCAACCTGGGACTGACTATCGCTGGCTGTGGAGAAAGTTTGGCTTTCCCGGGCAGGTATGGTTGTATTCCGCTCGATCAGTGGGGTTGCAACACCACCCAGAGTTTCGACTGATAAAGTCAGCGGAGTCACGTCTAAAAGCAGCAAGTCATCAACTTCGCCTCCCAGGACCCCAGCCTGGATGGCAGCCCCAATGGCAACAACTTCATCCGGGTTTACTCCCCGGTGGGGTGCTTTGCCAAAGTACTTACTGACTGCCTCCTGCACGGCAGGCATGCGGGTCATACCACCTACCAGGACCACTTCATCAATATCCGAAGGGGAGATTCCGGCATCATCCATGGCCTGCTTAACGGGTTTCATAGATTTCTCAATGAGATCACCGGTAAGTTGCTCCAGCTTGGATCGGGTAAATTTCTTAACCAGGTGCTTCGGTCCGGAAGCATCCGCCGTTATATAAGGCAGGTTGATCTCAGTCTGCTGCATAGTCGAAAGTTCTATTTTTGCTTTTTCAGCTGCTTCACGCAGCCGTTGAAGGGCCTGGCGCTGTTCCCGAAGGTCAATCCCTTCTTCCTTTTTAAACTCATCTGCCAGGAAATCAATGATCCTCTGATCAAAGTCATCCCCACCCAGGAAGGTGTCTCCGCTGGTGGAACGCACCTGGAAAACGCCTTCTCCTACATCCAGGATGGAAATATCAAAAGTACCTCCGCCCAGGTCATAGACAGCAATAACTTCGTTCTGTTTTTTATCCAGGCCGTAAGCAAGGGAAGATGCGGTTGGTTCATTGATAATCCGAAGTACTTCCAAACCTGCAATTTTACCGGCATCCTTGGTCGCGTTTCGCTGGCTGTCATTAAAATACGCTGGCACAGTGATGACAGCCTGGGTTACAGGCTCGCCAAGATAATCTTCGGCATCTGCTTTAATTTTTGCCAGAATCATGGCAGAAATTTCGGGAGGGGAATATTCCTTGCCGTCCATTTCAACCCGTACATCTCCATTCGGAGCTTCCTTGGTTTCATAAGAAACCATTTTCCGGGCACGCTGTACTCCTGGCGAGGAGAATTTACCCCCCATAAACCTCTTGATTGATGTAATGGTATTTTCTGGATTCACGACAGCCTGGTTCCTTGCTGGCCGGCCTACCAGACGCTCGTGATTCTTATTCATTGCTACAACAGATGGAATTAAGCGATCCCCTTCCGCGGAAGCGATGATTGTGGGTTCTCCACCTTCCATGACTGCTACAGCTGAATTTGTTGTTCCTAAGTCAATCCCAATGATTTTCGACATTTTTTTCCTCCGTTATTGTTTTAAAACTTTGTTTACTGATAATTCCATTATTTATTACGCAGCTACCCGAACTAAAGCCGGCCGCAGCACCTTGTCTCCAATCCAGTAACCATTCTGGATAACTTCAGTGATTCGCCCGCTTTCATATTCCTCGCTTTCTTCTTTCATCAAGGCTTCGTGTATATTGGGATCAAATTCCTCTCCCAGCGGGTTCATTACAGTAATCCCTTCTGATATCAGCCGGGCCTGCAGTTTCTGAATGATAATTTCAATTCCTGAAGCCCAATCTGCACCTTCCCCATCCTGGGGTTTTTCCTGGAGCGCTCTTTCCAGGTCATCCACAATATCAAGGAAAATTTTAATGACTTCTGCTCGAGCTACCTGGTGGATATCGGTATTTTCTCTGATGACCCGTTTTTTATAATTGGCGAATTCTGCCCGAGCCCTCTGCCAGCCATCCAGGTATTCCTCCGCTTTCGCTTCGGTATCTTTTAAGGATTCTAGTAATTCAGTGAGCTGGTCTTCCATCGGACCAATTTCCTCAAGCCCCTCATTTACTGAAGAATCCAGGGGGGCGGTTAATTCATCTTCGGGATCGTGCTCACCATTTTCTATCTCTGAGATTGCTGAATCCTTCACTTCGGAGTCAGGTGTTTTCTGGTGATCGTTATTAGTTTTCATACCTGATAAAAACTCCTTCCAAACATAAGTCAATTGCTCATGGATTCTGAGATCAATTCACTGATTAAATCCGCTACAAATCGAACCGTTGATACTCCCCGGCTGTAGGACATCCGGAGCGGTCCCAAAATGCCTACCGCACCCATCGCCTGATCCTTTGAACCATAACCGGCAATGATCAATGAGCAGTCGCCTAGTTGTTCCCAGGTATCTTCTCCGCCAATGATCACGTGGACTCCAGGAGTTTCGCTGCCACAAATTGTTCTGGAAAGCAGATCATCCAACATACTCCGATCTTCGAATAATTCCAGAGTTTGTTTGGCTTTATCGGGTTCAGAAAACTCTGGTTCAGATAACATATTTGCCAGACCATCCCGATAAACTTCGCCTGATGATATTACTTCGGATCCCTTGATCACCTGGAAAACCACCTCAAATATCTCATCCAGGGGTGAGCCTGTTATCTTATCCTTAATTTCTTCCAGTGCTTTAGCATCCATCCCACCTGCCAGCTGATTAATCTTAGCTGCTATCTCCGTCAACTCATCCTGAGATAGAGTTTCTTTTAGCACCAGCGTTTGCCGGTGCACTTCACCACTGCTCAGGATCACAACCAGAAGTACCTGGCGTCCCCGAGTTGATAACAGGGTAGTGTGTTTTAACTTCGCCTTTTCAGTGTGAATGGGAGTCACCAGCGATGCCCCTTGACTGTGCTGAGCCAAAACCGAAGCAGATAGTGAAAGCCAATCATCAACATCATAGCGGGCCTGGTAAAACTGATGACGGATCATCTCTTGAATAGGGGCAGGCAATTGATCTTCTCCCATCAACTGTTGTACATAATAGCGGTAACCTGCTTTTGTTGGAATCCGGCCCGCAGATGTATAAGGTTGATATAAAAACCCTTTTTGCTCCAGTGCAGCCATTTCGTTGCGGGCAGTTGCTGAGCTGAAATCGAGCTTATAGTTGTGTACCAGACGGCCAGAACTAATCGGTTCGGCCGTATCCACATAATCTCGAACCAGCAACGCTAAGACCAATTTTTGCCTTTCAGATAACCCTGTCATTTCTCCTATTCTTTATTTAGCACTCTCGGGTAGAGACTGCTAATAACGATTAAAAGTCTATCACGGCCGTTCTTAGCAGTCAAGAAAAGGGTGTGCTAAATTAAGCTTTCTTATGGGATGTTAATATTACCCCCTGAGGACCCGGAAATAGTCTGGCAAAGATGATTAAAAA
>CAZUMG010000019.1:7772-11006 GCA_964621895.1 uncultured Anaerolineales bacterium | reverse complement strand
CCAGGGATTGGTTTCTTCTCCACCGGTCAATGCGGGCATGATGTCCTGAACGAAGGATCTCCGGTACAACCCACTCCCGGAAATTCTCTGGCCGAGTATAGTGCGGGTATTCCAATAAACCACTGGCATGGGAATCATTTGCAGCCGCCTGGGGATCCCCTAGGACTCCGGGGATAAGTCGGGTAAGAATGTCAATCAATACCAGGGCAGGCAGCTCTCCTCCGGTAAGCACATAATCGCCAATCGAGATTTCCTCGCTGACGAGGTGTTCTCTGACCCGTTCATCGATACCTTCATAGTGACCCGCGATGATAGCTAACCGGGAATGACCTGCCAGATCTTGAGCTTTTTTTTGATCCAATAATATTCCCTGGGGAGTCATTAATATTACCGGGCAGCTGGGAGGAGTCCCTAGTATCCCCTCAACAGCAGCAAAAATGGGCTCTGGTTTCATGACCATTCCCCCTCCGCCGCCATAAGGCGGTTCATCCGTCACCTGGTGTTTATCCACTGCCCAATCGCGGATATTATGCAGGGCAACCTGGAGGCAGCCCATATCCTGGGCTCGTTTAAGAATGCTTGAATCCAGATAGGGTGGAAATACTTCCGGAAAAAGTGAAAACACATCAAAGTACATGGTCTCATTCTAGCTGAGAGCAGAAAGATGTGCAAGTGAAGCCAAGATCATTTCTGGGTTGGACCTCACCAGGCGGGAAATGGCAATCCTTGACGCAATTTTAAGGGGAGTGGTAAGATGTGCGCATGTACCTCAACGGCAGCAGCTGGAAAATGACCAATAAACCCCGCAGGAGGGCAAATCCCTGGCGGATTATCATTCTGCTGGTATTAATAGGCGCGATAGTTTATTTTAATCAGGCAGTGGTGCCGGAAATCGAGCCTCCTTTTATTCCAACAGTGACTGCTACGGAAAATCCTGAAATCTACGCAAACCGGGCTCAAGCTCTATTTGATGAAGGAAAATTGAGTCAATCCATTGAAGCTTACCGGGAGGCTATCCGGGCCAATCCGGAGGATTCCTCCCTTTTTGTATCATTAGCCCGGGTACAAATTCTAGCTGGAGACCCGGAAGCAGCGCTTGAAAATGCGGAGTTGGCTTTGCTGCGCAGCCCCGATAACCCCCTCGGCCACGTTATGAAAGCCTGGGCACTCGACTTTCTGGGAGATTTACTCGGAGCTGAAACATCCATTAAAAGGGCAATAACCCTGGCAGATAAAAATCCGGTTGCCCACGCTGTTTATGCTGAAATCTTGATTGACAGCCAGAATTATGAACAAGCCAGTGTTGAATCTTTGCGGGCGCTGGAACTGGGACCAAACCTGTTGGAAACCCATCGAGCCAGGGGATATGTTCTTTACTGGACTGGCAATTTCAGTGAAGCCATTCGGGAATATCAAAGCGCCTTGAATATCAATAATGCCATCCCGAATCTCCACTTGATGTTGGGTTATTGTTATTATGCCAACCAGGAAAACGACAAGGCAGTGACTTCTTTCAGCCAGGCGAACGCCCTGAATCCTTCCGATCCCGAACCTGATTATGAAATTTCACGAATATATCTGCTGGATGGTGTTTACAATAAAGCTATCCAATATGGAGAATTGGCTGTAAAGGACGCCCCGGAAGATCCTCTTATCCAGGGAAACCTGGGTGTTTTATATTTTAGAAATCGCGAATATGACCTGGCATTGGAACGCCTGTCCCTGGCAGTAAGGGGTGGCACAACGGATTCGGGAGATATTGTTGAAGGCGTACCTCTGGCGTATAAACCAAAGGTGATCGAAATTTTCTCAGCTTATGGACTCACACTGGCTCGATTGAATAGATGTGATGAGGCTGTACCGGTATTCCAAACCATGTTAAGCCAGGTATCAGATGACGAGGTTGCGACAATTAATGCCAACGAAGGCTTGTCAATCTGCAGCTCGAATCTGGTTGAACCTACCCCGACTCCCTAATGGGTCAGGGAACTATCCAGCTATTAACTATATCCCCCGTTTATAAAAACAATACCAAATTGCCATAGATTTATTTTTCCTATTGATACCTGGGCACAAAAACATTATGGATCGAAAACTGACTGGAAAAAGGCCTTCTTTTAGTAAAAAGGAACCAAGCTTCAATTTTAATCGGGTACTTATCTTGGTTTTCCTGATTGGGGTTGGATTATGGTTTGCTTACCAGGTTAATAATCCCGAAGGAAAATTTGAACCCTTATTTCTGCCCACGCCTACAGCAACTCGAACGGTAGATTCACTTGTTCAGGAAGGTGAGGCGTATTTTGAAGCCGGAAAAATATACGACCCGGAGGGCAAGGATGCAATCGATGCCTATTATGAGGTCCTCAATCTTCACCCTGAAAATGCCCAAGTGCGGGCGGAGCTGGCCCGGTTATTAACCTACTCCTCGGCCCTGTTATCTACTACCGAAGACCGGACGGAACGATTATCCCTGGCCAGGCAGGAAATCCAGCGAGCTTCCGAACTGGCCCCTGATGACAGCACCGTCCAGGCAATCCGCGCCTTGGTGCTTGACTGGAGCTCAACCTCCGCAGCTGCCAGTCAAGAAGAAAAACAAAACTGGATCAATGAGGCTGAGCAGGCCGCTAATTTAGCTATCAACCTTGATCCCAACAACAGCCTTGCGCTGGCATTTTATGCTGAAGTTCTTCTGGACCAAAATCAACAAGCCCAGGCAGAAGAAAATGCCCGGTTAGCGGTAAACCAGGGACCGGAGTTAATGGATACACACCGGGTCTATGGAACCGTGCTGGAATCGATGGGCGAGTACCGCTATGCAATTGAAGAATTTGAAAAGGCAGCCGAAATCAATCCTAACTTGACTTTTCTGTACATTCGGATCGGGGTAATTTACCGGGCTTTGATGGTATACGATACCGCTCTGGATTATTTTGCCAAAGCCATCGCCGTAAATCAATCCAATGGGGTGGAAGATCCCCTGCCCTATATTGCCATCGCCAAGACCTACTCCAGGGATGGGGAATTCTTTATAGCCGCCGTCAATGGAGAAAAAGCCATTGCGATTAACCCCACCAACGCCGATACCTACGGGCAATTGGGAGATATCTATGTCCGGGCCCGCAATTATGAGGGAGCCCTTCCTGTCTTGAAGTGTGCCGTAGTGGGCTGCTCTGCCGAGGAGAATGAAGTCGGTGGAGTAGCAGTTCAGCCGCTGGAACTAAATAATTTTGATGT
>CAZUMG010000019.1:0-7672 GCA_964621895.1 uncultured Anaerolineales bacterium | reverse complement strand
TTTTTAGTAAAGAAGGAGTAGAGATCTATGGCAGGAAAGCAAATTGTTTTCTCAGAAGAGGCCCGACGGAAATTGCAAGCCGGGATGGATAAACTGGCAAGAGCCGTTATTACAACCCTTGGCCCCAAAGGCCGCAACGTTGCTCTGGACCGAAGTTTTGGCAGCCCGACTATCACCCACGATGGTGTGACTGTTGCCAAGGAAGTTGAGCTCTCTGATAAATTAGAAAATATGGGCGCCCAGCTGCTGAAAGAAGCAGCCACAAAAACCAACGATATCGCTGGTGACGGCACCACAACTTCAACTTTACTGGCTCACTCCATTGTGACCGAGGGGATGAAAAACCTCGCAGCCGGATCCAATCCCATGTTGTTAAAACTGGGTATTGAAGCAGCTGCTAAGGCTGTCTCTACGGAACTTGGAAAAAATGCTATTGATGTCACCACCCGGGAAGAGATCGCTAACGTAGCAAGCATTTCTGCCCAGGACCGCTCCATCGGTGAATTAATTGCTGATGTGATGGACAAAGTCGGCAAAGATGGGGTCATCACTGTAGAAGAATCCAAAACACTGTCATTTGAGACCGAATATGTAGAAGGTATGCAGTTTGATCGCGGTTACCTGTCCGCCTATTTCGTTACCAATGCAGACGATATGGAAGCCGTAATCGAGGAACCGAATTTACTGATCCATGACGCTAAGATTTCTGCCGCCGCGGACCTGGTTCCCCTGTTAGAGCGCATGGTTCAGATTGGAAAGCGCGACCTGGTTATCATCGCCGAAGACGTAGATGGCGAAGCCCTTGCTACCCTGGTACTCAATAAACTGCGCGGGATGATCAATGTTCTCGCCATTAAAGCCCCCGGATTTGGTGATCGCCGCAAAGCTATGCTTCAGGATGTTGCTATTCTTACCGGCGCTACGGTTATTTCTGAAGACTTGGGACGCAAGTTGGAAAGTGCAGCGGTTGAAGATCTTGGTAAAGCCGAAAAGGTGATTTCCACCAAAGACGACACCACCATTGTCGGCGGGGCAGGAGATGCCAGCCAGATTAAAGGCCGCATCCAGCAAATCCGCAATGAGATTGATGCCAGCTCCAGCGATTACGATCGGGAAAAACTGCAGGAACGATTAGCAAAACTTTCCGGCGGTGTTGCCATCATCCGTGTTGGTGCCGCTACTGAAACTGAACTGAAAGAAAAGAAACACCGGGTTGAAGACGCACTTTCCGCTACCAGAGCTGCTGTTGAAGAAGGTATCGTTCCAGGCGGTGGTGTAGCCTTGATTAATGCCACCAAAGCCATCGACAAGCTCAAAATGGAATACCCGGATGCCCAGGTAGGTGTCCAGATTGTCCGCAAAGCGCTGGAAGTTCCCATGAAAAAAATTGCTGAGAATGCCGGAAAAGACGGTGCAGTTATTCTTGATAACGTCCGCCGCTACCAGGCAGAGAAAAAAGACAACCGGATTGGGTACAATGTCCTCACCGAGGAATACGTCGATATGGTTGAAGCTGGTGTGATTGATCCTGCCAAGGTAACCCGCGGCGCGCTCGAGAACGCAGCCTCTATAGCAGCCATGATCCTGACCACAGAAGCATTGATCGCCGATGAGCCGAAAGATGATTCCGATATGGGCCCAGCAGGCGGTATGGGCGGCATGGGCGGCGGAATGCCCGGCATGATGTAAAATTCCATCCCTACTAAGATTCAATTAATGTAGTGTGGATGCATATTTTATCCACACTACATTTTTTTAATTCGCTTATCTCTTCCTTCCCAAAATCCAAAATCAACAAATTATCTGCGAGTATAATCAAACCAGAGTGAAGAGCTTCTGCGAGGCTTATTTATGAAAAAATACATCAAACTATTAACATCCTTGCTGTTTATCATGCTGTTTCTGATGGGCTGCAGTGCCAACACTGATCAACTGCCCGCCCCCACATCAATACCTTTGGCCAATCCCCAGACCGGAGAGGTGGATTCCCCCTTACCAGTGATTCCACCTGAAAATCCGGTTTATTTACCCGAAGGTTTTGGAATTACTGTTTACGCCGCTGGATTGGGTGCTCCCAGCATGATGGCTATCGGTCCTGATCAGATGCTTTATGTGTCGGAACCCAGCAGCGGTCAAATCCTCAGGCTGCCGGATAGAGATGGTGACGGCATCTCGGATGGGGCAGAAGTTGCGGCTGAGGATTTACTGAATCCAACGGGATTGGCATTCTATCAGGATGGATCCTTGTATGTCGCCGAAACCACCCGGATCCTACGTCTAACAGACCCAGATGAAGATGGCTATTTCCAGGATCAGGAAATCATTGTTGCCGGGATTGCCGCGGGGGGAAATACCAACAGGACAATTATTTTCAGTCCAGATTGGAGGGTATTTTATTTATCGATTGGCTCTTCCTGCAATGTCTGTTTGGAACAGGATGAGCGCCGGGCTGGTGTGATGCGCTTTAAACCTGACGGCAGCGACGGTATGATTTTTACCCGGGGTTTACGGTACGTAATTGGCATGGCGTATAATCCAATTAATGGCACTCTCTGGGCTGCTAATATGGAACGGGATGGTTTAGGTGATGGGCTGCCTCCAGAAACCATTTACGCAATTTACATCGAAGCAAACGGGGGTTGGCCTTATTGCCATGCCGGAAGAATTATTGACCCGGATTTTGGAAATAAAGATTCTTGTGGGGAGGGTTTGTTAATTCCCCAATATGAGCTGGAAGCCCAGACCGCACCTCATGGCCTGGTGTTTTACCTGGCGGACCAATTTCCTGATGAGTTTAATAAGGATTTATTTATCGCTCTTCACGGAACCGGAGAGGGAGACCAAGCTGCGGGCTATAAAGTCGTGCGAATTCAATTTGGAACCGGCCAGCGGGAACCTGTTCAGGACTTCGCTGTTGGTTGGTTATTAGAGGATGGATCTCACTGGGGAACACCAAATGATTTGATTGTTGGTCCGGATGGCAGCCTGTTCCTCTCGGATGATACCCAAGGGGTGGTCTACCGGATATTTTATGCCCAATGAGATAATATAGGATGACCAGAAAGTCATCAGGCTCTGTTTTGACAAATCAAGGCAGACATGCTACAATTAGCCCGGTATCAAGAAAAGGAACCACCCAGCTGGTTAGTATTCCCAGCAGAAGAGTACCTGCTCGACGAAGATAATTATTTAAGTTTTATCGCAAGATATAATCCTGAATAGGTTTTCAAAAGCTATACCCGGCTGGTTATCTACATCCGGGTATTTTATTATTAGACAACAAACTCCCATGGAATCCTATCGGAAAAGATAGCAGGGAGAGATAAATTGAAGGAATTGAACTATGAGCAAAAACAAATTAAGAATTATTCCCCTGGGAGGTCTGGGGGAGGTCGGAAAAAACATGATGGTCTACGAATATGGAAAAAACATCCTTATCGTAGATGCCGGTTTGATGTTTCCAGACAATGATATGCTGGGGATTGATTACATCATTCCGGATTTTGAATATATCAAGGAGAATAAGGACCTGGTTCGGGGAATGGTGATCACCCACGGACACATGGATCACGTGGGAGCAATCGGACATGTTTTAGAAGAGCTGAATATCCCCATCTATGCCACTCCTTTAACCAAGGGATTAATTGAAGTTGGTCTATCAGAAAAAGGGCTGCTTGATAAAAGCAACATACAAACTGTCCATGCCGGAGAGAAAGTAACCATCGGCCCCTTTGAGGTTGAATTTTTCCATGTCTGCCATTCGATACCCGACAGCGTCGGCCTGGGCATAACCTGCCCCGACGGATTGATCGTGCATACCGGCGACTATAAATTTGACCCCACCCCGGTTGATGGCTGGCCCACAGACTTTGCTAAATTAGCGGAATTCTCCGGTAGAGGAGTTCTGGCGTTGCTGGCAGATTCCACAAACTCCGACAAACCGGGCTGGACTCCATCTGAAATGGTCATCAATGAATCCCTGGATAAAGTCTTCAGATCAGCACCTGGGCGAATTATCGTCGCGTCTTTTGCTTCCCTGGTATCCAGAATGCAGCAGGTGATTGATGCTGCCGACCGTTATGGCCGGAAAATCGCTTTTGTAGGTTACAGTATGAAGCAAAACTCTAAGATGGCTAAAAAATTGGGCTACCTGAACATCCCTTCAGATATTGAAGTAGGGATCGATGAAGCCCTTAATATGAAGCCCAAAGATGTGGTCTTGATGGCAACCGGATCCCAGGGAGAACCCTATTCAGTCATGGGGAGATTGGCCCGGGGGACCAATAAACTCTTTGAATTAATCCCGGACGATACAATCGTGTTATCCTCTCATGCCATTCCGGGGAATGAAGAAGCGGTTTATAAAACCATCAACTGGTTATTTCGCCGGGGTGCGAATGTGGTTTATGAACCACTTGCTGGAGGCGTCCACGTATCGGGACATGCCAACCAGGATGAAATGAAGTTAATGCTGAATATGGTTAATCCCAAATTCTTGATCCCCATGCATGGTGAATTAAGACATCTTAAACAGCATGCTATCTTGGCGGAAGAATCGGGATTCCCGGCTGACCGGGTCCTGGTAATTGAAAACGGCCAGATTATTGAATTTGAAAACGGCGAGCTGGTTATCAAAGATCGTATACCTGGCAGTTATGTATTCGTGGACGGCTCCCGCGTGGGAGAAATTGGACCCAGTGTGGTTAGAGAAAGGGAACAGCTGTCCCAGGATGGTGTTGTATTGGTCAGTGTAGTACTGGATAGTAAAGGCAATCTTCACGAAGACCCTGAAATCATCTCGCGGGGATTTGTGTACAAGCACGACGAGGATGATATTATCGAGCAAACTCGCCAAAAAGTTATCGATATTGTTGAGAAAACCCAAGGAGACTTGCACAACGAACTGGTGCAGTCCGTCCGCTCGTTTCTGTACACAAAGACCAAGAAACGTCCGGTGGTTCTTACTGTATTGAACTGGTTGTAAGCCTACCTGCTGCCGCCAAAACCTTGATAGTCTGGTATACCGAAGGATAAAACCCCCGCTGGGGGTGTTATCCTTTCTGTTTTAAATATAGATTTCCAGGGAGACTCAGTTAGTTGTTTTTGGATCATTCACCAGCTGAAGATCCCCCCCAGCCGTGATCCCCGATCAAGGGTACGAAAGCAACTGGCGTGAGATCATCCCGGATATAAGCATCCTCTTCCCGCCGGAAAAGCTGCAAAACCTGACTGATTCTGTTTCCAACCGGCATGATTAACCTTCCCCCTTCAGCCAATTGAGCAAGGAGGGGAGCTGGCACCTCTGGCGCTGCCGCAGTAACTATAATCGCCTGGTAAGGTGCATAATCAGGAAGACCATGAGTTCCATCTCCCAGATGAATGTGAATGTTTTCAAATCCGAGCTCATGCAGCAGGTGGTCTGCTTTATCTGCCAACACCTTGTGTCTTTCAACACTGTGGACTTCCCCGGCTAGTTTCCCCAGGATAGCAGCTTGATATCCGGAACCGGTTCCGATTTCCAGAACCCGCTCAGTTCCCATCAGCTGAAGTTGATCAGTCATATAAGCAACTATATACGGTTGAGAGATCGTTTGCCCCTTGCCGATTGGCAAGGGTCCATCTTGGTATGCATAAGGCAGCTGGTCTTCCGGGATAAATAAATGGCGGGGTACATCCAGAAATGCTTCCAGGACCCGCGGGGAGGTAATTCCCCGGTGGGTTATTTGCCCCTCAACCATACGTTTTCGAGCAGCCTGGAAATCTATTTCGCTCACAGGAATCCCATCGAAAAAATTAGTTCAGCAGGTAAGCCATGATCCACTGGGTTGTAGCCAACAGGGCATCCTGGTGGGTCCGCTCATAATTATGGGATGCATCTACTCCCGGGCCAATCAAAGCAACAGCAACATCGCCGCCCGCTCGCCAAAAAACTTCTCCATCCGATTCATAATGAGGATAAATATCAACTATATAGGGAATTTTATACTCCTCGGCCAGAGCGCGCAGGCGCTGGCTTAACTCATGATGGTAGGGACCCCCCGAATCCTTGACACATAAGGTAGCGTGGAACTCATCTGATGTTTGTCCTTCCCCAACCGCTGCCATATCCACTGCAACCAATTCTTTTAAGCCATCAGGGAGACCTGCCGCGGCGCCATGCCCGACTTCTTCGTAGTTGCTGAAGAAGAAAACCGTATCCTGAGATGGGCTCAATTCTGCCTGGGTTAGGGCTTGCACCGCAGCCAGTACACTGGCCACGCAGGCTTTATCATCCAGGTGCCGGGAGCGGATAAATCCCTGGGATCGCTCAACCCGGGGATCAAATGCCACAAAGTCCCCAACCCGAATCCCGGCTTGCTGGGTCTGATCAGCTGAGGAGCTGACCAGATCCAATCGTACTTCCATAGTATCTCCGGTCCGATCAGTATTGCCTACTTCGCTGCCAAAAACATGGCTGGATGCTTTGTTAAGCAGGATAGTCCCGCGGACCGGGCTGCCCCCGCTGGAGAACACTGTACAGCCCTCCCCTTCTATAGTGTTCCAGGCATAACCGCCTAGCTGTGACAACTTTAGCCGGCCGTTTGATTTGATTTCTTTAACCATCGCGCCAAGTGTGTCGACATGGGCTGTCAGCCCACGGGGGGATGTTTTTAAATCCCCCGACCAGCTGGCGACCAATGCGCCCTTGGTAGTTCTCCGATAGTTTATATCCGGAAAAGAAGCCAGCTTCCCTTCCAAATAAGCAATCACCTCAGCTGTATACCCGGTTGGGCTGGGAATGTTCAATAGGTCCTGAAGCGTATCGATCAGGTAGGTTTGGTCCGGGTTGGGGAGTTTAATCATTCTTTTCCTTTGGTTTTGTCATGATCGTCCCTTCATAAGCTTGGATCGCTTCGAGCCAGGTTTCCCTCAGGGGGATGGTCGCACCTTGCTGGTAATCATAGGCAACCTGAACAGTTTTTCCTACGGCAAAGACCTTCCCTGTCCCCTTTTCCCGCACAAGGTATTCCATATCCAGGCTTTTATTTCCCAGGCGTGATACCCGAATCCCTACCTCAACCTGGTCTGTTAATAAAATCGGCGCTTTGTAATCCAACTCCACCCGGGCCAGGATAAAACCAATCTCTAGGAAAGATTTTCCATCCCACAATCCCAGGCGGCGGATATAAGCGACCCGGGCATGCTCCAGGTAGGTAAGAAAAGCTGCATTGTTGACATGACCTTGGGGATCCAGGTCACCGTAGCGCACATCGATAGGATAAAAAAAGCGAAATTCGGACATGCACCCATTATACTTGAATTGAATATCATCTCGCAGAGGACCACTTAGAATTTCTTGGCTCACCGGAGGGTATATAAATACCCTCCGGTATAATTCCTTAATATTGAATATCAAGTTCCTGTGAAACTAGCCATGACGCTGGCAGGTTTTTTTTAAGATCCTCAATAAACTCGGCCCTTCCCAGGGATCGGATCATGCTTTCCCAAGTATAATAAATCCTGCGAGATCAATTGCTAGCAGATTTGAAATAAGAGGATATATTCAGGTTATATATGGAAGTTCTCACCAGTTTATTCTCCATTCTGATCATTGTTCTTTTGGGCATGCTCAGCCGGAAAACCGGGATTTTTAAAGCGGAACATGCCAAGACACTCTCGTCTTTTGTGTACT
>CAZUMG010000018.1:17669-19286 GCA_964621895.1 uncultured Anaerolineales bacterium | reverse complement strand
GGGAAGCTGGAAAAAGATCCCTTGAGGTCATTGATAACGGTGCCGGCATCCCATCGAATGAATTAAATTTGGCCGTTCACCGTCATGCAACCAGCAAATTGAAGGAGGCAGAGGATTTATTCCGGGTTTCTACATTGGGATTCCGCGGAGAAGCTCTAGCTTCGATTGGATCCGTTTCCCACATGACGATTCTATCCCGGGTGCAGGAAGAAGAATTAGGAGGATCCATTCGAGTGGAGGGAGGAGAAATTAAACCAATCTCTCTGCTGGGCATGCCCCCGGGAACAACAGTTCGGGTAGAGCATTTATTTTATAATGTCCCTGCCAGGCTGAAGTTTTTAAAAACTGACCGGACTGAAAAACGACAGATAAACGATATTGTCAGTCGCTACAGTCTGGCTAATCCTGGTGTTCGGTTTAAACTATCCCAGGATGATGATTTGATTTTTCAAACCAGCGGGAGTGGTGATTTTCGGGAGGTTGTCTCTGCTGTTCATGGGATAACCATTGCCAAACAGATGATCGAGGTTATTTATGAAGATCAGACCATGCAGGTGAGTGGTTTGATCAGCCCTCCGGGGTTTACCCGCTCAAATCGACGGGAAATGCTCTTTTATGTTAACCGGCGTCCCGTCCAGGATGCTGCCCTTAATCAAGCCCTTGCCCAGGCGTATCATACCCTGGTAATGAAAGGCAGGTATCCCATCGCGGTCCTATTTTTGGAGCTCGCTCCGGATCGAGTTGATGTGAATGTCCATCCAACCAAGGCAGAGGTCAGGTTTAAAGATAAGGGCGATGTGTTTAAGGCAGTCAGCCGGGCTGTTCGCAGGGCTTTGCTGGCTAATTCTCCAATCCCTCAGGTTAGCCATTTGGGAGCTGTTAATCTGTGGGGAGGCCCTACAGCTGACCACCGCCAGTTCAATCGGGGAGTGGACCCAGCCTGGATGATGCTGGAGGATGACCAGCTGGAAATTCCTTTTGGGCAGGCTCCGGAATCCCAGCAGCTCTCAGCACCTCTGGGAACTCCCCTGTTGCGTTTGATTGGCCAGATTGCCGCAACCTACTTAATCGCTGAAGGTCCTGATGGTTTATACCTGATTGACCAGCACGCGGCCCATGAGCGGGTCCTGTATGAAAAATTCCTTTCCAACCGGGCTGCAGGGATGCCGTCCCAGGTACTGCTTAATTCAGTTGTGGTTCATTTTCCAGCAGGAAGCGCAGATCTGGTAAATGAAAATTTACCGCTCCTGCGGGAACTGGGATTTGATGTTGAGGATTTTGGTCCGGGATCTTTTGTTGTCCGGGCTGTTCCAGCTTTCCTCAAGGGAGTGTCTCCTGAAGGGATTCTTCGGGCAGCAGTAGAAGATCTTGAAGTTGATGAAACACCCTTGGAAAAGAATCATGAGGAAAAAATTATCGCCAGGGTCTGTAAACGTGCAGCGGTAAAAGCCGGGCAGATTTTATCTCCAGAGGAACAAAAACAATTGCTTTTGGACCTGGAAGCCTGCCAGTCTCCCCGCACCTGTCCCCACGGACGCCCTACAATGATCCATTTATCTGTAGATTTGCTTGAAAGAAAATTTGGCAGAACCGGGCCGAGGTGAAATCGATTTCGAT
>CAZUMG010000018.1:6138-17569 GCA_964621895.1 uncultured Anaerolineales bacterium | reverse complement strand
TTTACACAGTTTTGAGTTCCAGGGCAGGGCTGGGCTGGCTGATTCCAGTAATCGGCATTCTTCCCGATTCATCCCCCGGTGGTAATCCCCGAAAAAGAAGCGGCACTCAATTCCAGCGGGCGTTTTCATACCCGCGTGATATATTCCCCGGTTCTGGTGTCAATTCGAATAGTATCACCCTCTTCAACAAAATTGGGAACATACACTTCCAAGCCGGTTGTAGTTGTGACCGCTTTGGTCACACTGGTGGCTGTGTTGCCGCGAATCGACGGATCAGCTCTGACAACCAGCTGATCAACCGCTGTTGGCAGGTCGATATCGATGGGATCACCCTGGTAAAAAGTCAATTTCACTTCCATTTCATCGGTGAGAAATTTAGTGGTGTCACCGAGCACATCGCCTCGGAGGGCTGGCTGTTCATAGGTTTCCACATCCATAAAATAATACAGCTCACCATCGTTATACATATACTTGGCATTTCGGAAAGTAAGTCTAATATCCTGGACAGAGTCACCGGAATTAAATTTTTTCTTTAATCGCGTCCCTGTCCGCAGATCCCGGATATCAACCCGGATGGTGGCTTTGCCCCGGCCAGGTTTGTGATGGTCATACTCAAGTACTTTGTAAATGTTTCCATCCAATTCAAAGGTTACACCCTTTCGCAGTTCATTGACATCAATCATTTTTATGCCCTTTAGTCCCTGGTGTGGAAAAATCTGAGAGGAGATTATATTCTACAGTGATATTAGTTGCAAGGGAGGGAAAGCGGGAATAAAGGATTCCCGGCTTAGTGAAGCAGGAGGTTTCTTCCCGGCGACCGAAAGACATTATCAGTTAACTGCCAGGTTATCCAATCAGAAACCATCTTGAGTTGACGCCAATGGAACTTAAATTATGGTAAACTAACAGCAGGTTAGTAAGGGAATAGATGATGACGGATAAAAAACGGATCATTTGCATTGAGGATGAACCAGAAACCACGAATCTAATGAAGTTGATTCTGGCCAGGGAAGGATACGAGGTTCTGGGAGCAAATGGCGGAGAGGAAGGTTTAGCCCTCGTCAATGAACAGATTCCTGACTTGATCCTGCTGGATTTAATGATGCCGGAAATGGATGGAACCCAGGTATTTCAGCGTCTAAAAGAAAACGAAAAAACCCGGGATATCCCGGTCATTGTCGTGACTGCAAAAGTCCAGAGTATTGATATTGTGCTTTGGCGACAGGTAGCAAAAGTGGATGACTATATTACCAAACCATTCCGCCCGGAAGAATTGGCTGAACGAGTCAAGTATGTCCTGGCACAAACCGGGGATTAATCTGACCTGGCTTTAACTTTATTTAATCACCTAAAAACTGATGGAAGTTAATCTAATCAATCAAACTCGAAGTTTGGAAAACCCGCTTCGAGTAAAAAACTGTGAAACATTTTTATGCCGGTTGAAAGGCTTAATGTTCACCAATCAACTTGGGTCTGAGTCGGGCCTTTTATTGATCCACAAACATGAAAGCCGGGCAAATACAGCTATACACATGTTTTTTGTTGGCATGGATCTGGGGGTAATCTGGTTAAACAGCGCCCGGAAAATTGTTGATATCCAGCTGGCAAAAAGCTGGAAACCTTACTATACACCCCAAGCGCCGGCCAGCTATATTCTGGAAATAAATCCGGTCAGGCTGGCTGAATTCGAAATAGGAGATCAGCTAGATTTTGAATAAACTCACCCGGGTCTTTGTGATCCTTTTCCTGATCCTTACTGGAATTACCCCGGCATTTGCCCAGGAAAGTTCAACGACAGGACCTATCTATGTTGTCCAGGCGGGTGATACTCTCTGGACGATTGCCAGAAACTTGCATATCTCCTATGATGATTTACTTTCGCAGAACGGCCTGACTGAAAACAGTTCTATTATCCCTGGTGCTCAATTGGAAATACCAGGTCTGGAGAATATTACCGGTGTGCTTTCCATGATAACGGTACCCTATGGAGAGTCCCTCCAGAGCCTCAGCAAGCGCTACCAGGTTCCTGAAGAATCTCTGATTATCTTGAACCGGTTAACCAGCCCAATTGAACTTTATGCAGGTGTTTCGGCGGTCCTGGTAGGTGAGCAAGAAGCTGTTGAACAGGGGGGTAAACGAGTTGCTTTGGCTCCCCAGCAATCCTCCCTGGAATTAGCGATTGAAGAGAACCTGAATCCCTGGACATTGGTCACAACCAATTCGCAGAATGGGGAGTGGGATTTAATACCTGGTGAAGTACTTTTTGTTCCTGGTACAGAATCTACCGGACCAGGAGGATTTCCAGAAGAAATCAGCAAGGTCACTTATTCGCCAGAACAATTTATCCAGGGTCATACCTCTGAGATCAAGGTGAAATCGTTGGAGGGAACAACCCTAACAGGATCGCTGGGAGATTACCCGCTGTCTTTCTTTACGGAAAACGGGGAGACCTATCTGGCTCTGCAGGGGTTACACGCCAAGGAATCCCTGGGAATAAAACCGTTATCAATTTCTGGTACCTTGGCGGATGGCACACCCTTTGCCCATACCCAGATGGTGCAAATTAACAGTGGTAATTATCATTATGAGGACATCACTGGTGTTCCTCAGGAAACGGTCAGTCTCAAACTCACTGAAGAGGAAACCAGCTCGCTCAAAGAATATGCAGATCAAGCAACTCCTAAAAAGCTCTGGACAGGTTTGTTTCAAGCTCCTGTTCCTCCCGAGTTAAGCGGCGCTTTTGCTTCCTATTACGGCAACAGGAGATCCTACAACGGTAGTGGATATTATTATTTCCACTCGGGTTTGGACTTCTTCAGCGTGATGGGGGGAAATATCTACGCAGCTGCCCCAGGAAAAGTTGTCTACACAGGTTCCCTACTTCTTCACGGAAATACCACCATGATTAACCACGGTTGGGGTGTCTACACACTTTATGCCCATCAATCCGAATTCTTGGTTCAGACTGGACAGCAAGTTGATGCCGGGGAATTAATTGGCCGGGTTGGATCCACCGGCAGATCAACCGGAGCTCATATGCACTGGGAGGTCTGGGTGGGTGGTTTGCAAGTTGACCCTATGGATTGGTTAAAAACAGCTTATCCTTAAGGTTCTTTCCAAGCTGATTTGTTGACTTGCATCCTCGTCTGAGGTTGTTTAGCGAAAAGAGTAGAGTATAATATACTCGCTTGAGACTGGAAGGATTTCAAGGCATGCTTGAGGTTTATTTATGAAAACTGCACCATTATCCCTCCGAGAAAATTATTGGGAGGAATTTAAACTGGAAGGAGAAGATATCTCCTACCTGTATGATTATCTCTTAGAGAATGAAACCCCCCTGACTGCTGAAGAGCTAATGCCCATCCTGGTTGGCCAGCGAATTGAACGGGAAAAAGTTCGTTTGGAGAAGAAGCGCCTCGACGGGAATGATATTTATTACCCCAAAGAGAATTATCAGGTTGGAGACCATTTAGTGTTTCCGGCATTTGAATGGCAGAAAGCTGAAGTTGTCAGCCTCCGCAGTGGAGAAAATCCGGCTGTGGGAACATTTAATGTAATCCAAGTTAAATTTGACAGCGGCGAACAGCGAGAATTTGCCTCGGGTATAACCGATCATCCCCTGAATCTTCCCCCGGAATCCGCTGATGCGGATTCCTTAAGCCTTGCCCCGGTGATAAAAGAACATCAGAATCTTCTGGTGAAGCAGATTGATTTGGGTTTACATGAAAACGACGAGTTCGTCCAGATTGCTGGCCGCTGGTTTTTGAGGGCACTGCTGGTGGATGTCAATGCGGGACATATGAATTTGGCAGAAGCTGTCCTCGATATGCATCAGGGAGGACCCTTGGGGACAGCGGACTTGGTTAAGGAAGTTGATCTTCCCAGCGATGTCCATCCCCATTTAATCGAATTTTCCCTTGACCACGCCTTACAGGAAGATCCCCGATTTGATGAAGTGGGCCCAGCCGGTATAGTTGCCTGGTATTTAAAAGCGCTTGAGCCTGAAAGCGTTCAAAAAACGCCCATCTACCTGCAGTATGTGCCGATCGATTATGATCCCGAAAGTTTGACGGCGGATATGGTTGCGCTGGAAGAAACCCTCGATGATGAGCTGACTTCCTGGAAGGAAGAACGCCGTTATCCAGTCAAGGATGTTGAAGTCCGCTTAATTTTCCCCCACTGGCGGGCGGGGACTTTGCCGCTTTCAGAGCGGGTGATGCCCTTGTTCCCAACCGCTTATGAAGCGCCCCGGATTCGATTTACCCTGATCGACGGAAAGACCGGGGAACGTTTCCCCGGCTGGGTTGTCCGAAAGGAACGCTATGTATCGGGCCTTAAGGACTGGTACAAAAAGAAAGGATTGATTCCTGGAAGTATTGTTTATGTTAAACCGGGGAAAGAACCCGGAGAAGTAATCGTTGAAACCAAGAGTTCCCGATCGACCAAAGATTGGATGCGCACTATACTGGTTGGATCGGACGGGGAACTGGTCTTTGCTACTCTTAAACAAATCATATCTTCAGACTACCACCAACGGATGGCGATCGTCATTCCAGATCTTGATCCTGTCGATAAAGTATGGGAAAAAAATCAGAAAGGGCTTCCGCCTTTTGAGCAAATTGTGGTGGACACCGTCCGGGAGTTAACCAAATTAAATCCCCAGGGCCACGTTCATGTGACTGAACTATATGCGGCAGTTAACACGGTCAGGCGCTGTCCCCCGGGCCCCCTGTTTTCCCTATTGGAAACCCGACCCTGGTTTGTTCATGTAGGTGATTTGCATTTTCGTTTTGATGATTCAGAAGGTGGCTAAGATCGTTTTGATCTGGAGGAAGGAGAACTGCGGTGTCAACTAAACCCAAGTTGTCAAGCTTGCTTAAACCTACGGTTGATACACCGTTTCAGATTGATTTTGACTGGTGGAAAGAACATGACCGTTCCTGGCGGGTTAATCTGCGCAGCTGTCTGTGTGAAGAACACCAGGAAATGTACGCAGCGCTCTCCGGAGATGAGTTAGTGGATTGGATTGACCCGGAAACAGCCGAGGTTCAGCCAGTGGATGGCTTGCAACATACCTTGATTACTCACTGCGCCAAACAAGCGCAATTCATCACCGACCAGACCACCCTGACCGAAGCCCTTTTCCGAACCTTCCTGGCCAACGGGAATCAACCCTTAACTCCGGACGAACTCGCCGAAACCCTGGGCAGACCTCCCCTAAAAATTCTCCAAACCATTTCAGGTCCCCGGGTGTATAAAGGCATCCGTCCCGCCCCTAAAAAGTAAACGGGAGCTGGATCTGAAAGACATTTTGCCCTCGTAGCTCAATGGATAGAGCACCGGACTTCTAATCCGACGGTTGTAGGTTCGAGTCCTACCGGGGGCGCCTGATTTTAGCATCAAGACATTTTTAGACTCACTCAGCGAACACTTTATTTTGCACCAGGTGGTTGGAAAGAATCCATGAATCCATGTTTTTTTGTATCCGATATTCATGGTTACTCAGGCCGCTATCATTCCCTTTTCTCACGAATTTTGCAGGAAAAACCCCGGGCAGTCTTCCTGGGGGGAGACCTGCTGCCGCCCTTCGGTGCCGGGAGCGGGAACAGTTTTCTGAGGGATTTTTTAGCGAAAGAGTTTGTGAATTTAAAACAACAGCTGGGAGAAGATTACCCCCGGATATTTATTATCCTTGGAAACGATGATGGAAAAAGCCTGGAAAAGAAGCTGATCCATTATATGGAAGAGGATGGGATTTGGGAGTACCTGCACAACAAATCCGCCCAATTAGGACCCTACCCTGTATTTGGTTATGCCTGTGTCCCTCCAACCCCTTTCCTTAATAAAGATTGGGAACGATACGATGTCTCTCGGTTTGTTGATCCGGGCTGCGTCCCGCCGGAGGATGGTTGGCACAGCGACGAGCAGCCGCTGAATGATATTGAATTTGGGACAATCCAGAAAGACCTGCTCACCCTGACCGGAAACCGGGATTTGACGAAAACAATTATGCTCTTTCATGCTCCTCCCTATCAAACCGATTTGGATCGGGCTGCCCTGGATGGGAAGACGTTTGATCATGCCCCCTTGGACCTTCATGTCGGCAGTATTGCCATAAAAAATTTCATTCTGGAAAGGCAGCCCCTGATTACTTTGCACGGACATGTGCACGAATCAGCCCGAATAACAGGTTCGTGGAAAGAACAATTAGGTCTTACCTGTGCCTATTCAGCTGCCCATGACGGACCGGAGCTGGCCCTGGTGAGATTCGTACCAGAAGATCCCCGAAGTGCTACCCGGGAATACTATTAGTACTGGTGTTAGACTTCAACATCCCCCTCAATCAGGAATGGATTATTCCTGTTTAGTTCCCATGGATAACGGCAAGGCCGCATCGGTCATTGCGCCAATTTTAACCGCATAACTTGTACGCTTTTTGATATCCTCATCCGTGACTAGGTTGATGTCCAGCAACCCCTCGGTCTTATACCCGGTTCTTCTCTCGTTGATTTGGCTCAGGCTGAGGCTCCAGCCTTCCAGCCAGGCCAGTAAGTCTTTTCGCTGACTCTCATTTCCAGTAAAGTGGATTAACAAATCTATATCACTCTTTGGTCCCGCAGAAGCGTTTTTTGTGCTGCCAAAAATGTAGATCCCCGCTACGCCGAAGCGCTTCGGATCAAGCATGGCGGCAATCCGCTCTGCTGTCTGGAATCTCCAACGCCAATGATCCTCTCTTGATCTGATCTTGGTCTGATCAGCGGGGATGCTCTGAGATTCTTCAATACTATCTTCCTCGGTGAGCAGCGCAATTGCGAGGTTTTTATCGGCATTCATTAAGATTTGCAGGATAGACCCATCCGAAGAACTTTTAACATCGATAACGTGAATGATATCTTCCATCTGGGCACAATCTGGCAGCAAATCCCGGAAAATGTTCGGGGAGTTCAGTAAATATTCCAGATTAAAGACAATACCGTGATCATCAGGGTAGAGTGGAATATAGCGGATCGCCGATTCAACCAGGTCCTGGAAAAAATGGGTTCCGAATGATAGGTCGGGAGTATAATCTCCGCGTTTTTGGGCAATTTCAATTAAGACCGCTGTGTTATTTATATCTGAATAAGTAACATTTACCCCCAGCTTAATATCCCCCCGGCTTCCCCAGCGGCCTGGGCCCATTAATATAAATTTGCCTTTGGTTAATAATTTATTGAGTCTTCCGATAGCCCTGCCGACGGCGAGCATTTCTTCCCGGTTTGGAATTTGATTGTACTTTTCCGGATCCACGTAGACGATATGATTGATAGCAGGAATGATTCCGTTGGAGATAAACCGATTGGCTGTGAAAATCACCCGGTCATCTGGTATATCTGAGGGGATTTGAGCAGGAAGATTTTCACTCCCATAACTCTGGGTCCGGCATTGCAGCAGGTAAAAATCATCACCGTTGCAGGCAAACTCGATATCAACAGGATGCTCTAACTTATCCTGGAGTTCGGCAAGGACTTCTCGAACCAATGATAAAAATGGGGTTTGGGAGAACAATCCATCGAATGTAAAAATTAATGTGTCTTGCTTAAAATCAGGACCCAGTCCTGTCGGGATCTGGGCTTGATCCTGGGTTATGATCGAGACCAGCTGCCTGATATTGGGGTATTCCTTGCCGTACTTTTTAAGGAGGTCTTGTATATTGATGGTTTCAAATAGGCCTTTTTCCAGGTTGATCACATCAATCATCTGGGGTGAGTAGCGGACAATTTCTTCCAGAGAAGTATTCACCCGCAATCCGGGCTGCCCCGGCGCTGCCAGGATTGGATAGTCATCAGTTAAGCGGTCCACTGCCCGGGTTCCTAAACCGGGCACAATCCTTACCAGACCATCCCCTTTCTGGATTCTGCTTGACCACCTGAATTCATTCTGGCTGAAGGCAACCCCCGCAAAAGCTGGAAAATAATAGGGTCCAACCTTCTGGCCGACTACTTCCTGGATGAGGATGCCCATTTCCTCATGATGGTCGAGCAATCCGTGCTGGTGTCTGTATTCAATTGGATCCGGTCCGTACAGGGAAGCATATACTTCAGTGATCGCATCGATTAATCCCCGCAGGCGTTCTTCTTTGGATCCCTGGTTAGCGACAAACAGGCTTTTGTATTTTCCAGCAAAAGACATGCCGACCTGATCTTCCAGCAGGCTTGAACTTCGAATGATCAAGGGGACATTTCCAAAATCATCCAACGCTACCGATAGGCCCTTGACGATCTCCGGGGGAAGGGGAGCGTTCATAAAGACATGGATTATGTAGGGATATTCTTGACGGATCTCACCGATGTTAAGATATTTATGTTCAATGATTTCTTCCAGGTTGTTTTGCTCGATGTAGGTGAAAATAGTATCTGAGACGATATACCAGGTTTTGGGAGTTTTAACCTGCTGGAAACCATTCTGGCTGCGATGGGCTTGCTGAATAATTTTTTTGGCCAGGAATATGCCAGCGCCTTTCCCGCCCAGCTTACCAAAACTTCCCGGTTGGTAAATAATTTTTGCTGATAAATCGGAAAAATCTTCAATCTTAATGTGTTTCTTAGCTGTTTTGATAAAATTGTCCTGCCCGCTAAGCAGCCGTCGAATGAGTGCTACCCGGACACTTTGCTCCCGGGCAATTGATAATTCCAATCCCTGGCTTGATAATTGCTGGAATCGGTCTAAAGCCCCAAGTATGTCTGTCAAGGAGCGTCCTGGCTGGACCAACGCATTGACCAGGAAACCTGATTGATCTTCCCGGATCCATCGCTGCATATTGGATAAAATATCATTTTCATCCAGGTGCTCTCCAGCAAGCTCAAAGACGATGTCAAGTGATCCTTCTGATTCATCTTCAAATTTATTCTGATAGGGAAAATTAGTATCTAGAATATCTTGATCTTCAAAATAAACTGAACTGAACAGTGTTAATAATCCCTCCGCTTCCTGGATGCCTCGTCCGCTGAGGTGATGAACCATCTTCCTTGCAATGGTGATCAGCAAGTTTGGATCTGTTTTTTTAAGCAGGTCCACGACTACCCGCCATCCCGCTCTTTGGTCTGGCTCGTTTTTGGATTGCTTCTCAAATACATCCTGGAGGCGTTGGTGCAGGAGGAAATTCCCCAGCTGGTCAGCGATGGTATTAATTAATCTGCGTTCTTCTCTGAGAAAAGGACCCTCATCTAATTCAGGTTTTTCTTCAGTGTAATAAACGTTTATCTGGCCTACTGACTGATCCTGAACGATGATGTCGGCATGTTGAGCCCAGGAGGTTTTAACGAAATCGGATGATTGAAAAACTTTATCTCCATAAGAAATTTGCGTTTGGCTTATTTCGGGATACTGCCAACCGGGAGGTATGACCTGGATGATTTTATTAAACGCATCTTCAATTTTGACTCCAGGTTTAGCCAGGGCTTCTTGAACTTCATACAAACAATTTAATTCTTTAGCACGCTCCTTTAGCTCCTCTACCAGACTATCGAGCGGTTTTTGAGAAGAATCAGTCATATTTACCTCGGGATTTAAAGACTGCACCTCGACCGGACCGGCCGTCAATTTTAATATACAAGGGAGATTCCAGCCGGATATGCCGGACGAAATCAGTTTTTTGGATTTCACTCTGAGCTTGCAACCAGTCCCAGTCCACCTGATATTTTCCAGATTGCGGGACAGAGATGAAATTGACTCCCAAACTGGTCAGGTTGTGGAAAAAATGGGATCCCTGGCTCATCTCGACGCTAAATCCTTCTCGGTAGGTTTCGATAATGACCCTGGTCCCTGATATTTGACCCCAACTGGCGGGGATGCCTAACCAGGGATCAGAACTGCCTAAGCGGCCGAATACTATCAGCAGATAGGGTTGCCCTTGGGAGACAAGCCTTTGGTTGACCCCTTCAAGTTCAGCTGCGATCTGGCGAGTATGCTCCAATTCAAATCGATCCGGCATCACATAGACAATATCCTGTATATCATCGATCTCGCCATTACCCAGGACATGCTCGGAAGCAGCCAGAGCATTGTTATTTTCCAGATCTTCTTCCGTCACCTGGATATTTTCAGTGGAGACGACCATTGATCTGACCTGGAGCAGTCCCAGGGAAGCTGGAGAAAAGGTCATCGCGAATTCAACTTCCACAGGATTCTCCAGCTCATTTTCACAGCTGCGCAAAATGGTTTGAAGCACATCGTTTAGAGGGAGTTCTTTATAGTTGAGCAGGGGAGCAAAGGTCAGGGCTCGGGGGCCTGGATGGGTTATCCCGATTTGGAGCCGGTCAGATTGGGGATCGTAGGTAGAACACAGATAGCGCAGGGAGCCATCCTTTTCAGCTGTGGTGATATTCTCCTGAACTAAATATTCCGTTTCCTGGATTGGATCGTAAACCAGGGGAGTACCCATATTAATCGCCCAATAGTCTTTTTGGCTGTTTTTTAGCAGCTCATTTATGGATCCATAGGGAGGGCCAATTTTAGGATAAGCTGGAGAGTAGGACCAGGTTAAACCACCGTCAACGATCGTTTTCCCCAATCCCAGGGCAAGATTAACCACACCATCCTCGGGTTTCGCCCTCCCGACAGGATAATAATTATATGATCTGGCCACCCCGGATAATTCCGGGTAAAACCGCAGGCTGTGCTTCAGGCCGTGAACATCTTGGATGATTACTGCCATCTTCTCGTCGCCGACCTCATGGTTGGTTGCCTGGCGATAACTTTTAGCCTGGCTAAAATATGTTGATGCATAAACATATTTAACTGCTTCGGTTAGTTTTTGAAACCGGGCCCCAGGATCAAACTGATGATTGGGAATCATTTTTGTCTCATAGATCCCTGCAAACGGTTCGCGGGTAGCATCTTCAAGCAAGCTGGATGAACGGATCGCCAGGGGAACATGCACCTGCTCAATTAATGCCCGCAGATCTCCCAGTACCGAAAAAGGCAGCTCGGCCTGGAGGAAAGCATGAGCTATCTGATCATTGCTGTAGCCCGGACTGGCATATTTTAACAGATCGTTTGATTGGATAAAATTGTCAAAAACATCTGTACAGATTACAGTCAAACTGGGAACCCCTACCTGGATTTGGGGAATGGCATTCAGCTGAGGATTCGACTCAAGAAGATTCTGGAGCAAGGCCAGGCCTTGGGCTTTACCTCCGATGGAACCCGTCCCAATAGCACGGATAACCTGGCTGGAATCGGCAGGTGACCGGTCGAAGGGGGTTATCCGTTGGGGGTTAATCGGCCCGCCATGTTTGTTCATTGGTTCGGGTTATACCCACCCACGGGCCTTACACGCTTTTGCCACCCGGTCAACCGAGATCATATAGGCAGCATCCCGCATAATTAGATTTTTAGATTGGGCAAATTGACTGACATCGATGAATGCTTTGGTCATTTTTTGATCAAGTTT
>CAZUMG010000018.1:0-6038 GCA_964621895.1 uncultured Anaerolineales bacterium | reverse complement strand
ACATCCTGCTCCAGCCAGGCATCTCCCGGCAGCAAATCGAAACCCAAATCCTGGGCTTTCCCTTTATCAATTTCTCCAAAATGGTCCGTGATAGACATTAATTCTTTCAGTTCGAAGCCATCTTTTTTGTAAAATGAATACGCTGCTTGATCTTTTTGATTCCAGCAGGATACACAGGTTGGTGTTCCGCCCATCTGTTGGAAAAGTTCAATAGCATACTGGGATACATTGCCAAATCCCTGGAAGCTGGCAGAGGTATCTTTTACTTGCATACCCAGTTCCTTCATTGCCTCACGAACGGTTATCATGACCCCATACCCGGTTGCTTCGGTCCTGCCTAAAGAACCTCCCATACCAACCGGTTTTCCGGTGATGAAACCCGGGTATTTTCCACCGTGAATAGCCTCGAATTCATCTAACATCCATAACATATGTTGTGAATTGGTCATTACATCCGGAGCAGGCACGTCTGAGAGAGGGCCAATCATCTTGGCCAGCTGCCTGACCCACCCACGGCAAAGTCGTTCTTGTTCGATCAGGCTTAAATCGTGAGGATCACAGATAATTCCTCCTTTACCGCCTCCCAGGGGAATATCAACAACGGCGCATTTCCAGGTCATCCACATTGATAATGCCCTGACTGTATCAATGGTTTCCTGGGGGTGAAAGCGGATGCCGCCTTTGGCAGGACCCCGAGCATCATTATGCATAACCCGGAAGCCCCGGAAGACTTTTACATGCCCATCATCCATGCGCACCGGGATGCTGAATTGAATTTCCCGCATGGGATATCGTAAAAAATCCTTGGTAGCCTGATCCAATTCAAGTAAATCTGCCGCATGATCAAATTGTTTTTGCGCAGTATTGAAGGGGTTATAGGTTTTATCGTCCATGTTTAACTCATTTTCCTCTAGAATAATATTGTCTGAACGCTAAACTCAGTATCACATTGATTGGGAAAATTATCAAATGCCAAAAAACATCTGTTTTTAGTATAAAACTCTCTTATTAAAAGCAGAACCGTAATCAATTAGTGATTACGGTTCTGATAAAAAACCTGCTGACTGTTTACAAATTATTCTTCAATGTCTGCGGATGGCTGGCGCTGACCCAGCTCCCGGTCGAGCATTAACATGGCTTGGGGGACGCCGCTGACCCGCTTGAGATCTGCCACTATCGCACTGACATTTTCCTCTTCTTCTACCTGTTCGTCGACGAACCACTGCAGGAAGGACAGGCTGGGATAATCCTTTTCTTCTGTGGCCAGGGCATAAAGATTGTGGATATCAGCGCTAATTTTTTGCTCGTGCCCCAGGGCAGTTTCAAAGGCGGCCAGGGGGGAAGCAAAATCAGAGGGCGGCTGTTCTATGGCTTGAAGAATGACCCGCTCTCCCCGGCTGTGGATGTAATCATAAAAGCGGAATGCGTGGACCATCTCCTCTTCAAATTGCAGTTTCATCCATTCAGAAAAACCAGGATAGTTTTCGGCCCCGAAATAAGCAGCCATCGATAAGTAAATATAGGCGGATTCCAATTCGTGGTGGATCTGGTCGTTCATGGCTTGCTGCATTTTTTTGGTAAACATATTTTGCCTCTTTCGGAAAGAATCTTCCTTTATATAAGGGATTAATTTTAGTATTCAGAATCCATTATAGGCTTTTGAATGAAGTAGAAGGTTAATTCTTTATTAAATATTCCACTTTTCCTGGTTTTGCTCTCCAGAGTTCAAAAGTCCCTGCAGTCCGGCTATTTCTGGTGGAGACTGTAACAAATTCAGGGCAGAAACTCAAGTATTAATCTCATATATGATTAATTCCTTCCCGCGGATAGGGTCCTTCTCTGTGTTAAAATGAAATCTAAGGTTATCTTTACCCCGTTACGGGGTTTATAAATCAACAATGGAGGAAGGATTAAAAATTCGTTTATGCCTGGATCACGTTGGAGCTCTGAATTTTTGGAATTACTGGAATGGGTCAATCGGGAAGATTTGTCCCTGCAGGATATTCTGGTTGGATCAGTAGTACCCAATCTGACCGATTTTGAGTCTGAAACTGGAGAAGAACTTAAACAGGAAGATTTGATTGGGAGAATACCATCCCAACTGCCAATTCTGCCCTTACGAGGCCTGGTCGTTTACCCTGAAACCGCAGTTCCTTTATCCATAGGTCAACCCCGATCCATTCGCTTGGTGGACGATGTCCTTTCTGCAGATGACCGATTAATTGGTTTGGTGACATCCAAGGATCCTAATGATGAACATCCCGGTCCGGATGATCTCTTTCGGGTTGGAACGGTAGCTTCTGTGCATCGATTATTCCGGGCTCCGGACGGTACCATTCGCCTCCTGGTTCAAGGCATTACTCGTTTTAACATTACCAAGTTTGTCCAGGAAGAACCTTATTTAAAGGCAGAAATCAGCTTATCTCCAGTAAAGGTAGAAAAAGATCTGGAGATTGATGCCCTGACCCGGCAAGCCCGGGATCAGTTCGCGGAAATAACCAAGCTGGTCCCCTCAGTTCCCCAGGATTTAGTCGATGCGGTGATGGCGCTGGATGATCCTCTCCAGGTTGTCTATACAGTTGCCAATTTCCAGCGGATGGCGTTATCCGAAGCCCAGGAACTCCTCGAGTTAAACTCGGTTTCAGAAAAACTGCACAAATTGGTAAATTTCTTGACCCGGGAAATGGAAATGCTGGAAATCGGACAGCGCATCCAAAATCAAGCTCGCTCCGAGATTGAAAAAGTTCAGCGGGAGTATTTTCTCCGGGAACAAATGAAAGCCATCCGCACCGAGCTGGGTGAGGAAGAGGACCAGGCCGCAGAAATTGATGAGTTCCGTCTGCAGATTGAAAAAGCCGGCATGCCTGAAGAAGCTGACAAACAGGCAAGACGGGAATTAGACCGTATGTCCCATCTGCCTTCTGCGGCAGCGGAATACGGGGTCATCCGCACCTACCTCGACTGGATGGTCTCTTTGCCGTGGTCCGAGATGACCGAAGATAATCTGGATATTTCCCGAGCCAGAAAAGTTCTCGATGAAGACCATTATGGTCTGGATGATGTTAAGGAAAGGATTCTTGAATTCCTGGCTGTCCGGAAACTGCGCAATGAGCGGGAAGGGGAAGATAAAGACGAATACACCTATCAGGATGATATCCGGAAAATTAGAGAGGGGGTAATTTTATGTTTTGTAGGTCCGCCCGGGGTAGGGAAAACATCTTTGGGGCGGTCGATTGCTCATTCGATGAACCGGCAATTTATCCGCATATCCCTGGGAGGTGTGCACGATGAAGCGGAAATCCGCGGACATCGGCGGACCTATATCGGGGCAATGCCGGGAAGGATACTCCAGGCTCTCCGGCGAGTAGGCAAGAATAACCCTGTATTTATGCTGGATGAAATCGACAAACTGGGGCGAGATTATCGCGGGGATCCAACTTCTGCCTTGCTGGAAGTGCTGGATCCGGAGCAAAATAGTGAGTTTAGAGATCATTACTTGGAGGTGGCCTATGATCTTTCGAAGGTGATGTTCATCACCACAGCAAATTTATTAGAACCCATTCCTTCCCCTCTGCGTGACCGGATGGAGATCATTAAATTATCCGGTTACACCGATAAGGAAAAGAAAGCCATCGCCAAGGGCTACCTGATCCCCCGGCAAATCAGCGAGAATGGTTTGCGGAAAAAAGAGATTTCCTTTACTGACCCGGCGCTGCAGATGATTATTCGGTCCTATACCCGGGAGTCAGGAGTCAGGAATCTGGAACGCGAGATTGGAACCCTTTGTAGAAAAGTCGTCACGAGGATTGCAGAAGGGAAAACCGAGTCAGTCAAAATTGGGGTAAAAGAAGTTGAGGAATACCTTGGTCGTCCCAGATATTATGGGGATGAAGAACTTGCCAATCGAACCTCCCTCCCTGGTGTGGCAACCGGTTTAGCCTGGACATCCACCGGTGGGGAAGTCTTGTTTGTGGAAGCCACCTTGATGCCCGGAAGAAATAATTTTCAGCTGACCGGATCACTCGGTGAGGTGATGAAGGAATCGGCCCAGGCTGCTTTATCCTATGTGCGCTCTAATGCTGAACATTTGGGGCTAGACCTGGATTTTTACAAAGACCAGGATATTCACTTACATGTACCAGCCGGAGCTCAACCCAAGGATGGTCCATCTGCAGGTGTTACCATGGCAACAGCGCTGGTTTCATTGATTTCGGGGCGGCCGGTGATGGGCAGTATCAGTATGACCGGTGAAATTACCCTGCGCGGTCAGGTGCTCCCGGTAGGGGGCATCAAGGAAAAGGTACTGGCAGCTTATCGAGCAGGATCAACAACGGTAATCCTGCCAAAGAAGAATCAGGCAGATTTGGAAGAGGACATCCCTCCGGAAGTCCGGGAGAAGATCAAATTTGTGTTTGTAGAGAATATTGAAGAAGTATTGGACGCCGCTCTGACAAAACCAAAATCAACTCCCCGGAAAAAGAAGGCTGTTAAGCCAACCCGGATTGAAAACTCTTCAGCCGCCCAGGCTTAATTATTTGCCGAAATTTTATTTTATTAAATTGCGACGAGGAACTACTTTTACCAAGAGACAAACAGCTGTTTCATCAGGATATTCGGTAGTAATACTCAGGTTTAGCTTCCCACCCGGAGATAAAACTACCCCCGAGATGATGGATAAAAATCCTGGCAGGTTGATTTTCTTCAGTTCCCATCGTGATGATTATTAAATTGTAGATTAATAGGAAAGAAGCCCTCCAATATTCCTGTCTCCAGAATGGATTCAACGAATCTTGGCTGAAATATTATTATTCAAGCTTCTTTTCCCTACAATTGTGAGGAAACGTGCCAACAAATAAACACCATACCGGGTTAACCTGGTATACCATGGATTTACATTTACATACCCTGGCTTCCGAAGACTATCTGCAGTGGGATATTGGATATCTGGATATCATCAAACAAGCCGCAAAAAAGGGTTTGGATATCGTTGCATTTACTGACCACAACACAGTCGCTGGCTACCGCAGAATGCAGGAGGAAATAGAGCAGTTGAAGCTGCTCCAGCAGCTTAATAGACTTCTGCCTGAGGAAGCATCGCGATTGAAAGAATATCAAAATTTGCTTCAGCGGGTCTTAGTGTTGCCCGGTTTTGAGTTTACCGCCACCTTTGGATTCCATATCCTGGCGATATTTCCAGAAAATAAGCCAGTCAGGGATATAGAACATCTGCTCTTGGAATTAAACGTCCCCTCTGAGAAACTAGATGAAGGATCAGTTACAGTAGGTGCCAGTGTGGATGTGTTAACAGCTTATAAAGCTATTCATGAAGCCGGTGGTATGGTTATTGCTGCCCATGCCAATTCCAATAACGGTGTGGCAATGCGCCGGTTTCCTTTTGGAGGCCAAACAAAAATTGCCTATACCCAGGATCCCCACCTGTTTGCCCTCGAAGTAACCGACCTGGACAAGAAAGGTAGGAATTCTTCGGCCTTTTTCTTCAGCGGCAATAAACCTGAGTATCCCCGCCGGATGCACTGCATCCAGGGTTCAGATGCTCATTTGCTGGTTTTTAGCGCTGCCCACCAAAATAAATTGGGTGTGGGTGACAGAACTACGGATATCCGACTAACAGAAAAAAACTTTCAGGCAATTAAGGATCTTTTCGATAGCAATAACTTCTCCTGGACGCGTCCCCACCAGCTCAGTTCCCAGCCAGCTTACGATTTCATCAGGGATGCCCGCCAGGAAGGTCCTACATTTATGCAGGATTTTCATGAGAACATAGCTGTCCGGGGAGGCAGCTTATATTCAATCATTGCTGATATTTGTGCCTTTGCAAATTCGAACGGGGGCACCTTGTATCTGGGTTTGTCCGCTGATCCTGGCAAGGATTTTGAAGGTATTCCCAGGCCTAATCAAAGTATTGAAAAGCTTCAATCCGAGATTGGCAAACGCATCAGCCCGGAACTGGAATGTAAATTTGAAGTTCAGGAAACCCAGGGTAAAAAGGTTATCCAGGTGATGATTCCCAAGGGAGA
>CAZUMG010000017.1:17080-19595 GCA_964621895.1 uncultured Anaerolineales bacterium | reverse complement strand
TCAAATGGACCGGTGGGGCATTGACATTAAATCCGGGCTTATATTGTTTTCCAGGATCAAAAGGCATCAGCGTAACTGGAGGTTCAGTATTTGGAAATGGTGTTACCCTTTTCCTTGCTAACGCAGGAGTATCCATTAGCGGGAATGTATCCCCCGTAGATCTCAGGGCACCAGAAGAATCTCCCGATCCTTCCCCGGCAATCCCGGGCATCCTTGTCTATCTAGCTAACGGCAATACCAGCACTGTGAGCATGACCGGCAACAGCACCTCTTTTTATCTGGGAACGGTTTACGCTCCGGACGGTGATCTTTATTTTTCAGGATCATCAGGCACCAATCCTACTTTCAATACCCAGCTGATCGGTAATAATGTTGAAGTAAGTGGTGGGGCAACCATCGATATCAACTTTAATGATGATGAGAATTTTGAACAACCTCCCTACCTTGACATGCAAAAATAATCTTGATATTTTAGATTAATTATCAACGCAAGCCCTGGTTTAATATTGCTGAAACCAGGGCTTGGAGTTCCTCTTGACAGGATACCCTACCTGCATCTTACTAACGAAACTGATAATCAGAATGTGTCCAGACAAGACGTATAATTCCTTTAAATCAATCTCGGAAGAGGAAATAAAATCTCGATGAAAAAATTAAAGCATTTACTTATTGGGATGCTGCTGGCTTTAACCCTTTCTGGTTGTATGGCAGGTGCAAACGAAACTAAAAATACTTCGGATCAGGACCAGCCTGTTACTCTGGATCCATCCATTCCACCCTCACAAACCCCGGTACCTTCCTCAACCGCAACACCGACCCCAACCTTCACGCCTACAGTAACCCCGGTTGTGGTATTGGATCCGGAACCAATCCAGATTCAATTTCTAACTGAAGATGGTGTAGAGTTGACCGGTATGTACTTCCCAGCTGATGAGAATCCCGCCCCTATAATCGTTTTAATGAATTGGGCGCGGGGGGATCAGACAGAGTGGGGGGAAATTGCCCTATGGCTGCAGGACCGTGGAAAGCTAGAAAGAAAACCGGAATATAATCACACCTGGAAATCATCAAGCTGGTATCCGGAAAATTCAATTGAGGGACCCCTAGGAGTATTTACGTTTAATTTTCGCGATTGTACTGGGACCTGCCAAGCGTACCTGCCGGCAGATTGGCTGCTGGACGCCCAGGCGGCTATTAGAACTGCAGCTGGTTTGCAAGGTGCTGATCCCTATAAAATACTCACCACAGGAGCTTCTATCGGAGCAGATGGTGCTGTAGATGCCTGTGCCTGGATTAATCAAACCGACCTTGGAAAATGCCTAGGGAGTTTTGGGTTATCTCCAGCCTCTTTGTTAACGGTATCTTTTGAAGAAGCTGCCGGACAATTGCTATCCCAACAGCCGACTCTCCCGGTCTACTGCCTGATTGGATTGAGGGATGACGCCTCAGTTGAAACCTGTACGGATGTACCTGGGTTGACCCTGGTGGATTATGGCTATATCGAAAATCACGGCATGGAACTGATCCAACCCAATCAAATCCCTGATCCCCTGGATTTGCTCCAGGAATTCATTAAAACAAGCCTGATAAAAGAGTGATCCATGAGCAAATATAAACTAATTCTTTTCATGGTTATTATTACAATGCTTTTTCCACTCCTCCTCGGGAGTGTTACACCAGCCCTGGCTGCTCCCCAGCAGAATGGCATCTGCAATGGTCCGGCTGAAGTCATGACTATTCTGGTTATTGGTACAGACACTCGCAACGTCGGATACCTTTATGGTTTAGCGGACACCATCATGGTTTTCAGGGTTGATTTTAAATCCCAGCAGGTCAGCGTGATAGGTTTTCCCCGTGATTTATGGGTGGAAATTCCCGATGTTGAAGAAGATAACGGCCGCACCCACGGAAAAATTAACCAGGCCTATTTTTTTGGTACCGAGGGAATGGGATATTACAGCGGCCCCGGATATGGAGCCGGTTTAATGCAGGCGACTTTTAAGCAAAACTGGGATATGGAAATAGACCATTATATTGTCATAAATATGCGGACTTTCCGGGATGTGGTTGATGCGATTGGAGGGATCTCGGTATATAATCCCTCGCCAGTGTATTCCTATCAGCAGGTAAATCAACCCAAAGTGTTAGCAGGAGGTTATCTCTTTTCGGGAAATGACGCCTTGCTTTATGCCCGCTACCGCGATCCCCGAAATGTGTATGACCGGGTTGACCGCCATGAAATAGTATTAAAAGCGCTATTTGAGCAGATTTTCAGTTTATCGACAATTCCTAAAATACCAGAGATCATTGGCCTTTATAAGGGCAACGTTCTTACTGATATGCACCTTGCAGAAATCAGCCAGTTTATCTGCCTGGCCGCAAAGATGGATCTGGACGAGGTTCAATTTGGACGGATCCCAAAGGATCAGCTCTACATTCCTGATTGGGAAGGATTTGTTTGGTTGGAAAAGGAACCGGGATATATCAAAAATCTCCTCCAGGATTTCCAGGAAGG
>CAZUMG010000017.1:12746-16980 GCA_964621895.1 uncultured Anaerolineales bacterium | reverse complement strand
GTAAGCAGATCAAGATCTGTTTCGCCAGCTGCCCCAACCACAAATTGCGTGGTTGAGGAAGGCCAGCTGCCTTTCCTGGCTTGTTCTGGTGATTTTTGCTCCCTAATTTGATGGATCCACTGCAGGGGAGCGAGCAGATCGGTATGTAGGTCTTTTTGGGGCGCTAAAAACGAAAGCGCTTTTGCATGGGGCGCCTCTAGATTGATAGATAAACGATCTGCCAATAACATTGCTTGCTCTACCTGGGCTTGTTCTGCCCCGGGCATGATCTTCAGGTGCAAATATCCCCTGTATTGATAGCGATTACGCAATATTGCAGCTGTATCCAGGAGGCGATCCTGGGAACTCAAAGCCCCTTGAAAAATGCTTGAGCTCAGGAAAATACCTTCGACAAAACCAGCCCTGTAGAGGGAATCAAATAAACGGGCAAAATCATCTGGAGTAAACGAAGCTCTAGGCATATCTCGCTGTGCGCGGAAAGGGCAATAGCTGCAATTTTTCTCACAATAAGAGCTCAACAGTGTTTTTAATAAACGGATGGATTGGCCGTTAGGCATTTGAGCGGTTTTCACCCTAACAGCTTCCTGTCCACCCGCAGGGAAGGGTTTTGCATCACAATCCTCGGCAGGCTCCAGGTGCATCTGGGCGGTTAGCAGTTTTAGCTTTTCGATGTCGCTCACTAAATTAGTATAGCACATTTGTTCTAAATTCTCAATATATCCATGCAAAAGACAGGAGTTTTATAATGCAAACATTGAGGGGGCGGGGATATGAAAGCTTAAAGGTGATCATGTAATCCGTATATAATATTAACAAATGATCAGAGAGCAGGGGCTTGACTGGAGAACGGAAAGTTGATAAAATTCTTACGGTTGTGATAAGTATTATTATCGCAAGTATAAAAATAACCCTCAGGAAGATACATTTTGATCAAAATCCCTTCTATCTCTCTCTTGGAAGCTGTCCAACAGTATCTCGACAGTGTGCGATTATCCCGAAGCGAGAACACAGCCCGGACCTATACCAACGCGATGCAAGCGTTTCTAAGGTCCTGGATGAAAACCCAGCGAGATCCAGCAGAATACTCTGTGACTGAAATAACTGAGAACTTTATCGCAGATTTTGCAGCGGATCTTAAATCCTATTCACCCAATACTGAACAGCTTTACCTGACTGCAGCCACCGGATTCTTTGAGTTTTTGGCCGCAGAAAATTTGGCGGAAGTTAATTTACCCCGATTAAGAATGTTGATCAAGCGTAGATCTCGCAGAACCGGGCAGCGTTTACCCCAATTCCCTAAAAATGATATTCAAAAAGTATTAACCTATGCGCAATCTTTAAGTTTACTGCCTGCTGAAACTAAACGGATCCGATTACAGCATTTAAGGGACAGAGCGTTTGTACTTACCCTGGCTGATACCGGACTACGAGTACATGAGGCCTGTAATTTACGGCGAGGAGATCTTGATTGGCAGGAAGGAAAAGCTGTTATTATTGGCAAAGGTAATCAAGAAGCTGTCGTTCGCTTCTCAACTAGAGCTTTGACATCATTAAGAGACTATTTGAATACCAGAGCGGAAATCGATGGAGCTTATGGGAGATCCTTAACATCCCTGCCCATCTTTGCTAGGCATGATCTGGGAGCTGGTAAACGAGTTGAACCTATCAGTACTACCACAGGCAGGAACATAATCGATCTGAGAGTCCGGGAAGCCCTGGGAGAAAATGCTGCCGGGACAATTACACCCCATTCCTTCAGACACTATTTTGTTACTGAAGTGCTTCAAGGCTCGGGTGGAAATATAAAATTAGCTCAAAAACTTGCCCGCCATAAGAATATCCAGGTTACCCAGCGATATGCGCATTTAAGTGATGATGAATTGGACAAAGGGTATTACGAGATATTTGAGGATAAGTGAACTTTCATGCTACAAATAGAATATTAACAAGCAAGGAGACTTAGAATGGAATATCGGCAATTTGGCAGTTTAGATTGGAAAATTTCTGCCCTTGGATTTGGATGTATGCGTTTTCCTGTGATTGACGGGAATTCCAGTCATATTGATGAACCGGCTGCGGCTGAGATGCTTTATTATGCTATAGATCAGGGTGTAAATTATATTGATACTGCCTATCCCTACCATGGTGAGCAGAGTGAAAGGTTCGTGGGCAGAACACTGCAGGGTGCCTACCGCAAAAAAATTAAACTGGCGACCAAACTGCCCAGTTGGAAGATTGAAAAAACCGGAGATTTTGATTTTTATCTAAATGAGCAGCTTGACCGCTTGAGAACTGAGCATATTGATTTTTATTTGCTCCATGCCCTGGACCAAACAAGCTGGTTGAATATAGAGAAATTAGGTGTGCTGTCCTGGGCAGAGAAAGCCCTGGCAGACGGCAGGATTGGCCACCTGGGATTTTCCTTTCATGATCAGTATGAAGTGTTTATAAGTATCGTGGATGCTTATCAAGGCTGGGATTTCTGCATGATCCAATATAATTATATGGACCAGGACCACCAGGCAGGTAAAAAGGGCTTGTCCTACGCAGCCGAGCGAGGGATGGGCGTGATGATCATGGAACCGCTGAGAGGCGGCAGGTTAATCGATCCTCCCCCCAAAATCGCGGAGCTCTGGGCCCAGGGACCCACCCACCGAACCCCTGCAGATTGGTCTCTGCAGTGGCTCTGGAATCAACCGGAGGTATCTGGTGTACTGAGTGGAATGAGCAGCTTGGAACAGGTCAAACAGAATGTGGAAAGTGCCAGTAAATCAGGAATTAACACCCTTACAAAGAAAGAGCAGGATATCGTTTCACGTGTCCAGGAAACTTATCAGGGTTTGTCCCTGATTCCCTGCACCCGCTGTGGATATTGTATGCCCTGTCCTGAAGAGGTCGATATTCCCAGGATACTTCAAATCTATAATGACGGCATTATGTTTGACAAAATAAGGTCTTCTCAAGAGGAATATACCCAGCTTGTGCCCGATGAAGCCAAAGCTAACAACTGTGTGGTTTGTAGAGAATGCGAGGAACAATGCCCCCAGGAAATTGTGATATCCGATTGGATGGCTCAAATTCACGCAGAATATACAAATTAATGACTGAACCTCAGGTAAAATCTGCCGAAACCCCTGCTCTACTGCTGGTAAAAAGAAGATGTTATTTGCAATACTATACGCAATTCAGAGGTCACCAATGATCGTTGCATCTGACCTTAATGGAACATTAACAACAGGATCTCCGATCCTGGCGATTGCCAATTGGGCTGAAATCCACTATTCAGGCTCGTCACCCCGATTATTTAAATTGAAGGTTATGCTGTCCTATTTACAGGTGCGCTTTGGTTGGAAAAGTCTTGAAAGCTGGTCAAATACTGCCATGCGATCGGTGCTGAAATTGATCCAGAATCCTGACCAGGAGAAGCTTGATTCGGTCATGTCATTTATAGTGGAAAATGAGCTGTGGCCGAAAAGGAGGCCAGAGGCTATTAAGTTATTGCAGCAGCTGCATCAGGCCGATGCAGAAATCATTATTGTCAGCGCAGCATATCAACCAGCCGTAATTAATTTTGCTGGAAAAATTGCCCCCAATCAGATTACTGGCATTGGCACTGCCCTGAAAATATCCCCTGAAGGTCTTACTCTAGCGGAAAAATTAACTGTCGGGCAAAGAAAATGGGAATTATTACAGGAAAGACTGGGTGCTCATTCCCTGGAATATGCTCTGGGAGATACCCTGACAGATCTCTCCATGCTTGAACACGCCCGGAATCCAATTGCCGTATATCCCAATAGCGAATTGCGCCGAATAGCGGAATCCAGGGGATGGAGAATTCTGGATGATTCTGGATTAAATCTTGCGATTGAATTTCTCTCAAGGTAAACTCTATATTATTTCTTATCATCGATGGAGGGACTATGAATTTGATTATCAACCGGGTCATGCGAGCCGCTTTGTTAGACAAAGAGTTTTTTAAGGAAGCAGAAGCTGATACCAGCTTAAATCAAGAAGCCCTCACGGTAGTGATCCTGGTTTCAGTGGCTGGAGGCATTGGTACTTTCATCAGCAGTTTAATAGTCCAGAAATTCGGAGCTGCTTTATTGGGTCTTATCGTGGCATCAGTGATTGGAGTTGCCAATTATTATATCTGGGCTTATGCCACCCATTTCATTGGAACAAATATGTTTAAAGGCGAAGCTGATCCTGGCGAATTATTACGGGTATTAGGTTA
>CAZUMG010000017.1:4672-12646 GCA_964621895.1 uncultured Anaerolineales bacterium | reverse complement strand
GGGTATGGAATTCTGGTGGTTGGATTTACTCCCCTATCCTGGTTTTATTACCTTCTTATTGGTGATATTGGCAGAAATATACATTAATACTATACGCAAAACAGGAGAACAACAATTACCTTTGGTCAGCTTTTTTCGACTGCAAACCAGACAAAATGATCCTCGAATACCAGTTTAGATCCCGACGCCAGTGGGTTGAATAAACCCTGGATTTGCTCTCCCGTTAAGAAATGACTCCGCATCAAGGCAATCTTTTCCGCCAGGGCGACCAATTTTACCGCCCCCTGATTTACATTAGGTTCTTCAATCACAATTTTCCCACCTGGCTTTACTACTCTCCAAAGTTCCTGGGCCGTTCTGCTTTGATCACAAACGTGGTGTAAAGCATCTACCATTACGATTCTGTCAAAGGATTCGTCCGGAAATGGCAAGCTTTCAGAATGTGAGTTAATGGGAACCAAACCAGGTTTCGATAGTGATTTAAGCAGCATTTTTAAGGATAAATCAGCCACGATGACCTGATCAACCTGATCAATAAAAAATTGGGAAACCCTTCCTGTTCCTCCCCCAACATCTAAAACGGATAATCCCGGTCGTAAGTCCAATAGTTGAGTTAACCGTACAGGGGGATTAGGTTGGATGACTCGATCATAGATGGGGGCAAGCAGGTCGAAATGATCAAACATGGACAATCTCCAATAATAGGTAATCGATAAAGTGTTGCTGAAGGTCTGATTGGACCGCGATTAATAAAACTATTATAGTTGATTTATTGACGCGGTGATGGCTGTAGCTTATAATTTTCCAGCACTAAGACGATTGGGGAAGTGCTGGAACTGGCAGACAGGCATGACTTAGGATCATGTGCCCTCGGGCGTGTGGGTTCGACCCCCTCCTTCCCCATTTCAGCAGACTATGCCAGTATCAAGGGGCCGGTTTGTCTTGGCCCTTTTATGTTGTCTACTTAGATCGTGAGGAATAACTTGAAAATTGAACAGACTTATCTTGAAAATCATCAGGTCGAAGTTACTGTAGAAGCGGATCAGGAAACTTTCGAGAAAGCCAAACATCAGGCAGCCAAAGAACTGGCGAAAGGAAAAAAAATCCCTGGATACCGTCCAGGGAAAGCTCCCTACCAGCTGATCCTGAATCACTTCGGTGAAGCAGCGATCACTGATCAAGCCATTGAACATTTTTTAGATGAAGTTTATCCAAAAGTCATTGAAGAGGTCGACCGGGAGCCTTACGGGCCGGGGCAGGTAAAGGAAATCAAATCCCTGGAACCTCCTACATTTGTATTTACGATCCCCCTTCAGCCAGAGGTTGTGCTGGGAAATTACCGGGAAATCAGACTACCATATGAAAAAAGTGAAATCTCCGGTGAGGATATTGAAAAGATCCTGAAAAGAATGCAGTCCCAGCAGGCAAAGGTAGAGCCAGTGGATCATCCTGCGGAAGAGGGAAATCTGGTAGATACATCACTTAACTGTCGGGCTGTGGATAGTGATCCCGAAGATTCGGAAAACTTCCTGCTAAAAAATCAACCCCTCCCAGTCATGATTAAAGCCAAATCCGATGACGATTCGAAAGAATGGCCTTTCCCTGGGTTCTCAAGGCAGCTGCTGGGTGTATCTGCCGGTGATGTCCTGGAATTGACCCATGAGTTCTCTAACGATGATTCTGTTGATGAAAATTATCGGGGAAAAGAAGTCCTCTATACCGTAACCGTAAGTGGCATTCGTGAGCGAATTCTTCCAGATTTAAATGACGAGTTTGTTAAATCGGTTAGCGAACTGGAATCATTTTCTGATCTTAAGGATGAAATTAAGGATGAATTAGCAGCCCAGAGAGAAATTGAAGAGGAAAATGCTTACATCAATACTATCCTGAAAGCTATCCTGGAAAATGCTGAAGTGAAATTTCCACCCCAGATGGTCGATAATGAAATTGAGGGTGAAGTCCGGGAGCTGGAATCCAGATTAAAGGACCAAGGTATGGATTTGGAGATGTACCTGGGTATTCAGGATTTAACCGAAGAGCAGCTCCGAGATCAAATTAAACCCAATGCAGAAAAAAGAATTATTCAGGGTTTGTTGATCGGAAAAGTATCCGAAGCGGAGGACCTCAATATCAATCCTGAAGATATTACCAGCGAGTTCAAGTCGATTCTAGATAACCACTTTGGCGAGGATGAAAAAAAGCGCTCAGAATACTTAAAAAGTGGAGACTCTGTTGCCCTTCTGAACAGAGTAAGCTCGCAGGTTATTACCAAAAATACCCTAGATTTTCTAATGGCTATAGCCCAGGGAAAGGATATCAGTGAATTTCTTAAACCAGCTGATAGTGGTACGGATGAGGAGACTGCTGACCAAGAAATCAAACCAGAGCAGGTGGCTGATCTTCAACCGGATCAGCTTCCCTCGGATGAAAATGTTTCAGATGAAAAAGACATCCAGGAATAGACTTCCTGATAGCATCTAAAGTTATAGGAGGCATGAAAAATGTTAGATAGTCAAATGCTTATTCCGATGGTGATTGAAACTACCGGAAGAATGGAAAGAGCTTACGATATTTATTCTTTATTGTTAAAAAACAGGATTGTGTTTGTCGGAACACCGATTTCCGATCAAACAGCAAATTTGATAGTGGCCCAACTGCTCTATTTAAGTAATGAGGATTCGGAAGCTCCCATCCAAATGTATATCAACTCACCAGGTGGTCAGATTTATGCTGGGCTGGCAATTTATGACACCATGCAGATGATTGCCAATCCAATCAATACCGTTGCTGTTGGAGTGACCGCATCTTTTGGCACGGTGTTGTTGACCGCAGGTACTACTGGACAACGCTTTGCCCTACCCCATGCCACCATCCATCTCCATCAGCCATTGGGAGGATCCGAGGGGCAGGCAACCGATATTGAAATTCAAACCAAAGAAATTTTACGCCTGCGGGAAATGTTAAATGGCATCCTTTCCAAACATACCGGCCAGACCGAAGGAAAGATCAAGGAAGACACCGAGCGGGATTATTGGTTAACCGCTCAGGATGCTGTTAATTACGGTCTGGTTGATAAGGTGTTAGAGCCATCAAAAGACTCAATATTCTCAGCTATTAAGAAAATAAAGCCTGGTGATAAAGAAGAACCAACAGAGGAATAAACCTAAACTCGCGAAGCCCGGTTTATTGAAAACCGGGCTTTTTCTTATATTAATTATTGGTATGTTAGGCTGAAAAGATCTGGCGATATGCGAATAAAGACAATTTTTATGGATCTAGATGGAGTTCTCTGGCGAGGGTCGGATCCAATTCTCGACATCCCGGCTTTGTTTAAACAGGTTGATTCCCTGTCAATCAAGGTATTTTGTCTCACCAATAACTCTACCAGAACTAACGAATATTATCTGGCTAAGCTGAACAGGTTTGGGGTTACCTTAACCCAAGATCAGATCATCACCAGCGCAGAAGCGGCCGCCGCCTATCTTTTGGAGAGATTTCCACGGAGAGGATCTGTCTTTGTTGTTGGTGAGGACGGGCTTGTTAAAACTTTCGAAAATATGGGATTCGATGTGATTGAAGCTCCCGGAAACGTAGACTTAATTGCTGTGGTTGTTGGCTTGGACCGGATGCTTACTTATCAGAAAATTGCTCAAGCAGCCCAGATTATCCGGGCTGGTGCCTTATTTGTAGGAACAAATCCTGATCCAACTATTCCCACACCGGGAGGTTTCGCACCCGGAGCTGGTTCTATGATCAGCGCCATAGAAGCGGCTGCTGGACAAAAAGCTCTTATCATAGGAAAACCGGGAAAATATCTGTTTAATATTGCCTTGGCCAGGTCCAAATACAAACCTGGTGAAACATTAATGATTGGAGATCGTTTAGAAACAGATATTGCTGGAGCCCAGAAACTGGGAATTAGGACTGGTTTAGTTCTTTCGGGAGTAACCGATCGAGCTCTGAGTAAAAATTGGACTCCCTCACCAGATATAATTGCAGGAGATGCCCTGGAAATTATAAGAATACTGGCTGCCAATGAAACCTAATATTTTTGACTTAAGTTTTGAATCCCTCAGAAAAACCATGCTGGACTGGAATGAGCCTGAATACAGAGTCCAGCAAATCTGGCAGGGTTTATACCAAAATTTCTGGGAAACACCTGCTGAATTCAGCCCCCTACCCTTGCCATTAAGAGAAATGCTTGACCAGCAATTTAATTTTGGCAGCCTTGTCTCTGAAAAAGAGCTCATCTCAGAAGATGGATTAACCCGAAAATCACTCTACAGACTTTTTGATCAGACAGCTATTGAAACGGTGCTGATGTCATATCCGGAAAGGCATACGGTGTGCATCTCCAGCCAGGTTGGCTGTGCTATGGGATGTGGATTTTGTGCAACCGGGGGTATGGGTTTTTTTCGGAATTTATCTCGAGGCGAAATCGTCGAGCAGGTTCAGAAATCAGCGGTTCTCCTGCAGGAGAAATGTCAATCCATAACCAATGTGGTGTTTATGGGTATGGGAGAACCCTTCCATAATTATCAGAATGTGATGAGTGCAATTGGTATTTTAAATGATTCCAGGGGATTCGGTTTAGGTGCCCGACGATTTACGATTTCAACTGTAGGTCTTGTTCCAGGAATCAGGCAGTTCTCCACAAAAAAATCCCAGATAAATTTGGCTATCTCTTTGCACGCAGCGGATGACCAATTACGCTCAGCTCTGATCCCCATCAACCAAACATATCCCCTTCCCGAATTGATGGCAGCCTGTGATGACTATATCAGCACTACCAATCGCCGTATTTCTGTAGAATGGGCTTTGATCGAAGGAGTGAATGATTCAATCGACCAAGCTAAAAAACTGGTGGATTTACTCCACGGGAAATTATTTCATGTAAACCTGATTCAATTAAATCCTGTGAGGCAGTTCAAGGGAGGTCCCTCAACAGACCGGCAAGCCCACGATTTCCTCCAGGTGTTAAAAGAAGACGGAATACCCTCAACAATCCGGCTGCGGCGGGGGGTAGATATCCAGGCAGGCTGTGGACAACTAGCCAGCACACTTGGCTAGTCGGACAAGGACAGCTACCACTAGCAGCGGGGATATTTTAGCAGAACTATCTCTTTCATGTTAAAATTAATATTCAGGAAAAGGAGACGGTATGTTAAGTCAAAGTGTCCGTCTGGTCTTCCCTCCCAAGTTGCAGGATGAGCCAATTATCAACCGGTTGCTGAGACGATATTCTTTCACTGTAAATATTTTGCGAGCTAATGTTACTGCAGAACAGGGTTGGATGGATATTCATATCTCAGGCAAATCATCAGAAATTGAGGAAGCCTTCGCGTGGCTCCGAGAACAAGGGGTTGATATTGTTCTCCTAACAAATTAAATCAAGAATCTGCAATCCAAGCATCTCGGGCAGATCCTGTGACTCAAGTTCTGCCTTTTTTAACTTAACCTAGGGAATAAACAATGAGCAGTTTTGACTTGAATGACTCATCACGGTTAAATGACCTGGAACAATCTCTGAAAAGTAGGGATTTTAGAAAAGTCCTAAAGATTATCCGTGCCTTACACCCGGCGGATCAAGCCAATTTATTTAATGAACTCAATCCTGAGCAGCAGGAAGAACTTTTGCAGCAGATGGAAGTGCCAGAAATTGCGGACATCTTTGATGAATTGGACGATGAAGAAACCCTGACAGCAGCCCGTAACTTACCGCTACCCTTTCTAGCTGACATTATTGATGACATGGATCCAGATGAAGCGGCAGATTTACTTGGCGATCTCACGGGACAGGAAGTCCGCAGTGCTATCTCACTGATGGAGGAGCCAGGAGAGGTGTTGCCTCTGCTCCGGTATCCAGATGATACGGCGGGCGGGCTAATGACAACCGACTTCCTGGTCCTTGGCCTCGAGGATACAGCAAATTCCGCGATCCAATTAATGAGGTCATCAGCCGGAGAGACAGATATTCCTTATTATCTTTTTGTTGTAAACAAACAAAAAGAATTACAGGGTGTAATAGGACTACGAGAATTAGTTTGTGCCGATCCCGACCAGAAAATCAATAAAATCATGAACACCCAGGTGGTTAGCGTCCAGGCATTGCAGGACCAGGAAGAAGCTGCTGGTGTGATGAAACACTACGATTTGCAGGCTCTTCCGGTATTAAACAAACAAAATCAATTGGTCGGGGTTATTAGTCACGATGATATTCTTGATGTTTTGGTGGATGAATCCACTGAGGATATCTATCGATTGGCAAGCGTTTCCGATTATGACCTTGAACCGGAGAGCAAATTATTTCTGCAGCTAAAAGGTCGCCTGCCCTGGTTGCTTCTGAACACCGTGACAGCCTTGATTGGTTCCTGGGTGATCAGCAATTTTGGTGATTTGTTCGTTCAGGTAGCTATTCTGGCGTTTTTTCAATCCGTGGTTGCTGCCCAGGGTGGAAATGCAGCCAGCCAAAATGTGGCTATGATTGTACGTTCTTTAGCACTGGGAAAAGTTGAGCCAAAACGGGTTCTACCAATTTTATTCCGGCAAATTGCAGTCGGGATGATGCTGGGATCTGTGGTTGGGATCATCGCTGGAATTGGAGTCGGCTTATGGCAAGGAAATCCGTATCTTGGATTGGTACTTGGCCTGGCGCTGCTGGGTAACATGCTGGTAGCAAGTATAGTGGGGACAATTGCCCCTTTGCTGCTGGAATTCTCCGGGCAGGACCCCGCTTTGGCATCATCTGTGTTGGTAACTGCAACAACAGACATCATAGGCTTCCTGATATTTTTAAGTCTTGCCAGTGTATTTTTACCATTGATAAAGCAATTTTACCTGCCGTAGTCAGCTGTGATATTCAGGCTGGGATTTTAATAGCCCGAATCGGAAACCCACAAATCCTCTAAGATTTGTGGGTTTCCATTTTGGGGATGTTATTGTAAAATTTGGGCATGGAAGTCCAAATCGCTATTTCGAAGATTAAAAAATATGCTGCCTCCTCCAGCGGAGATACCGCCGAAGTTATTGAAAGACCAAACGGCGGGATGTCTGTTGTCCTGGCTGATGGGCAAAGCTCTGGCGATGGAGCCAAATGGGTTTCCAGTTTGGTGGTAAGGAAAGTAATTCAATTTCTTGCTGATGGAGTCCGGGATGGAGCCGCTGCCAGGGCTGCTTCAGACGCCTTATTTACAGAACGAAATGGCCGTGTCTCAGCCACCCTGAATATACTCTCAGCTGACCTGCAGACTAGAACTCTTGTGATTACAAGAAATAATCCTGCACCAGTTGTGATCTCATACGAAAATAATATTAGATTATTATCTGAACCTTCTGATGCTGTTGGGTTAAGACGAGACACCCGGCCGATGATCTCTGAAATTCCTCTCGATACCGGTTTAACCGTAGTGGTTTTTACAGATGGACTGATCCATGCGGGATCTTTTTACGGGGATTCCATGGATATCTGTACCAGTGTTGAAGCTGAATTGGAAGAAGAGGATCCCTCTCCTGATAAAATTGCGGATTCCCTGATGAATCATGCTTTGAAGCTGGATCGGGGAAGACCCCGGGATGATATTAGTATTGTTGTCTTACGGGTTGTCAACAATGGAACTGACATGATACGCCGCATGACTGTTCATCTCCCAGTAAACGCAATTGGAAAATGATCCCTGATGAACCCATCTTGGGTGTTGTTGGTCCTTGCGCTGCAGGGAAATCAACCCTGGTGGCGGCTTTAAGAGCGCTGAACTATAATGTCAGGCATATCGCTCAAGAACACTCCTATGTCAAAAATATGTGGAAGATAATCAGTAAACCAGATTTCTTAATTTATCTTGATGTATCCTTTGAGGTATCTACTGTTAGAAGCGGGTCATCCTGGAGCAGGAAAATTTTTGAATATCAAATCTCCCGCTTGGAACATGCCCGGACTCATGCTGATTTATATATTAAAACGGACTTTTTAACTCC
>CAZUMG010000017.1:1233-4572 GCA_964621895.1 uncultured Anaerolineales bacterium | reverse complement strand
CCCGCCTTCAAAGAGGAAAAGAAATCGAATATATAGATCCAATGACGGTAGAGAAAGCTTTTATTCAAACCTATAATTTAATTAAACCAAATTTAATAAGAAAGGAGATCAATCTTGTAGTAGATTTTCCGGACACTGTCAGGCGTATGGAATATGATGGGGAGAGTCTCCTTATCCTTTTTAAGAATTTACTTTCCAATGCAGCTAAATTTTCCCCGGCTAACGGGAAAGTCCTGGTCTTGGGCAAGATATTAAACGATTATTTATCTATCACTTTTCATGATTGGGCCAACCCGATCCCCGAAAATAAAAGAGAAACTATATTTGAAGATTTTAGGCAGCTGGAGAATTTTTTAACCCGGAGGTATGAGGGTATGGGCTTGGGCTTGGCAGTAGCCAGACGTACAGCCCGGTTTCTCGGAGGAAATATCCAATTAACCATCCGGGAAGATGGCAATACATTTGAGATCATCCTGCCGGTTGCCGCTAGCAGGTAAAAAAACTCTCTTAGGGAAGTTTTTTCTTATTTAGTATCGTTGATAACTTCTAAGAACTGATCAAGCACAGTTCTGAGCATGGGTTCAGGTAAAGCCCCAACTTGCTGATGAACAACCTTACCATCTGCCATAAAGAGCATGGTAGGTATGCCCTGCACTCCAAACTTGCTTGCCCATTCTGAATAGTTGTCTGTATTTACTTTGGCCACAATTAATTTACCAGCAAATTCCTTAGCAATTTTATCCAGAATTGGAGCCACCATTTTGCATGGTCCGCACCATGGAGCCCAGAAATCAACGATGACTGGTAGTTCTGAATCTACCACTGATTTTTTAAAAGCTTCGTCTGTTACATGAATTGGTTCACTGATCATTAGTTCTCCTTAAATTATTCAACTGCTGCAACTTAATCTAATTATGATATCTTTTTTATCATATTGAAATAAAATATAAGGATGATCACAGCTGTATTAACACTTTTCTTATTAACCTAAACCTACTGGTTAATTGGATTTCACAGAAAAAAAACCTCAAGGCCATATGTCGAGTATAATATTGCCCATGGAGTTAAAAGTTTCAACTTCTCAAACCAATTCATACACTATAGATATTCCTTTATATCAAGGTCCGCTGGATCTACTGCTCCAGCTGATTGAAAATGCGGAATTGGATATCACCTCACTCGCTCTGGCTCAGGTTACCGATCAGTACCTAAAACATCTGGAAAAACTGCCGGATCTACCTCCTGATGAAATTTCTGCGTTTCTAGTTATCGCGGCAAAATTACTTCAAATTAAATCCGAGGCTTTGCTGCCCCAGCAGGCTTCAATTCGGGAGGAGGATCTTGATCTTGGTAACGAATTGGCTCGACAGCTAATTGCTTATAAACGCTACAAGGAAATAGCCGATATCTTAGCAGAAAGAAAAGAACTCGGTTATCAGACTTTTATCAGACTCTCCTCTCCCAGGGTTGACGTAAAAGAATACCTTGATCTAGCTGGTTTTGGCGTTGAAGAACTTTTTGCCTTAGCGAGCAGTATATTTCAAAAAGATCTTGATCGGCAATCAATCAGTACGGTTGTTGAAAGACCAAAAGTAACTATTAAAGATAAAATCAACCAGATTTCTAACCAGTTTATGCATACTGATGAGCTCAGTTTCAAAAACCTTCTCGGGGGTAATTATTCCCGGTTGGATGTGGTTATATGCTTCCTTGCCCTTCTTGAATTAGTCAAAGGGAATTTCATCAGAGTTGTCCAGTACAACATTTTTGACGAAATCAGGATGATAAAAGTAAAAGAATCAGCGGAAATGAAGAAATTTGCATTAAGGAATTTAGAATTATAGATATTAATATGGTATATTGCCTATACGCAATTCTAAAATGATGTTTGTTTAATTATCCCATTATAATTATCAAGTCACCTGCATTTTCTAGATACTTCTATGGAATCAACTGCTCAACTATCCTCGGCTCATTTAACGTTCCCCCTAACCTACCTGCTCCTCTCAAGGCTCTCTCTAACGCCTGAATTTGATTATCCTGATATATATAACGCCCGACAGCTTAATGCTCGTCTGGGGCATTCTCAGTCCTCGCTAACGCCTGCTGAAATCAGTGCTGTCGGTTTAATTGGCAAGGTTTTCTTAAAGGTTATAGATCTGTACCAACAATCTTCGTCTCCAAGCGTTTTTATTAATCTTGATGGGTTTTTATCCACTAATCAAACCACTCCTTCCGTCAATAAAGCCCTTAGACAGGTTATCAAACATTATCCTACGACCCCAAGCTATTACTCTACTAAAGCCATCAACCAGTATTTATTTTCTAAACACAGCAGCTCTAATCAGCGGCACGCATTTTATAAATCACTGATCCTCATATTCTTAGCAGAAGAAAATCAAGCTATTCGTAGGACCGACGGTATATTTACTGATCCCGTCTTGTTTCGGGAAAAAAATTACCGCTCTCTTCAAAAATTAATCCGATCCTATTTTTCCACCCTCCCGGCTGTACAGTCCGCTGGAGTTTCTCTGCTTGATTTTTTGTCCGAACCAGCTAAGGCATCACCGAATTCCCTTGATGGACAGATAAATTACATAATTCAACATTGGTCGCCATTGTTGGGTGAAGCTTACCTTCAAGAACTCCTACGAGCTCTTGACCACCTCAAAGAAGAGCGGCATCCGGTTTTTCTTGGACCTGGCCAAGCGGGCAATCCGCTTGGTTATACGTTGGCTTCCTATCTAACAGATAAAGATTTTGTCCGCTTCAGCGCAGATCAGGATTGGATGCCCAGCTTAGTCCTCATTGCAAAAAATGTTTTCGTTTGGTTGGACCAATTATCCAGGCAGTACCAGCAGCCGATCCATAAACTAAATCAGATCCCTGACGAGGAACTTGGCAGGTTGTCCAGCTGGGGAATTACCGGATTATGGTTGATAGGTTTGTGGGAAAGGAGTTCTGCATCCCAAAAAATAAAACAGCTAGGGGGCAATCCTGACGCGGTACCTTCAGCGTACTCGCTGTATGATTATTCAATTGCTGAATCACTAGGGGGCGATTCTGCTTATCAAGATCTTGTTGATCGAGCGGCATTTTTCAAAATACGCCTGGCTGCCGATATGGTTCCCAATCACATGGGGATTTATTCGAAATGGGTGGTCGAACATCCGGATTGGTTTATAAATCTTGATTATCCCCCATTTCCTTCATACACTTTTTCAGGTCCCAATCTATCTGAAGATCCCCGGGTAAGCGTTTTCCTTGAAGATCAATATTATGATAAATCTGATGCTGCGGTAGTTTTTAAGCGGGTTGATAACCTGTCAGGTAAAACGC
>CAZUMG010000017.1:0-1133 GCA_964621895.1 uncultured Anaerolineales bacterium | reverse complement strand
ATGCCTGATGAGTTCTGGCGAGAGGTCGTAGACGCGGTTGCCCGGGAAGCACCTGATACTCTTTTATTAGCAGAAGCTTTTTGGATGATGGAGGGATATTTTGTCAGGACGCTGGGAATGCACCGGGTTTATAACAGCGCCTTTATGCACATGCTTCGGGATGAAGATAATAAGAAATATCGCGATCTAATCATTCAGACCCTTTTATTTGATCCCCAAATTCTCAAGCGTTATGTTAATTTCATGAATAATCCCGATGAGGAAACTGCCATAACTCAGTTCGGTTCTGGTGGTAAATACTTCGGCATTTGTATTCTTATGGCCACTCTGCCGGGTTTGCCAATGTTTGGTCACGGTCAAATTGAAGGTTATTCTGAGAAGTACGGAATGGAATACTACCGGGCCTATTATCAAGAAGAGCCTGACTACGAACTGATCGCCCGACATCAAAGAGAAATCTTTCCACTACTTCACAAGAGGTATTTATTTGCAGAAATCGATCATTTTGTCCTTTATGATCTTGTTGCTTCAGATGGAAAAATCAATGAAGATGTATTTGTTTTTTCCAATCGTTCTGGTAAAGAAAGCGCCTTGATTGTTTATCATAACCGCTGGGGCAGCGCTCAAGGACAAATTAACCTGTCAACTCCAAGTAACAGCCAGTCAATTTCCCTATTGACTGGCTTGGGCTTTGCCGGTTCCAATGCTGATTTTGTATTGTTCAAAGAGCATATTTCCGGTTTGGAATTCATTCGTTCTGTGAAAGAGCTATCCGCTGATGGGATCAGGATCGACCTTGGAGCCTATCAGTATCAGGTTTTTCTCAATTTTATAGAAGTATTTGATGAGAACGGTAAATATTCCCGGCTGGCGAATTATCTCGGAGGCAAAGGGACTCCCAACTTGCTTGAGACTATTTCGGAAATAAAACTTGCCCCTCTGCTCTCAGCCCTTCAGAATTTATATTTTTCCTGGGGATTAAACTCATTTTCCTCAAACCTAAATAACGCTGATTCTAAACTCCCTTCCTTGATAGTTTCAATTCAAAAAACTATCGAAGAACTCTTCCCGTCTCCAATTGAGCCCGTGGTTGATTATGCTCAGCTGGTAAGTGAGCGATTGGCTGCTTTACA
>CAZUMG010000016.1:18267-20942 GCA_964621895.1 uncultured Anaerolineales bacterium | reverse complement strand
TGGGGAATCTGGATCAGCTTTGACCTCTCCATGGTGGCTTTCTCCGGCGGGGCATTTACTCTGGCAGCCATTGTATATATCTTCAACCGAAAAGAGTTTCATCCCGCGGTTTACCCAACAGTACTTACGGGTTTAGTTGGTTACACCTCTGTGCTGGTGATTCTGTTCATGGATCTTGGCCGCTGGGACCGATTTTATCATTTTATAATTTATCCTAATATCCACTCAGCACTTTTTGAAGTCAGCTGGTGTATTCTCTTATATTCAACAGTTCTGGTTTACGAACTCAGCCCTGTCCTATTAAAAGGGACCAATTTTGATGGGCTGAAAAGAATCATCAAGAAATTGACCATACCCATGGTCATCGCGGGAGTAACCCTTTCCACGCTGCATCAATCCTCTTTGGGCACCCTTTTTATCATTATGTCCAACCGGCTCCATCCCCTGTGGTACTCGATGATCCTGCCGGTTTTCTTCTGGATCTCCTCAATAGGTTCAGGATTGGCGATGGTCATCGCTGGATCAACGATCAGCTATTGGGTTTTTGGTCGCAGCTTAAATCAAAAGCTGGTTGCCAAATTAGGACAATTTGTTCCCTGGGTGATGGGCACCTACCTGGTGTTAAAAATAGGTGAGTTGTTTTATGCGGGAGAACAAAATTTGATCCTGACCAGCGGGAAGTTCAGTTTCTTATTTTTAACGGAACTGATCGTTGGCGTTTTAGCTCCGATTATTCTATTTTCATTAAAACGTATCCGCCAAAGCAGGATGGGGTCTCTGCTAACTGCTCTATTGGTGATCCTCGGGGTATCACTGAACCGGTTTGACACTTCCTGGTGGGCTATGCAGCCTCCCCTGGGATATCGATATATCCCCACCGCCATCGAGGTGCTTATCCTGGCCGGTGTACTCTCGGGAGTCATTCTGGCTTTTACCCTGATCAGCCGCTATCTTCCAATTTTTGAAGAAACGGACGATCGATATAGCGCCCAAACCACACAGGGAATATTGGCGGCAATCTCCCCTGAATAATCCCGGGGATGCGCTCTCCTGCTTAATTAAAGCTGGAGAGCAATGGACTTTCTCGGCATTAAAATAGAGGAAAAATATCATGGATCAACTTGAAAAAATACTCCAGGAATCAGCTCGCTGGCATAAGTCCCTCTGTCCCCGCCAGGTGCTGGGGGTGCGGATGGGGTTGTATGCAGGCATTCTGCTTAACCTTAACCTGCCTCAATCCGACAAACGCTTGCTGACAATTGTTGAAACGGATGGTTGTTTTTCAACCGGATTAAGTGTTTCCACAGGGTGCTGGGTGGGCCGCCGAACTTTACGGGTAGATGACTTTGGGAAAGTTGCGGCTACATTTGTGGATACCCAAACCGGGAAATGTGTCCGGCTTACCCCCAAACCCGGGATCCGGGACCTGGCCGTGGAGTACGCTCCCTACGAACAGAGCCATTGGCACTCTCAATTGAAAGGGTATCAAATTATGCCCGGGGAAGATTTATTTTCACACCAGGTCGTTGAGCTCAGAATACATGTTGAGGACATCATCAGCCGGCCAGGTGTCCGGGCGATTTGTATGATTTGCGGTGAGGAAATCATGAATCAACGCGAAGTTCTGCAGGAGGGGCAGGTACTTTGCCGTTCCTGTGCAGGGGATTCATACTATTATGCTGTTCATCAGGAACCGGCTTTAGTATTGGAATAAGGACCAGACCAGGGGTTTATTAATCGCTGTTCTGCGCACCTGGAGAGAACCATAATCCTTATGCCCCGGCCTAATTTTTTACATCATCTCCATCCCCCTACAATTCCAGAAAAACAAGCCCGCTTCGGCTTTACCCTCGGGGCTGGTGGTTTGGCTGTATTCCTGGTCCTGGTCCTGGTTCTCACCGGCATCCTGGAGATGTTTTATTATCTGCCCACTCCAGACGAAGCAGCTCATTCCATCCAAATCATTACTTATCAGGTACCTTTCGGCAGGGTAATCCGCAATTTGCATTATTGGTCCGGGCAATTGTTGGTAATCGTTTCAGGCATCCACCTGTTAAGGGTCATTTTTACCGGCGCGTATCTCCCGCCCCGCCGCCTCAACTACCTGATCGGCCTGGGACTTTTTGTCCTGGTCCTGTTTCTGGATTTCACCGGGTATGTGCTTCGTTGGGATGTTGGAATCCAATGGGCGCTGGTAACGGGAACAAACCTGGTAAAAACCATCCCGCTAGTAGGAGATGGACTCTATTCATTATTGGTTGGCGGCAGTCAACCAGGTTCTGCCACCTTAATCCGGTTTTTCAGCTGGCACATCTTCGGCCTTGCTTTCCTTGGAGCTGTTGGATTGGTCTGGCACCTCTTTCGGGTCAGGCGGGATGGAGGAATTGCTGCCCCACCTCAAAAAAATCGTCAGAAATCCGCCCGGATCACCCGCTTTGAACTCGTCGACCGGGAAATTCTAGGAATGCTTTATACCAGCGCCGTCCTGATCTTGCTGGCAATTTTCTTTTCTGCGCCGATCGCTCCCCCAATCTCCAATTCAACTCCCCAAATGGAAGTGGTCAGAGCCCCCTGGTTTTTCCTTTGGATCCAGGAAGCACTGCGCTATGGCAGTCCTTTTTGGCTGGGTATCGGTCTTCCTGTAGGGCTGCTGGGGACCCTTGCCCTGATTCCCT
>CAZUMG010000016.1:8844-18167 GCA_964621895.1 uncultured Anaerolineales bacterium | reverse complement strand
CAGGCCACCTATGCCGGAGCGATAACCAGTGTGCGCTATGCCTTCGGTGCCCAAGCGGATCTAACGGCGCAGTTGGGGGTTTATGCTGTCCAGGATAAACAAACGGCGTCCGGCATCTCAGCCCTTGCAGCCTTCAACCCCGCTGAAGAAACCCACCCCAGCCTGAAAACCTTCGCAAACAACTGTTTATTCTGCCACATTTCAGCTGAACCGCTGCCAGGTGAAGCATATTACCGCTTCACGGGCTGTGCAGCCTGCCATTCTCCGGCCGATCCCCAGGGAAACACCCATACGTTGACCACGGCAATTCCCTACACCCAGTGTAATACCTGCCATAACCGGGGGAACTACAATCTGCAGGATATGCAGTTCCATCCCCGCGAAGACCAATATACCGGCAGGCTGCATGAATACTACCAACCGATTGCCCAGTTTGTCCGCTGCGAGTACACCCTCGATTGCATTGACTGCCACACCCAATCAGAAGCCATGGGGGATGGTGATCTTCACAGCAGCCAGGCTGAGATCCAGTATATCCAGTGTAATACCTGCCACGGCACCATGGCATCCTTGCCCCGGGAGTATATAATTACAAATGAAAATGATCGGGCTCTCCAGCTGGCATCGTTAAACCCCGTCATTGATCTGGGGGTTGGAGATACTATCCTGATGACCGAAAAAGGCGAACCGCTCTGGAATACCCGGGTTCTCCAGGACGGCAGCTATGAACTTATCGGCAAAGCAACCGGTTTACATCTGCCGTTCCGCGCGGCGGCCAATACAGCCTGTGAACAGGAACCGGGTCAGCAGGAATCAAGGTACTGCCACCAGTGCCATGCAGTCGAACGGTGAGTATGAGTTATCAACAAACTGCCTTATTTCCCGGCTAAAATAGGCAGCAAAATCAATTCGATATTTGACTTTCTTTCCAATAAGGAGTATAAATTTGCCTGGTCAGCTGATGTACAAGGAGGCTGATCTAATTTTGTCAGGTTATTTTTTTTGAAGGAACGGGAGGTGGTCCCAAGCCTATGAAACGCAACCAGCGCTGGATTTTTCCGATACTTATCCTGCTCGCCGTATCGATCTACATCAATTGGCCTAATAACCCGGGAATCCACCTGGGCAGTTATCAAAGGGACATCAAAACTCAATTGGGTCTGGACCTGGTTGGTGGTGTCCAGGCTCTCTTGGAAGCAGATTTACCTGCTGATGCAGTGGTCACTACAGAAAACATGCAAACAGCCCGGCGGATTATTGAAGACCGGGTCAATGGTCTGGGGGTGAGTGAGGCTGTGGTGCAGATCGCTGGTGACCGCCGTATCCTGGTTGAACTGCCGGGTCAACGAGACCCCCAACAAGCCCTCTCAACAATCAAGGAAACAGCTTTATTGGAATTTGTTGATTTTAGTGAATTTTCTCCTCAGGAAGTAGCTCCTTTGATTCACACAACAATTAAAACAGATTACCGGAGCTCCAATAGTTTAAGCGAGACCAATGGTTCCAATGCAGATGGACCGATTTTTCATACTGTGATGACCGGGGCTTCAATCAAACAAGTAGGCGTAACTACGGATGCTATCGGGAGGTACCTGGTCGTCTTTGAACTGACCCCGGAAGGCTCCCAGATTTTCAAGGATTATACAAGCGCCAATGTGGGAAATATACTGGCTATTGTGCTGGACAATGAAGTGATCTCAGCACCGCGTATTGAACAACCTATTACAGCTGGACGCGGATCGATCAGCGGTAATTTTGATATTGACAGCGCTAACAATTTATCAATTCAGCTCCAATACGGGTCCTTGCCTGTTCCTCTCAAGGTTGTCCAGACTGAAACGATTGGACCAACCTTAGGACAAGATTCCCTTGATAAGAGCCTGGTGGCCGGGATCATCGGATTGGCTGTTGTCATGTTATTTATGGCATTGTATTACCGGCTCCCCGGGATCATCGCTGACCTTGCTCTGCTGCTGTATGCCAGTGTTACTTTTGCTCTTTATCGGTGGATACCTATAACTCTAACCTTACCTGGAATTGCTGGATTTGTCCTCAGTATTGGCGTTGCTGTAGACGCCAACGTGTTGATTTTTGAGAGAATGAAGGAAGAACTGCGATCCGGGGCATCCATCCAACAGGCAATCACCCTTGGTTGGGACCGAGCCTGGCCGTCCATCCGGGATTCCAATATTTCAACATTAATTACTTCAGCCATACTGTTCTGGTTTGGATCCACTTTCGGGGCCAGTATTGTTAAAGGGTTTTCACTGACCCTGGCGATCGGTGTTCTAGTTAGTTTGTTCACTGCTGTCACCGCGACCAGGACCTTCCTCCACCTCCTGCTGGATAATATTAAAGTTCACTCAAAGTTTTTCGGAGTGTAATGAGGTTTTCATGATAAATATTGTAAAGCGACGTTATCTCTATTTTGCCATTTCGCTCTTTGTGATTATTCCAGGGGTTGCCGCTCTGCTGGTATGGGGGCTTCCTACCGGGATAGATTTCTCGGGGGGCAGTCTGATTGAAATCCACTTCAATACCCCTCTCCCAAAAACAGAGAGTGTGCTCAGTTTGCTGGATGAATTTGATTATTCAGACGCGAAGATTCAGACTGGGGGAAACGATAAATTAATTATCCGAACTAAAGCGATGGATGAAGGTGTTTTGACTTCCATCCTGACTGAAATAAAAACCCGCTTTAATGCAGATATTGAATTGGACCGATTTGAAAGTGTTGGGCCTACTATCGGAAAAGAAGTTGCCCAGCGAGCCGCCGGAGCGGTTGGATTAGCTGCCCTGGGTATCATGATTTACATCACCTATGCTTTCAGGGGTGTGGATCATGCTTTCCGCTATGGGGTGGCTGCTATTATCGCCATGCTTCATGATGTCATTGTGGTCCTGGGAATGGAAGCCATTTTTGGTCATTTTCTTGGATGGGAAGCCGACTCCCTGTTCCTGACAGCACTGCTGACCGTGATTGGATTTTCTGTTCATGACTCGATTGTTGTTTTTGATAGGATCCGAGAAAACGAAAAAATATATCGCAGACAGCCCTATGAAACTGTTGTAAATCAATCCATCGTGCAAACCTTAGCCCGATCAATCAACACCCAACTGACCGTGATGTTTACCCTGCTTTCACTGGTTTTGTTTGGGGGCAGTACAATCCGTCATTTTGTATTGATCCTGCTGATCGGTGTGTTTTCAGGAACGTACTCTTCCATCTTTAACGCTTCACCGATCCTGGTGGTATGGGAGAACAAGGAATGGAAGACCTGGTTTAAAAGATCTCCTGCCTAGACGGGGCAGGATTCCAAACAAAGGTGATAAGACCCCGGGAGAGACATCCATCCGGGGTCTTTTTAATACCCTTACGGCTTAATCGATATGATTGGCAATCACGGCCGGGTATTATTCGGTTCTTAATAAGATCTAATAAGTAAAAAGGGATTCAACCTCACCAGCCAACTCACCTGGAAATAATGGGAGAATACCGCATCATTTGAAGGGATCTTCTTCTGGTTAAAGGGGTATCCGGAATCGAAAAGTGGTCCCGGAATCTGGCTCCGACTCTGCTGTGATCGTGCCGCCCAAGCCATCAACAATCCGCTTAACTATGGCCAATCCCAGCCCGGTGCCGGGAGCTCCAGTCTTTTTAGCATTGGCTGCTCGGAAGAACTCAGAAAACAGGGACTTTTGATTCTCCGGACTGATACCAATTCCAGTATCCCTAACAGCACCTACCAGCGAGTCACCTTCAACCTGCAGGGTTACTTTTATCTTTCCACCTGACGGGGTGTATTTCACCGCATTACTGATTAAATTGCACCAAATGCTCTTAATTTGTTCTGGAACAGCAGTGATCGCGGGAATTTCCCCATCTATCTCCAGATCCAGATGCAGATCCTTCTGGTTGATATCTTCCCGGCACTCCTCCAGGACCTGAGTCAGCACTTCTTCAGGATGGACCAGCGCCATTTGAAACGATTCGAGTACTTCCAGATGGCCTAATTCAAGCAAATCAGCTATTAATTTCCTTCCTTCCCGGGTGCGGTTAATACATTGTTCAAGAATTTCCTTTTGATCTTCCGGAGGGACATAACCCTGCAGAATCAGGGTCAGATAGGTTTCAACGGCTGCAACCGGGGACTGCAGCTCATGGGTAACCAGCCGGATAAATTGTCTCTTGGCCCGATCCAATTCTTCCAAACGGGTTTTTTCCTCCGCCAGACTGAGCAGCTCTGCTTCAGCCCGGGCTGTCCGTTTAGCCTCCAGGGAGAGCATCCGCCGCTCGATACCCTGGTTAACCGCCAATAGCAGGGTGTCAATAGAAAAAGGTTTGGTAAGGAAATCGTAAGCACCCTGTTTTATGGCTGAGACTGCCATTTCCACTGTTGCATACCCGGTGATAATAATACAGATAATCTCCGGATCAAGGCCATGGATCATGCCAATTAAATCCAGGCCGCTGATTTCGGGCATCTTGACATCAAGCAGTACCAGGTCAAAACCATTTTCTTTGACCAGCTGATAACCGGATTTTCCATCCAGGGCTATCTTTACCTGATAACCCTCAGGCTCCAACGCGCGTTGAATACCCTCACAAATCCCAATTTCATCGTCAATAACCAGCAAACGGCCTAATTCTTTCATAGCTTTACCCGGCTTTCCGATCACCCGATCATGGCACCTTCCCCGCTGAAATCTTCCTCTTCCTGTCGAGGGAGGGCGATTCCCACAGGCTTCAGGGGGAGTTGAATGATAACTTTTGTACCTTTCCCTTCTTGGCTGTTCACATTAATCTGTCCCTGGTGCATTTTGATAATTCCATAGACGATCGACAAACCCAAACCTGTCCCTTTCCCGGGAGGCTTGGTGGTGAAGAAAGGGGTAAAAAGTCTGGTTTGGTTAGCCGCTGAAATTCCCTCTCCTTCGTCCTCAACTTCAATGACAACCTGGTCAGATGTGCCCCGGTGAGTTCGCAGGATCAATTTTCCACCCACGGGCATGGCATCAGCAGCATTGGCCATCAAGTTACTGATGACTGTCTGAAGCTGAGACTCATCAGCCAGGATAAGGGGAAGGGTTGGATCCAGGTGAGTTTCGATAATCACCCGATCGTAACGGGCATGGTTCTTTTCCAGGAAAATCATCTGCTGGATAAGCTGGTTGATGTTTATCTCGGCAGCGTTTACCTGATGCTGTCTGGCGAAATCTAATAAGGAGGCAACGATCGTCCGGCATCGTTCTGTTTCTCTAACTATGGTCAGGATATCAGTTTGATGGCGGGGCTTAAGGTCTTTTTCTTTGAGTAGAACGCCTGCAAACAGCAGCACTGTCGCCAGCGGATTATTCAATTCATGGGCAACGCCTGCTGCCAGCTGACCAAGAGAGGCTAATTTCTCGGACTGGACCAGCTGCTTTTGGGTTTCCTGAAGCTGGTCTAGCATGTCATTAAATGAAGACGCCAGTATGCCCACCGCGCCACCAGTGATCTCAGGAGCCCGGGCTTGAAAGTTGCCCTGGGCAACCTGCTGGCTGGTTTGGGAAAGAGTGCGCAGGTCCTTTAGCGGCCTGGTGATTTTCCGCGATACCGGGGTAGCGATCAGGAAAGTCATTATAACTGTGATCCCAGCCACCACGGAAATCCGCCTCCGGAAAGTACTCAGGAAATCCAGGAAAGCGGCCTGGCGGGCGCCTACATAAAGAATTCCTACCACCTGGCCCTGATGATCCCGGAGCGGCTCATACCGGGTGATGTAATTCTGGTTTACAACAAAGGCAGTACCGATATATTCTTCTCCACCATAAAGCACCACATCGCTTACCTCCTGGGAAAGGCGGGTGCCCACCGCTCTCTTCCCCTGCTCTGTTAACACATTGGTGGAGACCCGCAAATCTCCAAAAAATATCGTTGCAGTATCAATTTTGGCGCTGTCCTTAATGGCATCAACCAGCGTAAAATCATTATTCAGCAAGTGGAAAGTGATCACACTACCGACAATCTGACCCTGTTCCCGGATTGGCGCTGCCCCCACAATTCCTAAACCGGCCTGTCCTTCCCGGGGATCGTACAGCAGGGAAGCAGCTTTGGGTGTTTCCACCAGGGTTATTTGCGCCTGGTCAGCAAGCCCGGTTTCCAGGAGAATTTCTTCTGGCAGGATTTCCGTGGAAGAAATCATGGTTCCGGATTGGATGACATCCTCAAACACAGAAAAACTCGACCAGCTGCTGCCCGGCTCAAGGAAAGACAGCTGCTGATCAGCTGTTCGCAGTCCTCCGGCGATTTCCCTACCTTGAGTGTCAAGGATAACCGCAACCCGATTGCCTCCCAGCAGACTATCTTTTAATGCCGTTTCAATTTTCTTTTCCAGATCCCGTACTGCTGCAGGATTTCCCGCTGCAGCCTCAGTAAAAGAGGTCTCAACGGTTTTGGAGAGAGCGATTTGGTTTGAGGTCTGAACAAGATCTTCCTGCTGAAATCGGTAGAATATCTCCGCAGTGAGAATGTCCTGTTCAATCCTTTCATCCATGGCTCCAGCCAGGTAATCAGTGATTGTTCTTGAGATCACCCAGGTCCCAATCCCAATTGTCAAAGCTGCTACCAATGTAAAAGAAACTACCAGAGCAGCCTGGAATGGACCGCTGTATAGATCTTTGAAATAATTCAGTATCGTCTTCACCAGAGAAAGCTTCCCTATTTATTTTTTTCCACCAGCAGGTGGATTAAAACCTGTTTTCTGATACTCACCTGAGAACTTTGCTGATTTTCTTGATGAACTTTTCTGGATCAAAGGGCTTACTGAAAAAAGCATCGATATGGATATATTCATCTGTGGGGAACAAATCAGCGTAATCCGTGTTTGCAATCGAGGTCACCATAATTATCGGAATCTCGCTGGTGACTGGATCGCTATGCAGTTTTCTGCTAATGGAAACACCGTCCAGAACGGAGTCCATCATCACATCAAGAATAATCAGGTCCGGTTTGATTTCCCGGGCTTTTTGAAAGCCTTCCTTCCCACCGTCGGCACTTTCAACCCGGTACCCTTCCTTTTCCAATACCAGTTGAGTTGCCCGCTTAAAATCAGCGTCATCATCGATGATCAAGATAGTTGCCATAATTTCCTCCTAGTTTGGTGCCCGGCAGTTCACCGGGCAAGAATGATATTTTATATGGTACCCAAGCTCTGATCGAAAATGCTGGATGACTGAGCGGACCGGATTGACCAGGGCAGAGCCCATGGGACAAAATGTGATCCCATCAATGCCTGAGCACAAGGAAAGCAGTAAATCAATGTCTCCTGGATGCCCTTCACCCAGCGCAATTCGACTCATTATTTCATAAATCCGCCGGGACCCAATCCGGCAGGGAGGGCAGTGTCCGCAGGACTCATGGGCGAAGAATTTGCTTAAGCGCCGGACCACTTCCACCATACAGGTGCTTTCGTCCATGACAACGACAGCTCCTGTTCCCAGGGCAGAGCCGGCCTTTTCAAGCGATTCAAACGACATCGGCACTTCTCCCAGGTTCCCCGGGAGGATCGGCGTGGAAGCTCCCCCGGGAATAAAGGCTTTTAAGCTCCTTCCAGCAGGGATCCCGCCAGCATAATCTTGAATAATTTTGGCTAAAGGAATGCCCAGGGGTAGCTCATAATTTCCAGGTTTATTAACGTGGCCAGAAACTGAAAAAATCTTAGGTCCTTTGCTTTCGGTTGTGCCAATGCTTGCAAACCAATCCGCGCCCCGATTAATGATATGAGGAATGCATGCCAGGGTTTCAATATTCTGGACCAGGGTAGGCAGTCCAAAAAGTCCCCGCTGGACAGGATAAGGGGGCTTTTGGCGGGGAAGCCCCGGTTTTCCCTCCAGGGATTCCAGCATGGCTGTTTCTTCACCACAAATATAGGCTCCAGCACCCCGGTGGACAGACATATCCAGCCTAAAATCAGAGCCCAGAATATTCTCCCCTAAAAATCCCTGCTGATATGCTTCTGCAATCGCTTTGATCCATCGTTTTACGCCCAGGAAGAATTCCCCTCGAATATAAACATAAGCCCGGGAGGCGCCTACGGCATAAGCAGCGATCAGCACTCCTTCAATCACTTGATGGGGATCCTGTTCTACTATTTCCCGATCTTTAAACGTTCCCGGCTCTCCCTCGTCCGTGTTGACAGCGACAATTTTCTGGAGCTTACTATCCCGGGGCATGAAACCCCATTTGACACCGGTGGGAAACCCAGCTCCCCCGCGACCCCGCAAACCCGAGCTTTTAACCTGGTTGATGACCTCGAGGGGATCCATGGTCAGCGCTTTTCGAAACGCCTGGTATCCCCCGTGTTCTAGATAGGAAGAGATCCTTTCCGATCCAGGCCGATTGATGTTCTGGGTCAGGATTGGCTGGAAACCTTGCTCAACAAAGGGAGATAGCATTCCATCAATCATATTTCCTGGCCTTTCAGCCTGCCGATTAGCTCTTCTATCTCCAGGCGGGTCATGTTTTCATAAAGCTCATCATTAACCCGCATGGCAGGAGCTGATCCGCAGGCCGCCAGGCATTGGACCACTTCAAGGGAAAACCTACCATCAGCTGTCGTTTCCCCGGGTTGAATACCCAGCAAGTTCGAGAGAAGCTCAATAACCGTTTCAGCCCCTCCGGCAAGGAAACAGGATAACCCTTCACAGATTTGAATTCGAAATCCGCCCTGGGGTTCCAATTTAAACATCGAATAAAAACTTGCCGTCGAACGAACCTGGCCGACCGGCAAAGACAACCTTTCAGAGACGCGATCAATAGCCTCGGAATTAAGCCAGCCATACTGCTCCTGGACAAGATATAAAGCGGTTAACATTCTTGCCCGCTGGAGTGGATTTCCAATAGCTGGAGGTACTTTCGTGCTCTCTGAGTTCATCCCGCACCCAATCCTTATGCTCTTTTCCAGTCACCAGGTCAACAATCGGTTCCGAGTATTACTTGCCTGTAAATCCCTGAGAAGCCTGGAGGGGGTATCTCGTCCAGGGTGTTTTCCCTTAGATCAGTTTGTCATGCATCGGTGAATTATTGAACTTTGCTCAATGATAGAGCTAATCCAATTGGTATTTCCAATAGGCTGACAGACCAACTTATCTGCAATCTGGATACGCCTTGAAAACATATTTTTATCGCTCAAATCGATATTAATTCCGAGCTATTTTCCCCATTCAACCTTAACAATTGTCCTGTTATTCAGGCAAATCAGGGATGCAGGGATATAAGAATACTGTACCAAAAATATGTGATAAACCCGTGAGATCGGTGTGACAGAATTGTTACAAGCAAG
>CAZUMG010000016.1:5894-8744 GCA_964621895.1 uncultured Anaerolineales bacterium | reverse complement strand
AGCAGTCCTTTCGACCGCCGGGTCATTTGCCCTCCATGCCAGTGATACAGCACCCGTCCCGTGCTGAGGACCATGGGATAGTCTTTGTCCGGCAGTTCTGCGGGGGGGACATGTTCAACAGGACTAAACAGACCTTTCCCCCGGGAGAATTGACCCACATGTAAAATCGGAGTACCGGGATGATTCAGGTCTTTTACCGGCCACTGCAGGGTCTCACCTTCCTGCAGCCGCTGATGGCTGACACCCGCGTAGATGGGGGTCAGGGCAGCAATCTCAGCCATGATCTCTTCAGTATTCTGATAATCCCAACCACTGTAATCAGCTTCGCTCAGCTTTCTTTTCCCCCCGGAGAGGATTTTCTTGGCCAATTCAGCGATAATCCACCAGTCCGGGCGAGCGCTGCCCGGTGATTCTACGGCTTTGTGAACCAGCTGAATCCGGCGTTCAGTATTGGTAAAGGTGCCATCTTTTTCAGCAAAACTTACCCCGGGCAGCATAATATCGGCATAGGGAGCAGTTTCAGATGGGAAGATTTCCTGCAGGATAACCAGTTCACAGGTCTCCAGGGCTTTGCGGATATGGCTGGTATCAGGATCACTCATGATGGGATCCTCGCCGAGCACATAGAGAGCTTTAAGCTTTCCGTCAGCTGCCAGGGGCATCATTTCTGTGACCGTTAAACCAACTTCCAGCGATAAATCTTCCGCAGATACTCCCCAAGCTGCGGCAAATTTACCGCGTTGATCAGGATCGGTAACCCTCTGGTACCCTGCGTACACATTCGGCAGACCACCCAGGTCGCAGGCTCCCTGGACATTATTCTGTCCCCGCAGGGGGTTCGTTCCCCCTCCCGGGACGCCCATATTGCCTAAAAGCATCTGCAGATTGGCCAGACTCATCACGTTGCCAACCCCAGTGGTGTGCTGGGTAATTCCCATCGCCCATAAAACTGAGGCGGGTTTGTTCTCCCCCAGAATTTTGGCTGCTTCTTGCAAGTCCTCCACGGATACCCCTGTAATCAGGGAAACCTTCTCTGGCGGGTATTCTTTAATAACAGCGTTAAATTCGTCAAAACCTTCGGTGCGTTCCCGGATGAAGGCTTGATCTTCCCAGCCGTTTGCGAGGATCAGATGCATCAAGCCATTTATCAGGGCAATATCCGTACCTGGTTTATGGCGCAGATGAAGCACCGCAAAATTGGTTAAATCGATTTTACGGGGATCAGCAACAATTAATTTAGCTCCCCGCCGACGTACTGCCTGGCGGAGGCGCATCCCAATCACCGGATGCTGTTCAGTTGTATTAGAGCCAATCACCAGGTAAGCTTGGGCATTTTCTGCGATATCTTCGATAGAATTGGTCATCGCGCCCGAGCCAAAAGCGGTGGCCAGACCGGCCACAGTAGAAGAGTGTCAAAGCCTGGCGCAGTGATCCAGGCTGTTGGTTCCAATTACCTGCCTGGCCAGTTTGTTCATTAAATAATTTTCTTCATTCAGGCATTTTGCAGAGGTTAAAAAGCCCAGGCTGTCAGCACCGTGGGTGTCCCGGATTTGGCTCATCTTCTCCGCAGTGATTCCCAGGGCAGTTTCCCAGTCAACCTCCACCCACTGCCAGGGATCTGCTTCCAGCTCGGGGTGGCGTTTTTTCGCCCCGGGTTTCTTTTTGCCATCCAGTAAATATTTCCTGACCTTGGGTTTAACCAGGCGATCCGGATGATGGACAAAATCATAGCCAAAACGCCCTTTCACGCAGGTCCAGCCATGATTGGAGGGACCATCCCAGGCTGAGTCAACTTTAACGATTTTGTTATCCTTTACTTCCAGGATCAGCTGGCAGCCGACACCGCAGTATCCACAGGTGGTCTGCACCCGTTCCACCTGCCAGAGCCGTCCCTCCCCCAGGGATAATTTGGGCCAGAGTGCCCCGGTAGGACATACAGCCACACAGCTTCCGCAAAATTCGCAGGGGCTGTTGTCCATGGAGCTGTCAGCTCCAAAGCCGATATAAGCACTGAACCCCCGGTAGAATACGCTGATAGCTTCGACCCCGTTAATTTCTTTGCATGCCCTGACACATCGGCGGCAGAGGATACACTTGTTGCGGTCCACCTGAATAAAAGGATTGGGATCATTGACTGAATAATGGTGTTTAGTTCCCTGAAAGCGATCTTCAGTGATCTCATATTCATATGCCAGGTCTTGCAGCAAACAGTCTCCGGTCGCTTCACAGGTCATGCAGTCCAGGGGATGATCAGATATCAATAATTCCAGGTTAAATTTTCTGGCTGCCCGCACCCGGTCCGTTTTGGTATCCACGACCATGCCTTCCAGGACTGGATATGTACAGGCTGGATGCATAGCCCTCTGGCCTTCGATTTCAACCAAGCAAATCCGGCAAGCCCCCTCGGGGGTTAAGGCGGGATGATCACACAGGACAGGGATATAAATATCATTCTGGCGGGCTGCCTGAAGAATGGTCTGCCCGCTTTCTGCCTCGATTTGTTTGCCATCAATGGTAAAGCTTACTTTTGCCATGATTAGGATATCTCCTCTCCTACACAGGTTCAATCACATTCAGCTCATGTTTTCTTTTAACGAGAACAGCGCCAAGGTTGCAGGCATCATAACAGGAACCGCATTGGATACATTGGGATTGGTCAATGACATGGACTACTTTTTTATCCCCAATGATCGCTTCCGTAGTACAGGCCTTTAAACACAACCCGCAGCCAGTACAGCGGTCAGGGTCTATCTGGTAGGTGAACATTCCCGCGCAAACGCCAGCCTCACAATAATTTTCAGTTACATGGGCTTCGTACTCTTCCCGGAAAAAGCGCAGTGAGGCCATAAC
>CAZUMG010000016.1:0-5794 GCA_964621895.1 uncultured Anaerolineales bacterium | reverse complement strand
GCTTTTTCTGGCAGGCATCCTCCCAGGGGTCCTCCGGTCTGGACCGCCTTAAATTCCTTCTTGTTCAGAATACCGCCACCAATGTCATAAATAATTTCCCGGATGGTGATGCCCATGGGCACTTCAATTAATCCGGTATGCTTAATCTTTCCAGTCAGCGCAAAAACAGCGGTCCCAGTGGTTTTTTTAGTGCCGATCTCGCTGAACCAGTCCGCTCCTTTCACCATAATTTGACTGGCAATAGCATAGGATTTGACATTGTTCACATTGGTTGGTTTTCCCCATAAACCGGAAACTGCCGGGTAAGGAGGGCGAGGTCGGGGTTCACCCCGCTTGCCTTCGATGGATGCAATTAATGCGGTCTCTTCACCGCAAACAAATGCCCCTGCACCTTCCTTGATTTTCAAATTGAAGGATACCCCGGAACCGAGAATATTCTCTCCCAGGAGTCCCAAATCTATGGCCTGTTTGATAGCTTTTTTCAGGCGGTCAATCGCCAGGGGATATTCTGCCCGGCAGTAAATATATCCCTCAGTTGCACCGATCGCATACCCGGCAATAATCATGCCTTCCAGAAGGGCATGGGGATCCCCTTCCAGGACAGAGCGGTCCATAAACGCGCCAGGGTCACCCTCGTCTGCATTGCAAATCACATATTTGATCTGCCCTTTTGCTTTCTGACAGAATTCCCATTTTAAGCCAGTCAGGAAACCTGCTCCACCCCGGCCGCGCAAGCCGGATTCTTTGATTTCTTCAATAACTTCATCGGGCGTCATCTCGAAGAGTGCTTTTTCCAGGCCTCCATACCCACCAGAAGCCAGGTATTCATCAATACTCTCTGGGTCTATGATCCCGCAATTTCTTAAAGCGATTCGGATTTGTTTGCTGTAAAAAGGGAGCTCCGCATAGGTCGGAAAGCCATCCAAAGTTTTTCCAGTCCCGTTTGGCAGCTGACCGTAAATCCAGCGTTTATTGTATTCTCCCTGCACTAGGTGTTTTTCAATTATTTTTCCCACCATGCTGGGTTTTACTTTGGTGTAGGTTATCCGGGGAAGGCCGGGCTGCTGAATGTCTAACAGGGGTTCATTGTGGCACATCCCGATACAGCCCACATGGATGATCTCTGCGTCTATTTGATTCTTATCCAGTTCAACTTTAACCGCCTCGGCTACCTGGGCGGCACCTGCCGCGATACCACAGGTACCCATGCCAAGGATGATGGTGGTTTTGTTTTCTTCCCGGTCAGTTTTTATCTCGCGGGCTTTGCGACGCAAGTCTCTCAATTCAGCAATGCTTGTTAACACCGGCATATGCATCTCCTCAAAAAGATATTAATTCAGCTCGTGGATCTGCTTAACCAGGGAATCCGGGGTGGTATTGCCAAACACCTGTCCATTGACCAGGGCAATTGGGGCTAATCCACAAGACCCCAAGCAGTACACGATTTCCAGGGTATATTGGTAGTCCGGATCGCTACCCCCGGCTTTAAGATTAAACTTGTCTTCCACCGCTTTGACCAATTTGGGTGCGCCCCGCACATGGCAGGCGGTGCCATCACAAACGCTGATAATATGACGACCGCGGGGCTCCAGGTTAAATTGGGCATAAAAAGTTGCCACACCGTACAGCTGGCTGATTGAGATTCCACTTTTTTTGGCAATCTCCTTCATTGCTTCTTCAGGCAAATAACCGTACAGATCCTGGGCTTTCTGCAAGATGGGAATCACAGCACCTTTTTGGTCCCGGTACTCAGCAAGAATCGGTTCCAGCAATTCAACATTGATCTCCATAACGCCCATAAATCACTCCCTGATCAGCGTGCTAAAAGATAAGTAAGGTAAAGTTGTTTCTCAACCCTGTCGCAGAATTAACCTGCCTTAACGTTGGACTTAGATTTTATACCCCAGCCGCTCTGGATTACAGTATACCCGCAGTTTTCCATGTCGGGCATACCCAATCAGGGTCACATTCCAGGATTTAGCCATTTCCACCGCCAGGGATGTGGGTGAGGTGCGAGATACCACCAGGGGACATCCCATATAAGCCCCTTTGCGTAGCATTTCAGAGGATATTCTCCCCGTGGTTAATAAAGCCCTATCCCTGGTAGTTATGGCATTTAACATACAGGCACCCCGCAGTTTATCGATGGAATTATGCCTGCCAATATCCTCTGCTATCATGACCAACCTACCAGAATTCAGGTCCAGCAAACCCGCCGCATGGACGCCCCTGGCCCTGGCATATAAACTGTCTTTTGTTTGAAGGAAATTATAGGCCTGCAAGATTACCTCAGGTGTAGTGCTCACCGCTGTTTGAAAAGGTTCTACTCTGACCCGGGGATCATCATAGGTCAGTCCACCGCCACAGCCAGAGGTGATAATTTTTCTGGTGGGTAAAGCAACACTTTGTTTCAGCCAGATATCAATACAGCATCCATCTTTGGTGACCCGGAGATCAGCAATATCGTCCAGGGACGAGATAATCCCTTCGTTGGTTAGGAAACCCACTGCCAACCAGTCCTGATTAAGCGGCGTTCCCATAATGGATACAAATTCGGTACCATTCACATAAATAGTGAGAGCTATTTCCCCGATGACTTCCCCTCGGTCTTCCTGCCAGTCATGATGATAATCCCACCACTGGATGTTTTCTGTTCCGCGATTTTTCATCGCATCCTCTTCCACCCACACAAGTCTTCCACCAATCAATACCAATCAAAGGGCCTAATGAACCAGGGGCGGCTATTCATTTCATTCAGCCGCCCCGGATTAATGTTTCTACATTCCATCAAAACATAACTTTTGCTTACATCAAACCCAGAACCTCTCCAGTTTCCACGTTGATATCAATATCATAGAACACTGGACGAGTTGGCAGTCCGGGCATGGTGCTCATCGAACCTAACAGCGGGTAGAGGAACCCGGCTCCAACCGAAGCCCGGATATCCCTGATGGGCACAGTAAAGCCCTTTGGCCGGCCTTTGAGGGTGCCGTCATGGCTGAGGCTGAGGTGGGTCTTGGCCATGCACATGGGAAGTTTGTCAAATCCCAACCTGGTATACAATTCAACCTTCTTTTCCGCCAGGGGTTCGTAGGTGACTCTATCCGCGCCGTAAATCTGTTTACAGATGATCTCGATCTTGTCCTTGATGGAAGTACCCTCGAGGGGATAGAGGAACTTAAAGTCGCCGGGCTGATCGCAGGCTTCCACAACCGCCTTGGCAAGATCAACTGCGCCCAAGCCCCCCTCCATCCAGTGGCGGGTGACTACTGCGTTGTAAGCCCCGGCTTTAATGGCGGCTTTGCGGACGAGTTCAACCTCAGCAGGGGTATCATCCTTAAAGCTGTTCACTGCCACAACAGTAGGAATGCCGAACTTGAGAGCATTTTCGATGTGGGCTTCCAGGTTGGCAATACCCTTCTCCAGCAGTTCCAGGTTTTCTGTAGTATAGGCTGGATCCAGCGGGGCGCCAGCGGTGACCGTGGGTCCGCCGCCGTGCATTTTCAGAGCTCGCACTGTGGCTACCAGAACAACCACGTTAGGAACCAGGCCGGAGTAGCGGCATTTGATATCAAAGAACTTTTCCATGCCAATATCAGCACCAAAGCCGGACTCGGTTAACACATAGTCAGCCAATTTCAGAGCAATCTTATCCGCAATGATCGAACTGTTGCCGTGAGCGATGTTGGCAAACGGCCCGGCGTGTACAAAGGCCGGGGTGCCTTCCACGGTCTGCATCAGGGTGGGCTTAATGGCATCTTTCATCAGCACGGTCACCGCACCGGCAACACCGAGATCATCCATGGTGACTGGATCTCCTGCTTTGCTGGTGGCAACCACTGCCCGGCCAAAACGTTCTCTCATGTCCGCCAGGTCAGTCGTCAGGGCCAGGATGGCCATGATCTCGCTGGCGACCGAGATATCAAATCCAGTCCGGCGGGTAAATCCTTCTTCTTTGGGCCCGAGTCCGATCTCGATTTCCCGCAGCATGCGGTCATTGGTATCCACGATGCGGCGCCAGGTAATGGTCTCGGGATCAACATCCAGGCGGGCAAATTTGCCATATTCTTCTACGGTCAAGTCATCCGGGTTGGTTTTGTTAATGCCCAGTTTTTTCAGGCGTCGGAACATAATGGGAGAAAATTCCCGCTTTCCCTTTTTATCGGGCGGGCAAAGGCGCCTGAATAAGGCTTCATCACTTTGACGGCTTTCATGAAACATACGGGTGTCCAGGGCAGCAGCAACCAGGTTATTGGCAGCTGTGATGGCGTGGATATCACCGGTCAGGTGCAAGTTAAAATCCTCCATAGGCACGATCTGGCTGTAGCCTCCCCCAGCTGCGCCGCCTTTGATGCCAAAAGTGGGACCCTGGCTGGGTTGGCGGATGCAGGTGAAGATGCTTTTCCCCAGGTGCGCTCCCATGGCCTGGCTTAAACCAACTGTCGTGGTGGTTTTGCCTTCTCCCAGGGGAGTGGGGGTGATGGCAGTAACATCAATATACTTGCCATTGGGGACATCTTTCAGGCGTTTTAATACATCCAGGGTGACCTTGGCTTTGTATTTCCCATAGAGTTCAAGTTCATCATCCAGCAATCCGATCTCCCTTGCAAGGTCCTGGATCGGTTTCATGACAGCGGCTTGAGCGATATCAATATCCGAAGGAACGGGATCCAGGAGCTTCAGCGGAGATGGGGTTACGTGCCTTTTCTTAAAAGTCATCTGTTCTCTCCTTTTTGTGTGTATCCATCCATATTATCACAGCAAACGTTCTATGACCCATTAGCCATTTTAGCCGCACGAACTGTATTGCGTAAAAGCATCGCAATGGTCATGGGACCAACACCCCCGGGAACCGGGGTAAGATATCCTGCCACTTCCAGGGCTTGTTTATAATCAACATCCCCAACCAGACGGTAGCCCCTGGCAACGCTGGGATCATCAACCCGGTTGGTCCCTACATCAATAACTGCGGCGCCGGGTTTAATCCAATCCCCTTTGACCATCTCTGCCCGACCAACCGCCGCGATCAGAACATCAGCCTCGGCACATTTTTCTTTCAGGTTTTTGGTCCGGGAATGACAAATAGTTACTGTCGCGTTTTCCTTCACCAGCAGGAGCGCGGCCGGCATACCCACAATAAAGGAACGGCCAAGGACCACGGCATTGGCACCTTCTAATTCTACCCCGGCATTTTTCAGCAGATAAAGCACCCCGTCCGGGGTTGCCGGAACAAATTTGGGTTCCCGACCTTTTTGGGCTAAGCGACCAATGTTTAGGGGATGAAATCCATCAACATCCTTATCGATGCTGATCGTGCGTAAAACACTTTCGTCATCCAGGCCATCCGGCAGGGGAAGCTGCACCAGGATACCGTGAACATTGGGATCATCGTTTAAACTCTTAACCAGCGCTTCAACCTCTTCCTGGGTTGCGTTCGCTGGAAGTACATGACCTATTGATTTAATCCCGGCTTTTTCACAGGCTTTATGCTTCATGCTTACATAAACCTGTGAGGCGGGGTTTTCCCCCACCAAAACCGTCGCCAATCCCGGTGGGTTTTTCCCCTCCGCAACCATGGCAGCTACATCAGCAGCAACCGCATCGCGAATTTCCTGGGCGACAGCGGTACCATCTATGATTTTTGCAGTCATATACAACTCCCTTTTTAATGAGAAATTCTTCGTGATAGATTATGAAAATCAATGGAGATGTTCGTATGAACTAATCCCGCATACTAAAATATTATGACGAAAAAGCTGATCATCTGCAAGTTATATTTATCACAATTATCTGA
>CAZUMG010000015.1:0-22621 GCA_964621895.1 uncultured Anaerolineales bacterium | reverse complement strand
CAGGCTTAACTATCTGATCAATCTAGTTTTGTTTACTGCCTCATTTGGCCTCATAGCAAGTGGAATAATGAAATCACAAAGCGTGCTTGAAACTCTTGGATTACATGCGAGCCAAAACCCTTTCTGGAATAACTGCATTCACTAACCTCCGACCTTATGTATTTCTTGGTTGGATTGCATCTTATCCTCCATTGGAATTGGATAATAAATTCCAACCGGAGGATTGTTCTTCATCCCCTGCATATTTCTGACTAAGGGACTAATCGATATATTTCCTTAGGGATTATTTGTATTACCAAAGCTGCCGCGGTTATCCAGGAGATAGTCCATATTGAGATAAGCAAATTCAGAGGCAAAATTACTTTCTGGGTTCAATTTATCTCAAGGTATTATGGGAATCAAGATCCTTTGACTGACCTCTTCCTAAATGTATGTAGGAAAGAATCGGGGATTACTGGGACCATTTGGAGCAAAAAAAGCAACTGCTAATAAAGTCCCCGCAGTTTTTTTCGAAGGGCTTTATCTCCGGCGGGGAGATTTCTAGACCAATCCCTTCCGGTGATTCAATGAAATCAGCATGAAATAACAAACGATATATGGGTAATTAAGCTGTGTTTGTAACAGTAATCTCTATCGGTGAATATTGAGCAACGTCCGTGAGGTCTGCTTTCCAACTCCATCGTGGTCCAAACAGAAAATAGCTTGCTGAATATAGCTTCCCTGTGACCGTGATCGCCCTGATTTTTTCTTAGTGTTTTCTTAGCTCGGCCTTTCCATGTTCTTAGATTGCATGATTAGAATGAAATCAAGCTCAGAATGGTCTGAGTAAATAAAACGGATTAACTATGCATGAAAGGAGATACAAAAATGGAAACAAAGCGTTTTGTTGCATTGGCAGCCCTCGTCATTTTAGTAGTAGGGGCGATGGGATTTGCCGGAACCACAAGGTCCTATGCCCAATCGGGACAACCGCCTGCGCCTGCAGCTCAGTCACAGGATTGTTCCTCACAGCAGGATGACGGTCCCGATGAAGGCGCTCCTGCTGGACCCGACACGGACAGTGTTGAGGGCCAATGTGGAGAACAGGTTGAAGACGGCCAGAAGGATGATGCTGAAGGAGCAGAAACTCCTGGAGAAGCGGACTTAGGAGCTCAAGACCCGTCCTATCTCGGTAGTATCGCCGTCGATCAGACTCAATCCGAAGGATTAAGTGAGGATAACGAAGCCACCGCTCTGCAGGGCAAAGCCCTCATCTCCGCCGCGGATGCTGAAGCGGCTGTGTTAGCTGCCAACCCGGGAGCTAGTGTTGTCAAAACCGAGTTGGACAATGAGAATGGCGCGCTGGTTTACAGCGTTGAGTTGGACAATGGAGCAGATGTAAAGGTCGATGCTGGAAATGGTGATCTACTCTTCACTGATTCCGGTCTAGACAACGAAGGATAATTTCCTTCTTGCTCACGGGCGTCGGCGTTTATCACCGACGCCCGTTTTAGAATTCTTCATTACTTAGTTATAGGATTTATATTCGAATATGAAAAAGGAAAAACACGATGAAACACAATCGATGGTTTTTATTGATTTTAGTCTTGAGTATTAGTTTTGTGCTTGCCGCTTGTGGAAGTACACCAGCGGTATCTAATGGGAATGCAGCCGCACCAGCCCCACCAGCTGAACCAGCCGCACCAGCCCAACCAGCTGAACCAGCCGTACCAGCTGAACCAGCTGTACCAGCTGTACCAGCCGCATCTGAAAGTAAAAGTGCTGGTGGAGCCGAGGGTGGGGGAGGTGAAGGTGGCGGCGGTGGTGAAGGACTCAGAGGTCCTTCCCTCACCAATCCAGGCAACTTGCCCGCAGCGCCCGAATCTGATAATAACGATAATAGCAACTCTCAATTTGGAGAAGAACTGATGGTCAAGTATGAAGATCCACAAGGGTATTTCACGATACTTTTTGTTGATACTTGGACTCAAGAGCCTGGCACCACGCCGGAGAGTGTACGTTCAGTTAATGGAGATTGGATTGCTGAAGTTGAAATAATATCTGCTAAAGGACAAACTCCTCAGCAGGCTGCAGAAACAATGGATTTATCGCTGGCTGACAGTACCACGGGTTACCAAAAACTATCTGTTCAGACAGGCGATGTCAACGGGATGCAAGCAGTCAGCTTGATCTATCAATACGAATCAGGCACCAATCAGGTTACTGGCAAAGGGCTGCGTTTCATCGATACCCAGGTGTTTATTGAGGGGAGTGCAGGTGATAAATTAGGCCATGTTACCTTCTCGGCGCCGTTCGCTTTCTATGGCGACCTGAGCGAGATCTACGACAAGATTCTAGCAAGTTTTATTTGGAAATGAGGAGTAATTTAATGACCGGTAAACGAACACCGCGTGTTATTGATACCCAGGGTGCACTGCTTTCAGTACGCAAGGCTTTTAAAATTTACAAAGAAAACGATATTGAAACCGTAGCCTTACGAGGTGCCAAATTTGATCTGGCGCCAGGAGAATTTGTTGCCATTCAAGGACGATCTGGCGCCGGGAAGACCACCCTCTTGAATCTAATCGGCGGGTTGGATACACCCAGTGCAGGGCAAATTATCCTCGCAGGACGGGATATTGCCCATATGGACGAAACTGAACGTGCTTCCTATCGCCGCCAACATATTGGGATTGTTTTCCAAACGGGCAACCTAATTCCATTTCTTACTGCGTTGGAAAATGTGATGCAACCAATGACCTGGAATAACATTCCTGCTGCTGAAGCCCGCCAGCGGGCTGAAGAACTGCTCACGGAACTGGGGTTAGAGGAAAGACTGGATCATAAAGTTAGCCAGCTTTCCGGTGGTGAAGCCCAACGGGTAGGTATTGCTATTGCCTTAAGCAATGAACCGGATCTGCTGCTAGCCGATGAGTTAACCGGAGAACTGGATACAGAGATCACCATGCAGGTGATGGAAGCGCTAAAAAAAATACATCTGGGACGGCAGATGTCGCTCCTGGTTGTAACCCATAACCGCCGGGTGGCGGACCGAGCCCAACGAGTTCTGCACATTGAGGATGGACTGATTATTGAGGAGGACCAGAATGACTAATACAATCTTGCGTACCCATGATCTGACAAAAACCTACCCCATGAATGGGATTACGGTTCATGCTTTACGCGGGGTAAGCATGGAAGTAAAGCGAGGTGAATTTGTCTCTATAATTGGTCCGAGCGGCTGCGGGAAGAGCACCTTGCTTAGCATCGCAGGTGGGCTAATGACACCAACATCTGGGCAAATCCTGCTCAACGACCGGGATTTTTCCCAATTGGACGAGGGGGATAGTGCTCGCATGCGTCAACAGAACATTGGTTTTGTCTTTCAATCGTTTAACCTTTTGGTAGACCTAACCGCAGCTGAGAATGTGGAATTTCCGATGGTTTTAGCGGAAATTCCAGAAGCTGAAAGACATACTCGGGTGCGAGAACTCCTTGAGAGGACAGGCTTAGCGGATAAAATGGACTATTTGCCTGATGAACTTTCCGGAGGTCAAAAACAACGTGTAGCGATCGCTCGCGCATTGGCTAATCATCCTGAAATTATTCTGGCTGATGAACCTACCGGCAATCTGGATAGCGCCACTGCTTCAGAAATTATGAATATTCTCATAGGGTTAAACGAATCAGATGGAGTTACATTGGTGATGGTCACGCATTCTCCAGAGGATGCTGCCCGCGCCGATCGCACTATTGCTATGCGGGATGGAAAAATCGAACAGCACATGGAGATAAAATGATGTCTTATTTAATTTATGCATTACAACTTACATTTAGGAACCGCCGGCGTACATTAACCTACCTTTTTGGTCTTGTACTAGCAGTCGGCTTATTCTCGGGTATTCTATTTTTTGTGGATGCTTCTGCTGACCGAATGACTCAAGCGGCAATTAAACCGGTTGCTGTGGATATGCAGGTCCGTTCTACGTTAGCTCATCCAGATTTGAAACCTTTGCAATCAGCCCTGGAAGGAGAGCAGTTTGTGAATTCTGCCGAACCGGTTATTATCGCCGATTTTGCAAGCATGAGTGTGCCGGTTGGTGGACTGGCAACTACAGCAGGGAAAGTCTTTGTATTACAACCTTCCTATTATGATGTATTTGGAGCTTTAAAAATCCTGAGTGGTTCCCCGTCATCCAGCGGTGTAATGATCAGCCAAACTGCTGCAAATGATTTAGGATTGTCGCCGGGAGACCCCTTGTTGATTTATTTTGACCAGCTAAACACTCCTTATGCTACGAAAGTGGATGGAATTGTAGACCCCAGCGAGGCATACTTTCTTTTTGCAGCATCGGATCCTTCCCATGAAGGGGAGTACAACCCAGTTCCTTACGACGTGTTCATAACTCCGGAACTTTGGGAAGCTGATCTTGCCGTTGCACTTACCAATCCTCCAATATCCGGGGATTCTAATGCTAAGCCATTACCCCCTCAAAAACCCCAGTACGAACTGCATGTTGAAACTGATCACAACCTTCTGCCATCTGATCCGACCAAGGCAAGTCTTTTTGTCGATGTAATGCGAAGGTCTATAGAAAAGCAATTTCCGGGAGAAATAAAAATATCAAACAACCTTGCTGACGCCTTGAAAAAAGCCAAATCTGATATCCTTTGGGCAAAGCTGCTTTTCCTATTCCTGGGTATGCCTGGTGTCACTTTGGCAGCGTATCTCTCTAAATATGCTACCGATTTACTCACAGGACCGCAGAGACAGGAAATTGGTCTGCTCCGTGCTCGCGGCGCTACTCCGCGCCAGATCATGCTGAGCATGGGCATAACCAGTTTTTTGATAGCTTTGGTTGGAACGCTCTTGGGATTGTTGGGAGGATTAGGCACGACGGCGGTGTTGTTTGGGGTTGGTTCAGTAGCACCTGCTGTGTTAGGGACCTATCTCCAATCGATACTTTATGCACTTGGAGCCGGGTTGCTCCTGACGGGTGCTGCTACTTATCTTCCTGTGCGTGCCACTCTCAATCAGGAAATTTCTCACGAACGCCGTCAGGCCGAGCACGAAGCCAAACCACCTTTCTGGGCGAGGGCTTATCTGGATATTATCAGCTTGGTATTAGCTGGCTTAATCTTCTGGATTATGCGTAATCCCTCAACAGGCTTTGGTTTTCAACCAACGGGATCAGAGGGAAGCAGTCTCTCCCTTGGTTTCTTTGTTTTCCTGGCACCCTTTTTCATGTGGGTTGGTTTGACTCTAACTCTCAGCCGTATTTTATCAGGAGGTGTAAGCCGCGGTGCTGGAGTAATTCAGAGGATGTTGCGTGCGATCTTTGGAGATTTGGGGTATATGGCAGGGAAAAGCATTACTCGCCGAGCACCAAAAATTGCATCTGCAGTGGTGATTGTGGCTTTGGCACTTTCTTTTGGTATTAGTTTGAGCATTTTTATAAACACATATCAAGTTCAAAAAGCCATTGATGCACGGTTTAGTTTAGGATCGGATGTCAAAGTAACTGTTGCAAGTGGTATTCGACAGCAGAATGCAGGTTTTGCAGACACGATAAACCAAGTTCCGGGAGTTGAGGCTGTCTCACCGGTCCAGCGAGTCCAGGCTTTTGTAGGCTCGAGTCTCCAAACAGTTTTCGGAATTGACCCCCAAACATATCCACTCGTCTCTGAATTACCGGACAGTTTCTTTGTTGATACAACTACCTCTCAAGCGCTGGCAGATCTGGCCAGCACTCCCAATGGTGTATTGGTGAGCGATGAATTGGCGTCTGCCTATAATATCCTCCCAGGTGATCCCGTCATCATCAGTCTACCCCGGACAGGGGATGTTAATGGACTTATGACAGAGACCCATCTTCAAGCGGTGGGAGTGATTCGGTACTTCCCCACTTCTCCGCAAGATGCTTTCCTGGTGATGAACCAAAGTTATTTGGAAAATATCACACGGAATGACAAAATCAATTACTTTTTGGTGCGTACCTCGACCTCGCCCCATGATGTTGCTGTTACTATCCAAGAGAGTTTGGGGACTCAGGTTTCATTGAAAACAGAGGATATCGATACCGCCATCTTGGAGTTGGGTAATTCGATGACCAGTCTGAATCTGCGAGGATTGGGCAAAATAGAACAAGGCTACAGTGTGTTAATCATATCTCTCGGATTGGCAATTTTCCTGCTTTCAATGGTGTACGAAAGAGCCAAAGAGTTTGGTGCGATGCGCGCCGTTGGTGGTTCAGTCTCTCAAATAAAGCGAATTTTATGGTCCGAATCACTCACGGTGGGAGTCTTAAGTGTGCTTATTGGGAGCATCATCGGTTTGCCTTTAGGTCGGGTATTTGTTTCGCTTCTCAAAGCTCTGTACACCATTCCACCTGAAGGCGTGGTGATTCCTTGGGGAGATTTGATAGCTCTGATGCTTTTAGTCATGGTGGGGATGACAGGCGCAACCCTCTTGACAAATCGTCGCTTGGCCCGGATGGATATTGCGGAGGTACTTCGAGAACTCTAAAAAGAAAAACCGCTGCCTTTTTACCTTGAGAGTCTGGAAAAAGGCAGCGTTTGTCTCTCTTGATAGGTTTCTCTTTCGTACTATCTGATCAGTCAGATTATTTGGGGAAAGGATAAAAATAACCATGTTTGTAAAATTAAACAAGAAGAACTATCTTATCGCAATTAGTGTGATTCTTATTCTTGCTGTGGCTGGGGCAACTTATTTTAAGTTGATATATCTACCAGCTCAGATTTCGCCCGCTACCAATGTACCGTCACAATATAACCAAACTGCACCAGTGCAACAAGGAGATATTTCCATCTACGCTCGCGGTTCAGGCGTATTGGTTGCACTTAATCAGGTTAAACTCGGGTTTGGAACCAGTGGCTCTATCTCAGAGATAAATGTAAAAGTCGGCGACAAAATATCACAGGGAGATGTATTGGCCGTTCAGAGTGATCGAGAGCAGTTTGCTGCCGCTGTTGCAGCAGATCAACTTACAGTGCTGACCGCATCCCAGGCGCTTGAGAAGCTTCATGCGGAGGCTACTATCATTGCCGCGCAGAATCAAACAGGGCTTGCCAGTGCCGAACTAGCTTTACAGAAGGCGGTCTTCAATTGGCGCAACGAGGTATTTTATGTCTATTTATTGAGCGGCAAGAAGGTGAAGGCACCGGCAAATTATTATCAAACTGTTAGCCCGGAATTTTTTGTTTCTGCTGTGTCGGAAATGCAAACCGCCTGGTATCGTCTCGCTGGTGCCCGGTCTGCCTTCACCAGGTACTCTTATTATCCGGAAGATAATCAAACAAGAATCCAGGCGGTAAAAAATCTTTCTGACTCTCAACAAAAATTTATCGCGGCTATACATCATTTGCTCAATGTGTATCCGCCTGATATTCAACAAACCCAAATTGATATAGCACTCTCGACGGCTGCAGCTCGTGTGGTTCAGGTTAACCAGACATGGGATCACGTTAATAATGGACCAGATCCTGATAAAGTTGCTTTAGCCGAACAGACATTAACAAGCGCTGAAGCGAATCTTGCAGTATCCCAAAGCATGCTTGACCAAGCTGTTATTGTAGCGCCCATAGACGGTGTCATTTTATCGGTTGTCGCAACAGCGGGAGATGATGTTTCTGGTCCCTTCATTACGATGGCAGATCTCAGCAAACGCTACTTGGATATTTCCCTTGATGGCGCAGATCTCGGAAAAATTGCTATTGGATACAAGGTTGAACTTGTATTTGATGCCCTTCCCAACCAGGTTTTCACGGGAGAGGTTGTTCAAATCGACCCGAATTTGTATGATGCCTCAGGAATTCGGATTTCGACCCAGTCTGCAGGGCAGGTGACATTGATTAAGGCACTGGTAGCGATGGATGAGATCCAGACAACCGCTATTGACAACCTGCCAATTGGAATGACAGCCGCGGTTGACATTATCGGGGGTCAGGCTCAAGGTGTCCTGTTCATTCCCATTGAAGCATTGCGGGAACAATCCCCTGGAAAATATGCTGTATATGTGATGGAGAATAATGAGCAGAAGTTACGATCAGTAGAAGTAGGGTTAATGGACTCCAATTTCGCTGAAATTAAAAATGGGCTTAAGCTTGGTGACAAGGTGGTAATTAGTAAGTAACCCGGATCGGGTGCGAGTGAGCAGGTTACTGGGGCAGGGGAGGTGATCATTTCAGCAAAATCAAAATATTGAGTCGCCTTTTCCGGATGATAAATTGAATTTTCTGGTGCGGTTACGGTAATACTATGAAAGCGTTCCTGACGTAGTGCTAAACTGAGAGTAACGACAAACCAGTTTAGCAAAACGAGTTAATTAAAATTGTTGCATAGGTAGACGGACTGTAAAAATCGTCTCTGAGCCCGGCTCGCTATGAACTTCGATTGTTCCTCCATGCAGGCGTACAATTTCACGAGAGATCGCCAGTCCTAATCCAGCTCCACCAGAATCATGCGAGCGAGAGGTTTCCACCCTATAAAAACGCTCGAACAGGTAAGGAAGATGTTCTGGCGGGATGGGATCCCCGGTATCAGCCACCGCCACTTGGATTTGGTTACCGTCACGGACAACATACAGACTAACCTGACCACCCCGAGGAGTGTATTTGATGGCGTTATCGATTAAATTAGTGAAAACCTGCCGAAGGCGGTCTTCATCTCCCTGAATTTTCAAGTCAAAATTGTTTGGTACATCCAAGATTAATTCGATCCCTGCCGCACCAGCTTTTTTTTGAAACTGGTGGGTGATATCACCCAGTAAATCTTCCAAATCCACCGTGGAAAAAGGTTTCAGGCCTTGCTGTTCCACGCGTGCCAATGCCAGCATCTGCTCAATCAAGCCAGTCATGCGATCGACATCACCTTCCATATCAGCCATCATCTCTAACAGGGTATCGCCATCACGTGTACGGGAGCGTGCCAGGCTGAGTTGAGTCTTTATTAAACTTAGAGGAGTGCGCAGTTCGTGAGATACGTCAGAGGTGAATTGGCGTTCGCGCTTGAAAGCACTGTCCAGACGTTCAAGCATGGCATTAAAGGTTTGGGCTAGTTGGCCAATTTCATCATCCGGTAAATCCAAGGTGATGCGCTGGCTGAGATCTGCGGCACTGATCTGTTGGGCAGTTCGTGTGATATCCGCAACCGGTTGAAGTGCCCGCCGGGATAGAAAAAGACCCCCGGCAGCAGAAAGCAGAATCACAAACGGAATTGATATGGATAATCCAAGATAAAGCTGGTCACGAACGACCCGACTGTTGTGCAAAGACAATGCCAGTACCAAAGTTCCTAAATTGTTTGTGCCTTCGGTGAGTGGGCTGACAGAGAGCCGAACAGGAATATTCCCAGGCAATATACTATCAGCAGTTTGGCCAGGCTGGGGAAGGTCCACCGGGAGAGGGTAATTTTCAGCACTGCCGATAGTGGTAGCTATTCGCCCCTCAGGAGTAAGGATCCAAGCCATAACCCCGCGGGCTCGCATATCAGCAGTTTCAGCCGAACTAACGTGATATTCTCCAGATTGAATATCCACCACAGCGTTCAACTGGGCAGCACTTAAGCGCAAAGTTTCTTCTATTTGTTGATTTTGAGATTTTTGGATTACAAAGATAAAAACTCCTCCAAATACCAATAACAGCATTGTTTCCAATGCTACTGTCCAAATCACAATCTGGTAACGCAGCTTAATGTTTCTCATTCTTGCTGCCTATCCGGTATCCCAACCCCCGCACAGTCTGAATAAGTTTGTCAGAAAAATCATGATCAATTTTTTTACGCAGAGAATGGATATAAACTTCAATCAACTTTGAGCCAGAATTGAATTCCATATTCCAGACATGGTCAATAATCTGGTCCCGGCTTAAGACTTGATTAGGACGGCGCATCAAAGTCTCTAGCAATGCATATTCTTTTGCAGTTAACTCAATGACTCGTTCACCACGGCGGGCAAGTTTTGTGGCGGGATTCAAAGTCAGATCGGCTACAACTAATTCGGCATTTTTACTTGGCCCTTCCCGCCGTCCCAGCGCCCTTACGCGGGCGGTCAGCTCTTCGATTGCAAATGGTTTAATCAGATAATCATCTGCGCCACTATCCAACCCTTTGACTATGTCTGGCAGGGAGTCGCGGGCAGTAAGCATCAATATTGGCATATTAAAACCTTCTGACCGTAACTCCCGGCAGACTTCCAAACCACTCATCCCGGGCAGCATGATATCCAGTAATATCACATCATAGGTGGTACTTTTCACCCAACCCAGAACTTCATCACCTCTACCAACAATATCAACCGCATAGGCCGCTTCGGTCAATCCTTGGCGGATCAACTTTGCCATACGCTGTTCATCTTCAACAACCAGTATGTGCATTTGAATTCCATTCCTTAGGTCGGCGGCCAAATCTCATCGGGCATTCACCAGGTCGATTAATTCCATTATATGATATGTGGTTGTATTAGGGGACAAATGTTATTCTCCACCGCCTTCTGCGCCTGCAGCATCTTTATTTACCGATGCAGTATTGGGGGCATAACCCGGAACGTGCAAGGTTACCTCAAGCGTTAATGGATTGACATCTTTGTAGAACGCGTTATTGGGGTTAACGCTATAGTGGTCCGGCTGGTTAGTATTGTCGAAGTGAATGGTCTTGACTTCACCCGCCTTGACTGTGAAGTTGGGAAGTGTGCGGTAATAACCTTGTACTACGCCGGTAGTCTGATCGGTGATGGTGTAGTAGATATCAAAATTCGTAAGCCCATTCTTAGTGGTATTGGCAACTTTAAACTCCAGATGGTCGGCGACATCAGCCCCATCAATATCAGTATTGTTCTCGACCTGCAAACCACTTATTGTGATGGCTACTGTGGTGCTGGTCTCATGGATCGGGTTTTCAGCCATCACCGGGTTTTGGTCAGCCAGATCATTTTGGTTGTCCCCGTCACTATCCGGGTTATTAGGGTCAGTGCCCAGAAGGGATTCGGCTGAATCAGGAATACCATCGCCGTCAGTATCGGGACCGTTCTGGGAGGTTGTCGCAGGTTGACTGCTGCCGCAGGCAACTAGCAGAAGGCTGGTAAAAATACTGATGATAATTAGGTAGGATAGTTTTTTTGACATAATTTGTTCCTCCATGAAATTATTGAGATGAATTAGTTTATCCTTTGTCAGGAATCTTGCCTGAGGAAAACGATATACGAAGCACTTAAGAGCAATACGATCGGGACGAGCAATCCAATCAGGTTGACAGCCTTCAATTGCAGCACTTCCAGCCAGGTGTTTTCGGTAAATTGCTGCTTGATACTTAGCAATGCGAAACTGATGCGTTCATAGTGTTTGGTAGGCGAAAGCTCTTCGACACCATCGCGTACGGTTTCATACCACTTGAATTGCTGCAAGGCTTTATCTTCCCCTGCTTTATCCAAACCGAGGGTGGCAAAGAAACCGCCCGGCAGCTGATTATCCAGATCCATGGTGTCACCGATCTGGGGGAAGATAAAAGCGAATACCAGCCAGATGATTACGGTCAGCAGAAGGGCGTGATTCCCGTTTGGCAGCCGTAGACTGAAGAATATCGCTAGTAGAAAGAAAGTCAACATATATAGCCAGGACATGAATAAGGTCAGCACCAAACGAAAAGATTGATCGGGCGTCAGCAGTACTTTACCTACTAATCCAATTGCAAGCACAGTTACTACCCCCACAGCAGTGAGCAGCAACCCGAGCAACAAAGCGTTACCAATTAGCTTGCCGCTCAGCAAATGGTCCCGATACACAGGTCGGGAGAGGATTAAGTTTAGAGTTCCGGCTTGACGCTCTTTCTGGATGCTAGTGAAACCCAGGATCATAGCTAACAACGCCCCGACCATTGCAAGGTAGTTAATGAAATTCTTTGAAACAGCGATCGGATTGAGATCTGGGGCCGGAGGAATATCCAGGCGACCCAGATCGGTAAGAATTTGAACCGACTGGCGGTATTCAATCATTTTGCTTCCCACAGTTATTGCCCCTAAAACAATTGCTGTCAGGCTCAAACTTAACAGCATGGCCATCGCAACTAAAAAAAGGCGGTTCCGCAGGGCATCACTGATTTCCTTCCGGGCAATCACCCAGAGGGTATGACCGCGTTGGGGAATCGGGATAGATGTGTTTACAGAGTCCGTGCTCATAAAAACTCCTTTGGAAAAGTTAATAATCGTTATTATCTCCGCCCTTTTAATCTGAAGTAAAGCAAGCCACCGCCAATTGCCAGACCCATCACTGCCAGAGCGACATAGAAAAAAGTCGGGCTTTTCTGGACACGCACCACCAGAGTGCTCTCAGGGCTGGCAGCCTGGTCGCTGATTAGAACCAGCTTGAGGGTTTGGTCAGCTGCCACCTGAGAGGCAGGCACTACCACCCGGCAATGGAAAACCGCTTGTACTCCGGGTTCGAGGGTGGAAAGAGGGGCCGGTTCGATTTGCGTAATCCACTTCGCAGGGACATTTACGGATAGGGAAACGTTCGTAATGGGAGCCGCGCCGCTGTTCATGGCTGTGATGTCGAAAGTGAACTCCTGGCCGCTAAAAGTGGTCAGATTCAGATTTTGGCTTATGATCTGGATTGCATAAGTATTTTCAACGTTAAGAGCAAGCGGAAAAGCAAATAACAGACCATCCTCTCGGGTGGCAATAACTTGGGCAGTGTAATGCCCTATGGGAGTGTCCGCTGGGACCTCGATTCGTAGAAAAAACTCTTCAAAACTATTGGCTGCAACCGCAACTTTATTGAGTAATGGACCGCCCTGGCTGAAGCTGGCTGTCAGTTTTTCTGAAAGACCGGTAAGGGAGAGGCTGTATTCATGGCTGGCGGTAGTATCATTGCGCAGTTCAAGCTGATATTCTGCCATCTGACTTGCCTGGACAGTTTGAGCCAAGGCGATTCCGTCAGCGCGAGCCGGGGAAACAATCCAGGCGCTACCCAGTAGGATCACAAAAAAGATCAGGAGATATTTTCTTTTCATAACTTACTCCAAAACTAGGGTCTCATTATGCAAGATACTGGTATATCCGGCAGCAATGAATGCTGCCGAGGGAGTCAGCAGCACAAGTAAGGTTGCCAAAGTGTGGCGGATGAGGACTGCTGTCCCAATTGCCCCACTGCCGGGGGCTGACTGCAGTAATTGACCGCCGATATTGCGCAGATGCCAGGTTGGGGATAAATAATTAACCGCCTGTGATAGCGCCGTAGCCTGAGGAATTTGGTTGACTGCCCCGCTGATACCGTTAATCACGCTGCTGTTGGACATGAAAGTATCTGCCATCTGGGGGATTACAAAACTGAAGACCATCCACAAGACCAGAGCAATTAAAAACACTGTAGCGCTGTTTTTCATCCGGATACTCAACAACATTGCCAGACTGAGGAAGATCAGCAGATAGCATAAAGATATAATCACGAAAACCAGCAAGCGAGTGACCTCACCCAGGGTGGGAAATATGCCGCCTGCAAAAATCAGTAAAATCAGATTGAAGACAAAAACTAATCCCAGCAGAGTGGCAATCACAGCGGCGTTACCCAATAACTTGCCTGTGATCAGCTGGTCGCGGTATACCGGCCTGGAGAGGATTAGTTTTAACCCACCTGATTCTTTTTCTTCAATGAGCGTGTTGTATCCCAGGATCACGGCCAGAATAGCACCGACCATGCTGACATATTCAATCAGGTTGGCAAGGATTGTCAGGGTATGGATCTCTGGAGCAGGAGGAAGAGCGCTGATCCCTTGGGCTTGCAGCGTAGTTATAGTTTCGTTATAGATACGCATTTCTGCTTTTTTAGTGGTGCTGCCGATATAAACTGACAACACCGATAATCCCAGGAATAAAACTGTAATCGTCAGGAAGAGACGGTTGCGAAAAGCTGCCCGGAATTCTTTGCGGCCGATTATCAAAGCAGCGTTCATATCTGAACCTCCCCTACGATGCTGGGGACATGCCCATTACCGTTTTCCTTACCTTCAACATGCAGATAAATCTCTTCCAGGGTAGGCACATCCGGGAAGTTGGTCATCACACTCTCCAGCTTATCAGCCATGACCAGACGTCCATGGTTCATGATGCCGATACTGGTACAAAGTTTAGCTGCTTCCGAGAGCTGGTGAGTATTCATAAAGATGGTGATACCAAACTCCCGATTAAGGCGGATGATCAGGTTGTCAATGTCACGCTGTCCTTCCGGATCCAGCCCGGAAGCCGGTTCATCCAGGAACAAAACAGCGGGTTGATGCAGCAAAGCCTGAATAATTCCGATTCGCTGACGCATCCCTTTAGAAAAGTCACCTACCCGCCGGTTATGCCATTCGGCGTGACCTAGTAGATCAAGCAATGCATCAATCCGCGTTTCAATCTCAGTCACACCGGATAATTCTCCAAAGAACCGCAGATTTTCGGCTACCGTCAGGTCGTTGTACATATGCACATTTTCAGGTACGTAGCCAATATGTTGTCGGACATCGCGGTTTTGGGTGACGACATTGTAACCTAAAATACTTGCACTTCCGGCAGTAGGTAAAAGCAGCGTCGTTAACAGGTTTATAGTAGTTGTCTTTCCAGCACCGTTATGCCCCAGGAAACCAAAAATCTCCCCCGGGGAAATAGACAGGGAAAGGCAGTCTACAGCAGTGAGATTGCCATATTTGCGAGACAAGTTTTGGGTTTGAATAGCGGGTGTTGTCATAAGGTATACTCCTTCGATACAGCTGCTGCCATATCACGGGCAACAAGCAACTGGATAGTTATTATATTAATGATATTAAAACGCGCTAAGTTAAATCCTGGATTAAACGGGGAACGAATCAGGGATAAAACTCCTGACATGTATTTTTTATCGATCTGGCAATTAAGTAGGATAATTGAAATACATACAGGGGGGATTGCTCCGGATCAACGGCAACAACTAATAAATTACGCCTATGGACCAAATCTTTTATATGGTGATTGATCAGCTTCTTCCAGATTTTCCTTAAAATCCCCCTGAGCAATAAACCAGATTTGTCCATCTTGTTCTAAATATCTCCTCTATCAATAACTGACGAAGATATTGTTGCTCGTATTCCCTGAAATCAGCTGAAGTTTTAACAGAGATACATTCGCTGATCATCCTTGGTCCGAGACGGTTAATAGAAAATCCCATCCCAACCTCACTATGAGGTTCGAGATGGGACCAAGAAGGTGGGCGGTATTGGACTCGAACCGTAATATTTTGTCGAATCGAGTCGCCTTATGGGTTGACAAATCTAAATTCGGGTGCAGTTTAGGTGCAAATACGGTGGAAACAATGGACACAATGGACGTTTTTCCTCCTATTCTGCGGACATAATGGACGCTATTTCCCCCTGTGGACATAATGGATCCCCCCCAGCCTGATTAAGAGTCAGTTGCTTCGAGGGTTGATATTTCTTGTCCGCATTCTATACCCGCACTTTGTTCGTTGGGTATTTTTGCATATCCCCCCAAAAAGGTATATTCCAGGACTATGAAATTTCTGGAACCAGGTTTGTCTGGGATAATAATTCTTGCACAATCTCGTCAATATCGATGGGCTGAAACGATTTAGTGAACTCATAACGGCCATAAAAATTGATATGCTGCCATGCTACCGGTGAAACCCTGGCAAGAGGTCCGGCTGCCAGGGAGCTCCCATCTTCTGCCTGGCGGCGCAGAACATTCGACAGGATCTGCGCGTTGTAGTAAATAATACAGTTAGCAATGAGACGACCGCAGTCATTCCAAATTTGCTGTTCGCCCTCTGTTTTGAACCGCAATCTACCAAAATTGGCGTAAGAAACGGCTTTATGAAGTTTGTGATAGCTTTCGCCCTGGTTCAACGCATGCTGTACATTCTGGCGAAGAGATAAAGAGTCAATATAGTCAAGCAGATACAGGCTGCGAATAATATTATCATACTCCCACAAGGCCCGTTTGGTCCTGTTCTTGCGAGCATAAGAACTGAGCTTGCCGATCACAATGGACTGCGTAGTTGTCTTCAAGGCTAGCGAAACAACAATCCGTTGAATATTTTCCCATTCCTCGATAATGAGTTTCTTGTTGATCTTGCGGATCGGACGGAGCTGCCAATCGGAATCATACTGGCTGGGATGCATAAATCCATAAAGCGCCTTGCTTGCCTTGCTGTACAGATCTCGATAACGAGGAGCAAACCGGTAACCAAAGAAGTTCAAGATTCCAAAGTTGACCTCATTGGCACCATGCGCGTCGGTGGAGTGAACATCTGGCTGAAAGTCGGTCAAATTGTTGTAGAGCAAATCAAAAACATAGTGGCTCTCATGCTCATTGGCCCCAATAATCTTGGCGTTAATCGGGATATGATTAGCGATCAACGTGTAAGCCACAATTCCCTTCATCACACCGAAGTATTTGGGAGAATACCGGGCATTGATGGTATGTAGTAAAGTCTCGAATTTCTGGCCATCACTGCTGGAATGAATGACACCACCCAGATTGTATTGTTGGAATATAGGTAATTGAGCAAGTGCGTTGGCTACAGAAGCATTCGCTTTCTGCAGGGTTTCCAGGCGAATAAAGTTGTTAGATGTGGTTGCCAGTGCCTGGTACCCAATGTCAGAGATCTGGGCCATGCGACCCAATCCCATGTTGGTTCCCCAGGCAAGAATACAGGCTGTCAATGTGCGCTGGTCTGCCTTTCGCCCAGCAAAACGATGCAGCACATGAGTAAACTCAGACATAAACTGGCACCGGTGATTGACAAAATGAAATACCGCATGGATATCAACCTGTTTCAGAGACTCGAAAAGCGGGTCATTCATCCCTCTTTCAGCGCGCGTATAGGGCAGACGCCAACGGCCGCCTTTTTTGACCTCGATGTGTTCGTTCTCTCCAGAGGCAATTCGCTGATTAACCTGCGCAAGCCGCGTCTCCAGCAAGTTGCTGAGATCTGCGAGATGTTCCTCTGCCTCCTGCGTAAGAATTGGCAGTCCCACCCTGTCAATCAGCCTGTCCTTTTCTCGCCATTGGTTATCACTCAGTAAATCATCTTCAAAACTTCGAAAGCGCACGCTGTTCTGGCAAAAGATACCGCCTGACTGAAGCTCATTCCGCAGGGTGCGATATATGAGGAATTCATAGCGGTCGAACAGGAGCTGTTTTTCTCCCCTGGGAGTTTTGGCATACAGATATCGGCTGCTAGCCTCAGGAATAAACCGACAGGGGAGCTGATCTGCTTTGTACTGTGTCAGCGGTTTCTCTTGTTGAAGGGCTGTTTTCAGGAACTTCAGGGCTGGTATCAGGGGGTGATTGGAGGTCGCAGCCTCGAAATCCAGGATCCGGAGGATCGGACGTAAGCGCAGCTTAAAACGCTTGGATATCTGGTCAATATACTCCCACTGGAATAGCTTTTCGTCCCACTGCGCAGTTTGTAATATATGGTCAGCCACTTTCTCCAGGCTCTCTCGCTGGAGAATAGAAAACGCCCTGGCGCGCACTTCTTCAAACGGTGTTGCGGCGGCGATTGACTCGTCTGTAAACAATTTGAGGACTTGCCCGGCCTTATTCAGCTGTCGGGTATGCTCAAGACGATGCTCATACACACACTCCCGGGCAGCGCTTTTTGCTTCATCGAGAAGCTGCCTGACCCGGTATATGAAGCAATTGATCAGGTTATCGTGAAGTCTTTGATAGCGGTGATAGACAAAACACAGCAAATAGATGTACGCCAGGTTCCGCTCAAGCTGGTTCATTTGGAAGACGGAATAATAGTTGATCATTGAAGCATAATAATTGATGCTCTCGTTGGAAATCTCCAGCCGGGGCAAGATGTTTTGGGCCACAGCGTACAGGCGTTTGATCTGTTCGCCGCGCCGGATCTCTTGGTTCATCTCTTTGTTGCTGAAGTCCTTTGGTTCACGTTTTAGCCGGGTGATCTCATACAAACCGTGGGGGTTGTCCAGCAGGCTATCTAGGGCCAGAGCATCGCCTGCAGTCAATTGAGATGCAGCTATGGCAACCAGGCGCTCTTTTTCACGCTGCAGCACAGCTCCAATCATTTCCTGGATCATCGTGTAGCCGGGCACCACTATCCGCTCTCTGGCCAAATAGGCCAGCAGTTCGCGGAAAATATAGATCGGACGGCTGCTGATGCGCGCTAGCTGCTGTGCTTTGCTCCGCAGCAATGTCCATTCCTCATCGCCACATGAACGATAGTTTAGCAGCTCCATAATAAGACGCTGCTGTTTGAGACGCGTTACTTTACTGATCGCTAAATCCCCAAGAGCATAATCAGGAAAATAGATGCGTTGTACGTAGTTAGCATCTGCGGCCACTTGCGCCTGATCAAAAACAAAAAACTGCTGCCGGGCTTTGAAGTAGCCAAGCTGCAGGATGTAATAGATGTAAGACTTATAGCCGTGCAGCTGTGATAACAGCGCTTTTTCCGGCGGCAAGAGCGAAAAATATAACTCTCGATCGTCGTCGTCGAAAACAGGTAAGCCAAAAACCGCTTCTATTTCATCAGCCTCCAGGATCTTCAATCGTTTTTCCGCTGCCTTTTTTGTGGTTTCTTCAGCCATGAGCATCCCCTTCGTCTTCAGATTGCCTTTTTTAAGCTATTGGGTGGCTATAGCGCATCCATTGACTTGATCACTACAGGAAGATCAGTGGTGTCAGAAATTCCCCCCGGGTTATATGATTATAAGTTAGCTTGAGGCTTGCTGCTTATTTGACGCTGAAAATCAGGGTAGAATACCGATAACGATATCGTTAAGGCAGGATTATGCCAGGGAGGGAAGATTTATCTTATTACCGAGCTATTGGTTGTCGATTTTAGGCTGAATATCGGTGAAAAAACGGGATTGGCTCGCTCTGGAATATACCTTTTTGGGGGGATATGTAAAAATACCCTATCTGCGATTCCAGGAGATGAAGGAAAGCGATATATTAGCGCGCTTCGATCAAGTGTGGGACCGAATGGGAAAACTAAACGCCGATTACAGCGAAGAAGAGATATCAGCTGATACCCAAGAAGCAAGACAGGAATAGCGGATGCTGGTTGTAATTGATACAGGGGTATTGGTGAGCGGGTTGATCTACCCTCAAGGAACTACAGGAGAGGTGTTGCGAGCTTTGCAGGATGGAAAATTCACTCTTTTGTATTCCAAAGAAACAATTATGGAGATCGTTGATGGGCTGGGACGGAAAAAATTCCGCCTGAAGTATCATATTGTGCCGGATGATATCTCGGTATTGATCAACTTGATCCGTTTACGCGGAGAGGCAGTCACTCCTAAACAAAGGGTAGCTGACTGCCGAGATCCCAAAGATGACAAGTTTCTGGATGTCGCCCTGGCTGGAGTGGCTGACTGCCTGGTATCTGGGGATGCGGATGTACTTAGCATGAATCCTTATCGATCTATCCCCGTTGTTTCCCCGGGGGAGTTTTTGGCAATTATCTAGCGGTCTTTATGGGAATTTATTCCGCTGCCAAACCAGCGTTCTCATCAAACCATTTCAAGTATTTCTGGAGTGGACGCAGAGGTGGCTTTGGGCTGTATTTTAGGCCAAAGAACAAAAAAAAAACAAAGTTATCATTAAACCCTTTGAAAAAAACTCGCTTGAAAGCCAAATCAAGTGAAAAAAACCATTTTTTATATTGATGGCTTAAAATGCTCTTGTGGAGGCGGTATAAAACGACGTATTTATTGAATTAACCCAAACTCCCAGGTCCCAGGATGGCACTCCCATCTCTTTGTCAAACCGAGGATACCACACCCCCTGCTGTGCCCCAGCACAACTACATTCTAGTAACCCCTGCTCCCCTGACCGCCTTTGGTGGGAAGAAGCAGCTGCTAAAACCATTTATTGGTTTTGGATCTATAATAATTAAAGACAAACACGGCGGCGGGCGCCCTTCCAGGATGCTTCGCAAAGTTCATCTGTTAGCACGGCGCTGGATTATTATTAGCAAAGGAGTTAATGGGGTGGAAGTCATCCTTAACGACATTGAGGTTATTTGTGTTGTTGCAGAGGCCGGTCCCGCAGATGCACAGAAGGACTTTGATAAGCTGGAATCCAAGCTCAAGTCACTTAAGGGCAGACGATTCTATGGAACTTACCACGCTGGGGAATATCGGGCATGTGTTGCGCTTCTTCCCAGTGACAAACCTGACGCTATGGGATTGGAAACCTACCTCATTCCCGGCGGGAAGTACATACGCAGGAAGATGATGCAGTGGACAGAAAGGCTCCCCGAGATTGGTAAGACATTCATCGCGATGAGTGAGCAATATCCAACTGATCCCGCCCGGCCAAGTATTGAGTTTTACAAGAGTCAATCTGAGCTGCTCCTTTTCTTGCCACTGTTATGAGGGCGCTGGATCTGGTGAGTACACCTAGGCACATTGAGAGGCAAGCTTCAGTTCCAGAGAGAACCGGATAGTTTCGATCAGATTTCGTCCACTTGACCATTTACCTAGAGAAGTTCCCCGGGGGATAGAAACATTTCTAGGTGTCGCTCCGGTGGCGAAGTGGCCATGGCCCCAGGGCAACGGTTCCGTTGGATCTAGATAGATCTGGGACCCATCAACCCCCAGGAGTGTGACCTGCTCTTCCTGCAGGACACCCATAATTTTCCAGGTGTAATCCTCTGCGGGGAGAGCCCCTCACTAGCTGAAAAACCTCCCCCACACCTGCCTTTCAACCCAAAAGACACCCCACAGAAAGGGAAATTATGATTTTCATCCTGATATTCCCCTCTTGTATTGATATCCAAAACGTTTTGGTTTAGAATAAAGAGGAACCTAAACGTTTTGGGTCAAGGATCTTTCCCGTTCATGTCCGTTACACTCAAAGATATTGCTCGCCGGGTTGGAAAATCCGTCACTACCGTATCCCGGGCGCTGCACAACTTTAATGATGTCAGCCCCGAAACCAGGGCTGAAGTGCATGCTGTGGCCGAGGAGCTTGGCTACAGTCCTAATATACTCGCCCAGCGCCTGCAAAAGCAGCGCACTGACACGATTGGTTTTGTCATACCCACCTTCGGACCTCGATTTTCTGACCCCTTTTTCAGTGAGTTTTTAGCTGGCGTTGGCAATCAGGCTGCCAAATTGGGTTTTGATTTATTGGTTTCCACCTGCCCGGAGGGCAGAGAGGAGCTTCAGGCTTACGATAAATTCGCCCGCAGCCCCCGAGTGGATGGTTTTATTGTCGTCCGTACCCGCCAGCAGGACCAGCGCATCAAATACCTGTCGCAGATAAAGATTCCCTTTGTGGCTTTCGGGCGCATGCTGGATCAAAACGACTATCCTTTTGTTGATGAAGATGGAGCCTACGGGATGCGTTTAATTACCCGCCATCTGGCAGATTTGGGCCACCAGCGCATCGCCTTTCTGGGGGCGCCTGATCATCTGATGTTTGCCCACTACCGCCACCAGGGCTTTTTGGATGGCTTGAAGGAAAATAACCTCACGATGGAACCAGATCTTATAGTCGCCGGTGATATGACCCAGCGGACCGGTTTCCAACTGGCTTCAGTCTTACTGAAACTGCCAAAACCGCCGACCGCTATCGTGGCTTGTAATGACCTGATGGCATTGGGAGCCATCAGTGCTGCCCAGCAGCTGGGTTTCTCGGTCGGGCAGGATATCGCCATCACAGGATTTGATAATATTCCCCTGGCAGAACACTGCCACCCGCCTCTAACAACTGTTCATCAACCCATCTATCAAATCGGGGAAATGGTTTGTGACATGCTCATCAGACAGATCCGGGGTGAACCCCTTGAGCAGACTCAAATTTTACTGCAGCCATCTCTGGTGATCCGGCAATCTAGTTTGGGGACCAATCCGTCTATCTAAGGAACAAGAAGGAGGTGTACGGAGATCTTAAAAGTTCCAGATCAAATCTTAGCCCTTTGTTCACTACTACTGATATGTATGGAGGATTATTATGAAGAAGTTCTTTACTGTTTTGCTGGTTGTGCTGCTGGGAGCATTCCTGCTGTCAGCCTGCCAACCAGCTGAACCCCAGGTCGTCAAGGAAACCGTTGTAGTTGAGGTCGAAGTTCCGGTTGAGGTCGAAGTTCCGGCAGAACCGGTTGATAAAACCGTGGTTGAGTTCTGGACCACCGATAACGAGGAAGCCCGGGTGAATGTTTATGAAGCCATCGCAGATGCTTTCATGGTTGAACATCCTGAGATCGATGTCCGCATTATCGCCATCGAGGAAGCAGGCATCGCTCAGCGCATCGCCACCGCTCAGGCTGCCAACCGGCTGCCCGATATTGTCCGCATGGGTATCGAACGGGTGTCCGCTTTTGCCGCAGATGGCATCCTGGACGAGGATGCTGCCGAGGCAGTGATAGCCAGTGTTGGAGAGGATGATTTCCGAGCTGGTCCTCTGACCATGGTGACCGACCCCGCCACCGGAAAATACGCTGCAGTTCCTTTTGACGGATGGATTCAAGCAATCTGGTACCGCTCGGACATCTTCGCTAATGCAGGGCTCAATGCTCCCATCACCTGGGATGATATTAATGTTGCCTGCGATGCTCTTCCCGGCACAGAAAATTTACTTTACGCACTAGGCCTGGGGACAGATCCAAGCCAGAACTA
>CAZUMG010000014.1:12583-22624 GCA_964621895.1 uncultured Anaerolineales bacterium | reverse complement strand
TTCGTGAGGGTGGTCTGACGGTTGCGTCCGGCGTGGTCACCGAGATCTTAGAGTAATATTATGGCTAAACAAAAAATTCGAATTCGCCTGAAAGCTTACGACCACAGAGTACTGGATCAATCTGCTCGCCGGATCGTTGAGACTGCTGAGAGAACCGGAGCGAGGGTTGCAGGACCGGTTCCTCTTCCTACCAGAATTGAAAAATTCGCTGTACGACGGTCAACCTTTGTACACAAGGACTCTCATGAACATTTTGAGATCCGGACCCACAAACGCTTGATCGATGTACTGGAACCCGATTCGCAAACAATTGATTTGTTGATGCGACTCAATTTACCTGCAGGTGTTGACATTGAAATTAAAATTTAATGGTGTATAATGTAGCTTCTGTGTCAAACGGCAGGGGGCAGCAGTAAGGAAAGTATGTTTGACCAACTCCGCTGCAATCCGGGCGGAGTTATGCTGGAAGAAATAGAAGGACCAAACCAGCAGGAGGATTGGATAACGGAAGAACGTTTCCTGGAGAGAACGCAAAATCCAGCTGTTCGCGAAGGTTACGTTGACTGCGTTATTTGGGATGATGAAGCTAAGCCCTAGTTGACAGTCCCAGAAAATAAATGGATAGTAGGAGACAAATGAGATGAAAGGGCTAATTGGAAAGAAAGTTGGTATGACCCAGTTATTTGATGATTCAGGGAAATCAGTTCCCGTTACAGTCATTAAAGCTGGGCCTTGTTTTGTTACCCAGGTCCGTACCGTGGACCATGATGGTTACAGCGCAGTTCAGCTAGGTTTTGATGAGACCAAATCCCAACGCCTATCCGGTGGAGAGCTTGGCCACCTGAAGAAAAACGAACTGCCTCCCCTCCGTATTTTAAGGGAATTCCGAACAGATGAAACATTAGAAGAAGGTCAGACCCTTACTGTGGAAGTATTTGCAGAAGGTGACCGGGTCGATATAGTTGGGAAATCAAAAGGGCGCGGATTTTCCGGAGTTGTCAAGAGGTACGGATTCTCCGGCGGCCCAAAAACCCACGGTCAATCAGACAGACACCGTGCACCGGGTTCAATCGGTGCAGGATCCACCCCTGGGCGTGTTTTTAAGGGCAAAAGGATGCCCGGGCGGATGGGAACTGATACGGTCACTTCCCAGAACTTGATGATTTCCAGGATTGATCCCGAAAATAATATCATTGCAGTGCGAGGATCAGTACCCGGACCCAAAAACGGGTTGGTCATTATTAAAGAAGCCCGAAAGCAGTAGCGGGTTGGAGTTGAAGATTATGGAAGCAAATGTTATTGATATCAAGGGTAAAAAAATCGATACTGTCGATTTGCCAGGAGAAATCTTTGATGCCCCGGTCAACATAGATATGATGCATCAGGCTTTTGTTCGCCAGCTGGCGCACCAACGTCTGGGAAGACACAGTACAAAAGGAAGAAGCGAAGTTTCCGGTGGTGGTCGCAAACCCTGGCGTCAAAAAGGGACTGGGCGAGCACGACAGGGCTCAATCCGGGCAGCCCAGTGGGTGGGTGGTGGAAAAATTTTCACCCCCAAGCCGCGATCTTATCAACAAAAGATGCCTAAGAAGATGCGCCGGGCAGCTTTAAGGTCGGCGATCTCTCAGAAGTATTCCGCTGAGGAAATCTATATTGTGGACGCCTTTGCTCTAAAAGAAGCGAAAACTAAGGTCATGGTTGACACCCTTAATAAAATCACTGGCAGCTTAGATTGTTTGGTGGTCTATCCTGAACGGGACGAAAACTATGACCTTTTAGTCAGGGCGATTAATAATTTGCCAAACGCCGAGATTATTCTTGCAGATTACTTAAATATTCGAGATTTATTGGGACATGAGAAAGTCATCTTGGTTAAATCAGGATTGGATCGGCTTTCCGAGATCCTGATACGGGAGTAGGGCAATGACCTCGATTTACGATGTATTACGACGTCCAATATTAACTGAAAAATCAAGCCACCAGTACGCAAAGTTAAATCAATATGTATTTGAGGTGGCGAATAATGCAACCAAAAGCATGATCAAGGAAGCAGTTGAAACGATTTTTAGTGTCAAAGTTGTCAAAGTGAATATCATGGTTATGCCAGCAAAAAGATCTCGTCGTTCCCAGAGCCGTCGGGTATTAATCAGACGCAGTGCCTACAAAAAGGCAGTTGTTACGCTGGTTTCTGGTGATACGATTTCTGTCTTTGAAGGAGTTCGGTAATGGCAGTTAAGAAATATAAACCGGTTACGCCAGGGATGCGAGGGCGCACGGGCTATACATTTGAAGAGATTACCAGCGATAAGCCAGAACGTTCCCTGGTGCAATCACTCCAACAGAAAGGTGGACGCAATTCCTATGGCCGGATTACAGTTCGCCATCGTGGGGGAGGTCATAAGCGGAAATACCGTGTGGTAGATTTTAAACGTGAGAAGTTTAATATTCCTGCCACGGTTGCAGGTATAGAATATGACCCAAATCGGACAGCCCGGCTTGCGTTATTGAATTATGCTGATGGTGAAAAACGGTATATCATTGCTCCGGTGGGTCTGCGTGTTGGTGATACGATTTTATCCGGATCAGACGCTGAAGTAGCTCTGGGTAATACTCTGCCTATTAGCAGGATTCCAACCGGTACCCGTATTCATAATATTGAATTGAAGGCAGGCGCGGGAGGGCAGTTGGTTCGCTCCGCGGGTACCTCAGCCCGGCTAATAGCAAAAGAAGGAAAGTTTGGTCAGGTTCGCTTGCCATCAGGAGAAATCCGTTTGATCCAGCAGAACTGCACGGCGACGATTGGGCAGGTAGGCAATGTTGACCACGGAAATATCAAGCTGGGAAAAGCTGGCCGGAAACGCCATATGGGTATCCGCCCTGCTGTTCGAGGGTCTGCGATGTCTCCCCGAGACCATCCGCACGGTGGCGGCGAAGGTCGATCTCCTATCGGTATGCCGAGTCCCAAGAGCCCTTGGGGTAAGAAAACCCTGGGTGCAAAAACTCGGCGGAATAAACGGACGGGTAAGTACATCGTCCGCGATCGTCGAATTGGAAAGAAGAAGCGCCGCTAAATTGGTTCTGTATTGCGGAAACCATGGCAAGGCATGAGGAGTTGAAGGTATGTCAAGATCATTGAAAAAGGGTCCATTCATAGACCCAAAGTTATTAAAGAAAATTGATGCGATGAATGAGCGTGGAGAGAAAAAAGTCATCCGGACATGGAGTCGGGCGAGTGTTATCTTTCCCCAGTTAGTCGGGCATACAATCGCAGTTCATGATGGCAGACGGCATGTGCCGATCTATATTACTGAAAATATGGTCGGACACCGGTTGGGTGAGTTTGCTCCCACCCGCACATTCCGGGGGCATTTGGCAGCAAAGCGGACAGTTCGTAAAAAGGAAACCGCAACCACTGCAGCCAGGGAGATTTAGATATGGAACACGATATTAAAGCAAAAGCAAGCCATATCAATATATCCGCCCAAAAAGCCCGCCTGGTTGTTGATCTTGTTCGAGGCAAGGACGTTGTGGAAGCCTTGGAAGTGTTAAGTTTTACGCCCAATAAGGCTGCCCTGCCGGTCTCAGCTCTGATCACTTCGGCAATTGCCAACGCGGAGAATAATTTTGGTCTGAATCGTTATGACTTGTACATTCATAAAATTGTTGCTGATGAAGGACCAACCCGCAAGTGGAGGCGTTTTGGAGCCAGGGGACGCGTAAAACCCCGACTGCGACGTTCATCCCATTTATCGATTATTTTGAGAGAACATAAAGAGGCTTAGGAACGAAAGAAAAAACAACTGTCCAAATGATCATCGAACGCGGGCAGACGTGAGCAGTAGGAGAAATTATGGGTCGTAAAGTACATCCAACCGGATTTCGTTTGAAAATCACCAAGACCTGGGATGCACATTGGTTTGCTGAAGGGGAGCAATTTGTTGAACATCTGCAGGAAGATCTTGCTATTAGGAAATCAATTCGTAAAGAAGGCGATAAAGCGGGAATTTCCAAAATAGAAATTGAACGCTTCCCTGGCAAGGTGAAAGTGATTATCCACACATCAAAACCTGGTGTGCTGATTGGGCGCAAAGGCGCCAATGTAAAGATCATGCGCAAAAGTTTGGAAGAATTGGTTGGAAAAACAATTGATGTTGACATAAAAGAGATTGAAGCCCCAGATCTGGATGCGTTACTGGTAGCCGATAATATTGCCCGCCAGATTGAAGGCCGCATCAGTTATTCCCGGGCGATGAACCGAACGATTCAACGCACCATGCGGGAAGGGGCTCAGGGAATCCGGGTCGAAGTGGCAGGACGTCTGGGTGGCGCCGAAATGTCCCGCACTATTCATATGCGGGAAGGTCGGGTTCCCCGGCAAACCTTGCGCGCTGATATCGATTATGCGTTAGCAATAGCAGCCACCACCTATGGCAATATTGGTGTCAAAGTATGGATATATAAAGGTGAAGTCCTTCCGACCCTGGAAGAAGAAGAAGAAACAGAAGCGCATGATGGAGTCTATGTCAGCAAATAATCCGCTGATTGAAAATGACTTCTATGGAGAAATGAAAGGATTAGTCTCATGTTGATGCCAAAACGTGTCAAATACAGAAAACAGATGCGTGGTCGGATGACAGGAAAAGCCTACCGAGGTGCCGAACTGCACTTTGGTGAGTATGGACTGCAAGCACTGGAGCCCGCCTGGATTTCTGCCCGCCAGATCGAAGCATCTCGTCGGGTTATGGTCAGAGCAATGAAACGCCGGGGAAAAGTTTGGATCCGGATCTTCCCTGACAAACCGATCACAAAAAGAGCGGCAGAATCCCGGATGGGAAAAGGTAAAGGTGATGTTGAGTTCTGGGCTGCCGTTGTGAAACCCGGCCGAATGATGTTTGAAATCGGTGGTGATGTTGTTGAAAGTGTTGCTATAGAAGCATTACGATTGGCTTCTTACAAGCTGCCAATAAAAACCAAGATTGTCCGCCGAGATGAAGTAGGAGAAAGCGCATGAAAGCAGATGATATCCGCGCTCTAGCGGACGATAAAATTCGAGCCCAGATTGATGAAACCCGTGAGGAATTGATGAATCTCAGGTTTCAGCAATCCACCGGTGAGTTATTGGATACCTCCCGGATTAAGGTAACCCGACATTTACTCGCCAGGCTCAAGACTATATTACATGAACGCGAGCAGGAAGTCGCAGTGGAAGGTGAATCATGAGTGATCGCCGTAGAATGACTGGTGTTGTGACCAGCAATAAAATGGAAAAGACTGTATCGGTGAGAATAACCCGGCGGTTCCGTCATCGCTTATATAAAAAGGTCATCGACCGGCACACCTCTGTGAAGGCCCATGATGAACTTGGATGTGAGATTGGTGATCAGGTCATGATTATAGAATCTCAGCCAATCTCAAAAACAAAACGATGGGTAGTGGAAGAAATCGTTCGAAAATCGGTTTCTGCCCAGCAGGCTTAATCGGAGGCAGCAAATGATACAGCAAGAATCAAGAGTAAATGTTGCCGACAACTCTGGCGCCCGAGAATTACTGGTCATTCGGGTGTTGGGTGGTTCAACCCGCCGTTATGCCCGGGTCGGTGATGTTGTAGTTGGTGCAATTAAAGGAGCAGCTTCCCAGGGAGCTGTGAAATCCCATGAAGTTGTCAAGGCAGTGGTTGTCCGGACCGCGAAAGAATGGCGTCGAAGTGACGGTTCCACGGTCAAGTTTGATGATAATGCCGTTGTGATCCTAGATGCTGACGGCACCAATCCAAAAGGCACCCGCATCTTTGGACCGGTTGCCCGTGAGCTACGAGAAAAAGGTTATATGAAGATCGTTTCTCTGGCACCCGAGACGGTCTAAGGAATTCAGGAGCAGGAGTAATTATCGTGAAAGTTAAAATAAGAAAAGGTGATACTGTCGAAGTGATCAGCGGACGAAGAGCTGATAAGGGTGAACGAGGCGAAGTTATTAAAGTTTATCCAGACGAAGGCCGGATTACCATCCAAGGGATTAATATCCGAAAAAAACATCAGGGGCAAATTCAAGCCCAGGGTAGGACAATGACGCCCGGAATTATTGAATTTGAAGGGCCAATTCATATTTCTAACGTGATGCTGGTTTGTCCATCTTGTGGAAAAACAACCCGGGTCGGGATTTCCCGTCAAGATGGTGGAGCTCACCGGGTATGCAAACGCTGTGACGCGTTGATTGACTGATCGCTGGGAGCGGAAGAATGAATAAATTACAAGAGCGTTATCAGAATGAAATCGTACCAAGCCTGGTCAAGGATCTTGGCTTAGGAAATATTATGCAGTGCCCCCGCATTTCAAAAATTGTCGTTAACATTGGCGTAGGGGATGCCCTTGATAATGGCAAGCTCCTGGATGAGGCGGTACGGGATTTAACAAAAATCACCGGACAAAAACCCCTGATTAATAAATCCAAGCGTAATATTGCTAATTTTAAGCTCAGGATGGGTACAGCAATCGGTACATCCGTAACCTTACGGGGTTATAAAATGTGGTCGTTTTTGGACCGGTTGATGAATGTCGCCTTACCCCGTGTACGTGACTTCCGGGGAGTATCTCCTAATTCCTTTGATGGACGGGGAAATTACACCCTTGGCATCACAGAGCAGCTGGTCTTCCCTGAAGTGAATTATGACGAAGTCAGCAAGATAAGAGGTCTTGAGGTTACCATCGTCACATCCGCTCAGGATGATGAAGGCGGACGAGAGTTGCTGCGAAAATTGGGAATGCCGTTTAAGGAGGAAAACCGTTAATGGCAAAAAAGAGTATGATTGAGCGTGAAAAAGATCGAAAATATAAAGTCAGGGAAGTGAATCGCTGCAAAAAATGCGGTCGGCCGCGGGGATATATGCGCCGGTTTGGTTTATGCAGAATTTGTTTCCGTGAATTGGCACTCGATGGGAAAATTCCCGGCGTTGTCAAATCATCTTGGTAAGTTGGATGGAGGATATGTAATGAGTTTTAATGATCCAATTGCTGATATGCTAACGCGAATCCGAAATGCAGTGCGAGCCGAGCACGCGCAGGTTGCGATGCCCAGTTCAAAGATGAAGATATCCATTGCAAAAATTTTGGCTGAAGAAGGATTTATCAGCAGTTATGAAGTCACTGAAAATAATAATTCAGCCTACAAAACCTTAACCCTGGACTTGAAGTATGTTGGTAAACGGCGCACGAAACGATCCGTTATAACCGACCTTGAACGGGTAAGTTTACCTGGCCAGAGGATTTATGCTGCCAAGGATGAAATCCCCTATGTTTTATCTGGTATGGGAATCTCCATTTTGACGACTTCCAAGGGCGTTATGACGGGAAGGGAAGCGAAGAAGATTGGTGTTGGCGGAGAGATAGTTTGTAAGGTTTGGTAGGCAGGTAGGAAGGGTCCCGGATTGTGAAATGAAAAGCAATTAAGGACAAAAGGAGAATGCACCGTGTCTAGAGTTGGACGAATGCCGGTTGAAATACCCTCCGGCGTGGATGTAAAAATTGACGGATCGTATGTCAAGATCAAAGGGCCCAAGGGTGAATTGGAATTTACCTTTTCGCCGGATATTGAGATTTCATCTCAGGATGGAGGAATCAATGTCAAGCGGCCTTCTGATGCCCGGGATATGCGGTCACTCCATGGAACCACCAGAGCATTAATTCAAAATATGGTGACTGGTGTAACCGATGGCTTTCAAAAGGAACTCCAATTGGTAGGAGTTGGATATCGCGCTAATATGGAGGGAAAAAACCTGGTCTTGAATGTTGGTTTTTCTCATCCGGTTGAGATCGTTCCCCCAGCAGGCATTAGTTTTGAGGTGGGTGACAGAGCTCAACAAGTTTTCATCACTGGCATTGATAAGCAAGCTGTCGGCCAGATCGCTGCAGATATCCGCAAAGTCAGACCACCTGAGCCTTATAAAGGCAAAGGCATTCGATATAAAGATGAGTATATCCGCCGCAAAGCTGGCAAAGCGGGTAAGGTAGCTTAATATGGCAAAAAATCGAAGCAGAGCGGAAGCTCGCATAAGACGACATGAGCGGGTCCGTCAGACTGTTAGTGGAACAGCTGAACGGCCGCGGTTAAATGTATATCGCAGTCTGAACGAAATTTATGTTCAGGTGATTGATGATAAAAAAGGCCATACTTTGGCTTCTGCATCAACGATTGATTCAGAACTGAAGAAAAAACTTAAAGGCAAAACCAAAAAAGAACAAGCAAAACTGGTTGGCCAAACCATTGCGGATCGTGCCAAGAAGCAGGGCGTCACGAGTGTTGTTTTTGACCGCGGTGGATATCGCTATATTGGCCGTGTTGCAGCTCTGGCTGAAGGGGCTCGCGAAAATGGATTGCAGTTTTAGTTTCCAAACCGGGAGAAGGTTATGACAAACGGTTATAAAGAAAACCCTGAACAAGAATTTGATGAGAGGATCATTAATATCGAGCGTGTTGCTGCCGTGGTTAAAGGCGGCCGACGATTTTCCTTTCGGGTAACCATGGTTGCCGGAGATCATAAAGGCCGGGTAGGTATGGGCATGGGAAAAGCCAACTCTGTTCCTGATGCCATTCGAAAAGCAGCAGCTAACGCGAAAGATAATATGCATCCTATTGCTGTCTACAACACAACCATTCCTCATAAAGTAATCGGAAAAGTTAGTGGGGCAAAAGTGCTGCTAAAACCGGCTTCTGAAGGAACTGGCGTCATTGCCTCTGGCAGTGTCCGGGCAGTTGTGGAAGTGACCGGCATTACCAACATCCTCACGAAATCACTGGGTAGCAATAATGCGATGAATATCGCAGCAGCTACCATTAATGGCCTGGGGCAGCTTAAGGATCCTTACGAAGAGGCAGCTAACCGGGGCGTAGACGCACAAAAACTGATCCCCTTCTGGGATCGAGGATAAGATCATGGCGAAGAAGAAAGCAAAAATGCTAAAAATTCGGCTGGTAAAAAGTCCTTATGGACGGACCCAGCCCCAGGAGAGAACCCTGCATGCTTTGGGGTTAAGAAAAATCAATCAAATCGTGGAACGCCCTGATCACCCCAGTGTGCTCGGGATGATCAATCGGGTGAGTCACCTTGTTGAGGTTGAGTAAGTAGATCTGAAGGAATTTTATTATGAAATTGCATGATTTGAAACCGAATCAAGGTTCAAAAAGAAATCGAAAGCGGGTTGGCCGCGGCTACGGTTCCGGAACGGGGAAGACCTCTGGAAAAGGTACTAAAGGTCAGAATGCCCGGGCGGGGGGAGGGGTTCCTCTCTACCACCAGGGTGGTGACACACCTTTCTATCGCCGAATGCCGAAGAAGCCTGGTTTTAAAAACTTTAACCGGGTGGAATATCAGGAAGTAAACCTAGAAAACTTGGCCCAATTTCGCAAGGATTCTAAGGTCACTCCCGAGGTAATGCGTGAGGTTGAATTGATTAAAACTCTCAGCCGGCCGGTTGTGATCTTAAGTCGGGGTGAACTTACCAAACCCTTAACTGTAAAAGCCCATCGTTTTTCCAAAAGAGCCAAGGAAAAAATAGAAAAGGCTGGCGGGAAAATTGAAATCATTGAAGCATAACTTTGTAGTTATGAGCGCAAGGATATATGGATCCATTTCATTCCCGGAGAGGAATGAAAATAGGAGTGTAGAGCAATGAAAACATCTGCTTGGCGATATTTATGGAAAGCAGAAGATATCCGACGGAAATTATTAATCACTGTGATGATTCTGGTGATTTACCGTCTGGCAGCCCATGTACCGATCCCGGGAGCTAACCGTGATGCAATTGCGTCAATCATTAATGGTGGTGGCGCAGGCAGCACCTTCGTTGGAATCCTGGATATGCTTTCTGGCGGAACTGTATCCAATTTCTCCGTTCTGGCAATGGGCGTATATCCCTATATTACCGCCCAAATTATCCTTCAGCTGCTGGTTCCGATTATTCCTTCCTTACAGCGAAAAATGGAAGAAGATCCCCAGGAAGGCCGCAAATGGATGGAACGCTGGACCTATATCCTGGCAGTCCCCATGGC
>CAZUMG010000014.1:4846-12483 GCA_964621895.1 uncultured Anaerolineales bacterium | reverse complement strand
ATGCTGATTATCACGATCTTTATCATTTATACGATTGTTTATGTACAGCAAGGGCAGAGAAATATACCCGTGATGTATCCAGGTAGAAGGGTTGGCAACCGCCAATCCATGCCTGTAAAGGGCACTTTACCCTTAAAAGTAAACATGGCCGGCATGATCCCGTTGATCTTTGGTCAGTCGCTGTTAACATTCCCGGCTATCGTAGCCAGCTTCTTTATCGCATCACAAACTTATTGGGTCTCGAATCTAGCAAGCAAAACCCAGGCACTTTTTGGTGGTCAATCATCTTGGTACTGGCTGCTGTATTTCCTGATGGTTATTGGATTTACTTTCTTTTATACCGACGTGCTGTTTGCCCAGCAGGATTATGGGTCTAATCTTAAAAGATCGGGAGCACAAATTCCTGGTGTCAGCCGTGGAGCGCCAACCCAACGATATTTAACCAAGGTGCTGCGCAGAATCACTTTCCCGGGTGCGTTTTTCTTGGGGACAATAGCAGTTCTTCCTTTTGTGCTTGGGGCGATATTAACGGCTGCAGGTTTAACAGGATTTGGTGCCAGCGGCTCTGGAACCATGTTAATCACATCTTCGGGTCTGTTGATTGTGGTAGGTGTGGTAAGAGATACCTTCCAGAATATCGATGCTGAGTTAAAACTGCATGGATATGATGAAAAATTACTGGTACGTTAATAATTAAAACGGACTGGGCACCTGAATTAGCAGGGTAACCCCCTGGTTGGATTGAAGTGATGATTTCTGTTGATGAGAAGTTGATCAAAACTGAGCACGAAATTGAGAAAATGCAAGCCGCAGGTGGTCTTAATGCCTTGGTGTTGGATGAAATCAAGAAAATGATTCAGCCAGGGATAACTACTCTTGCATTGGATAGTGCTGCAGAGACAATCATCAGGGATCACGGTGGAATACCGACCTTTAAGGGGTACCCGGGTCCTTATCCATATCCGGCAACCCTGACCATCAGTATTAATGAAGAAATGGTCCATGGGATTCCGAGCGGTAGAGTGCTGCAGGAAGGAGATATTGTTTCCATTGACTGTGGAACTACCCTGGAAGGGTTTGTTGGGGATTCTGCATTCACCACTGGGGTGGGTGAGATCAGTAAGGAGAAGAGTCGACTAATCCGGGTGACCAGGGAATCCCTCTATAAGGGGATTGATCAAATGATTCCCGGTAAGCACATTGGAGATGTCTCAGCAGCGATCCAGGAACACGTGGAAAGCTTCGGATATCAAGTACCCCGGAAATATACCGGTCATGGAGTAGGACGCCAGATGCATGAGCCCCCCCAGGTACCCAATTATGGTGTGCCCGGCCAGGGCATGCTGTTGAAAGCGGGAATGACCATCGCCATTGAACCGATGGTACTGGTGGGAACACCAAACACCAGAGTGCTGTCCGATCAGTGGACAGTCATTTCGGCAGACCGCTCACTGACGGCTCATTATGAACACTCTGTCGCCGTGACAGATCGAGGCCCGTTGATATTAACAAAGAACCGGGGTACTGAGAAAGTATAGTTCCCTAGACTGGATAAATTGGATCAGTTATAATAATACTTTTGCTGGAAAGCAGTAAGAACACAAAGCAGGGATTATAAGGAAGTGAAATCATGAAAGTGTCTTCTTCGGTAAAGAAACGCTGTGAGAAATGTAAAATTGTCAGGCGTAAGGGCAAAGTATACGTCATTTGTGAAAATCCGAAGCATAAGCAGAGGCAAGGGTAAAAAAGTATGGCTCGTATTCAAGGTGTTGACTTACCGCGTGAGAAACGTGTAGAAATTGCCTTAACCTATATTTATGGCATTGGTTCGACCCGATCGAAGGAAATCCTCACAGAAGTTGGTGTGGATCCTGATACCCGGGTGCAGGATTTAACCGACAGCCAGATTACAGGGTTACGGGAATATATCACGAAGAATTTTAAGGTTGAAGGTGATCTGCGGCGTGAAGTGCAGATGAATATCAAACGCCTGGTAGAAATCGGCTGCTATCGGGGCATTAGACATAAACGCAACTTACCGGTTCACGGTCAGCGGACAAAGTCAAATGCCCGCACCCGCAAGGGTGTCAAGAAAACGGTTGCTGGTCGGGGTCGCCGGCGAGGTATGCAGAAAACCTAGTCAATGGTTTTGCTTCCCAAACTTTCAACTACTGGAAGGTTGGGGTTTGATCTGGCAGCTGATAGGATTCATTATAGGGAGCCTTTCCTCCCTGCGGCAGTGAACCTACTCGGCGTCAATCAGGTGGAACTACTTAATAAGACAGAAGAGGACCTATGGCTCAAAAGACATCCCGCCCGAAAGGCGGTCGGAAGAAGAAGAGAACACTTGCAGTTGGACAAATTCATGTCCGGGCGACATTTAACAATACCATTATCACGGTTACTGATCCCCAGGGAAATACAGTCTGCTGGAGCAGTCCGGGTGCTGTGGGTTTAAAAGGATCCCGGCGCAGTACTGCATTTGCAGCCCGGTTGGCCGCCGAGGACGCAGTTAAAAAAGCGATGGGGATGGGAATCCGGGAGGCTGATGCCTTTATCAATGGTCCTGGCCCAGGTCGGGAAGCCTCGTTGCGGGCAATTGAAGCCATGGGGTTGAAGCTGAACTCGGTGACCGATGTGACCTCCATTCCCCATAACGGTTGCCGCCCACCGAAGAAGCGTCGAGTATAATCAGCGATCTCTTCATTAAAACAGAAGCAGTAACCAGAAATTATTTGAAGTTGCTAGATAGAGCAAAGAGGAAGTAGTTATGTCAAGATATCGTGAGGCAAAGTGTAAAGTTTGCCGTCGAGAAGGTGAAAAATTGTTCCTGAAAGGGGAGCGTTGTTTCACTGAGAAATGTGCTTTTGAACGTCGGAGTTATCCACCTGGTCAGCACGGCAGAGGCGCGCAGTACCGCCGGAACCGTGAATCGGATTTCTCTCGCCAACTGCGGGCCAAGCAGAAAGCTCGCCGCATTTATGATGTGTCAGAACGGCAGTTCAGACGCTATTTTGCGGTTGCCCAACAGCGGCGTGGTATCACTGGTTTGAACTTACTACAAATTCTGGAATCCCGCCTGGATAATGTAATTTACCGGCTTGGATATGCATCCAGCCGTGCCCAGGCTCGTATGTTGGTTACACACGGACATTTTGATGTCAATAATCGTCGAACGGATGTACCATCGGTCCTGGTGACCACCACAGACAGCATCAATGTACGGAAAGGATCCAAACAGCGGGCATACTTCAAGAACCTGGAGAAAGAAGCGGAAAGCAGAACGCCTTCTGAATGGGTCAAACGGGATTTAAAAACCTTATCTGGTAGTGTAGTTCGTTTACCTGAACGATCTGAGATTGATGGAAATCTTGATGAGCAGTTGATCGTTGAGTACTATTCTCGGTAATTAGGAACAGCCATCACATAAGCGATAGGATTTGGGAGAGGTGAACCGTGCTAGGAATGAATAATATGGTAACACCAAAAATTGAAAGGGTCGCTGAAGCACGCGCCTACGGGAAGTACGAAATCAGTCCCTTGGAGCGAGGCTATGGTATTACTCTGGGTAATGCCTTGCGCCGGGTAATGCTTTCATCCATGGAAGGCTCTGCAATCACATCTATCCGGATAACAGATATTGATCACGAGTACGATACAATTCCCGGGGTTCAAGAAGATGTGCTGCGCCTGATGTTAAATATTAAAAAACTACGTTTAATCCTGCATGAAGGTGACCTCTCCAACATGCATTTGGAAGTCAAGGGCGAGGGTGTGGTCACTGCAGCGGATATCATCACACCTTCTGAAATTGAAATTGTCAATCCAGAATTGTACCTAATGACCGTTGATGGCAGAAGTAAACCGCTCACAATTGAAATGACAGTTGGCAAAGGAAGGGGCTATTTACCCACAGAAGATCGAAAAGATCGCCTGCCCATTGGTGAGCTGCCCATTGATGCTATTTATAATCCGGTCCGCCGGGTCAATTTTGATGTGGGCTCTGCCCGGGTAGGTCAAAGCACAGATTATGACAATCTGACAATTGAAGTCTGGACAGATGGAACCATGGAACCCGAGGAGGCGTTAAGTAAAAGCGCTAAAATCCTGATGGGACATTTACAGCATCTCGCCGGTGTAACGGCGGAATCGCTAGCCGCGATGGTCGAAGTGGAAGTACCCATCGAGCCAGTTGATGAGATTGTAGATATTCCTATCGAGGAATTAGATTTGTCGGTGCGAGTATTTAACTCTTTGAAGAGGACGGGTATTACAACTGTCCGTGAGGTGATGGAATTAAACCATAAGGGAGATGATGCCCTTTTATCTATCCGTAATTTTGGTGTGAAGAGTCTCACTGAATTAAAGGATAAATTAGAAGAGCATGGTTACCTCTTGGAAATCAACACTGAGCTGGAGTAAGTATTATGCGACATAAGGTAGCAGGAAAAAAGTTAGGACGAAATTCAGGTCAACGGGCAGCTCTGAGGCGTACCATGATTAAGCAACTATTTGAAAATGAACGTATTCAAACAACCCGTGCGAAAGCAGAATTCATTCGACAACCCGCTGAACGTTTGATCACCTTGGCAAAACGAGTCCAGGATGCGGATGAAGCTCAGCAGATACATGCTCGAAGAATTGCAGCATCGCGCCTGGATAACGATAAGGATATCGTCAAGAAATTATTCGAAGAGCTGGCCCCTCGCTATCTCAACCGCCCGGGAGGATATACCCGTATGTTTAAACTTCCTCCCCGGACAAGCGATGCCGCTGAAATGGTTGTCCTGGAGCTGGTCGAAGAATAATTTGAGCGATCGTTTCAAAGTTTGCCTGGCGTATGATGGGACTGCGTTTTACGGCTCACAGTATCAACCTGAGCTGAGAACCATCCAGGGAGAATTGGAACGGGCATTAGCCAAGCTTGGCTGGCAGGAAGGTGCGGTACACTTTGCCGGGAGAACAGATTCTGGCGTACATGCAGCAGGACAAGTGGTCTCCTTTGATTTAGAATGGGATCACACTGAAAAGGAGTTGAACCGGGCTCTCAATGCGGTTCTTCCTCATGATATATCGGCTGTAGAGGTCCAAAGAACAAAGAGTGATTTCCATCCCCGGTATCAAGCTTTGTCACGAGAGTACCATTACCAGATCCTTTGCAGCCCAACCAGGGACCCCTTCCAGGAACGGTTCGTTTGGAGAGTATGGCCTGAAGTTGACTTAAGATTGATGAAAAAGGCGACCAGGGCATTGGTTGGAACCCATGATTTTATGGCCCTGGGCAACCCGCATGAACCCGGCGGCAGCACGGTTAGAAAGATCAGCAGGGCTGCCTGGAAGAAAAGTGGCGACATCCTGGTTTTCGAGATTGTTGGAAATGCTTTCCTTTACCATATGGTTCGTAGATTAGTAATGGCCCTGGTAAAGATTGGACAACAAAAAGAACCAGTACAAATGATAACAAAGTACCTTGAAAATCCATCAGGATCTCCATCCCAAGGCTTGGCCCCAGCACGGGGGTTATCCTTGATAGAGGTCCGTTACTAAGCAAAGGTGAATTCAACCCCGGTTGGAAACATCAGTTGAAATACAGTGGAGTACAAGATAGTGAAGAAAACATTTTATCCAAAAAGTGAAGATATCTCAAGGAATTGGGTTTTAGTGGATGCCAAAGGTAAAAACCTGGGGCGATTAGCCACTGAAATAGCCGGTTTGATCCTTGGTAAACATAAACCAGAATATACTCCTGGCGTTGATGTAGGTGATTTTGTTGTGGTAATCAATGCTGCCGAAATCCAGGTAACCGGAAATAAACTGGAAGATAAATATTATTACCGGGAATCCAAGTACCAGGGTGGTTTAAAGAAGATTAATTTAGAAAACCAATTGGAAAAACGGCCCGAATTTGTTATTGAACATGCCGTGAGGGGAATGCTCCCCCATAATCGGCTGGGGCGGAGATTGAATACTAAGCTCAAGGTGTACCCCGGGCCGGAGCATCCGCATCATGCTCAAAAACCTGTCCCGATTGAGGAATTGTATCCAAACAAGAGCTAGATCAGGAATCGCTGCCATTTAATGACAGCACATTGATCAGATTAATTGTAAGAGGAGTTTTTATGGCACAGTATTTTGAAGGCGTCGGACGTCGGAAAGAATCCACGGCGAGAGTACGGATTGTAAGCGGATCTGGCTCATTTGTGATCAATGAAAAGAAGCTGGAAGATTATTTTCCCACGGAAAGAGATAATAAAACAGTAACAGAGCCCCTTGATTTATTAGGGAGCCGTTCTAATTATGACATCAGCGTCCTGGTAAAGGGTGGAGGTGTTATTGGACAGGCAGCCTCTGTCCGGCTTGGACTGGCAAGAGCTATCCTAAAAATGGATCCGGAATTGCGCGCGGACCTTAGTCATGCAGGATTTTTATCCCGCGATGCCAGATCAAAAGAAAGGAAAAAACCAGGTCTCAAAGGCGCCCGCAAAGCCCCGACCTATACCAAGCGTTAAGTATTCAAGGCTGCTGACCAGGCATCAGCAGCTGGAGATAAAAAGAGTGCCCATTTTCGCGGAGAACACCTGGCAGGCTGCAGGGTTCTCCGCTTAATTTTTTTACCGTAAAAGGCCTGCCATGCAAAAGACAAAACCCCAAACACCTGACATTATTATCCTGGGCTTAGGTCCGGGAGATCCGGGGCTATTAACCCAGCGCGCAGCTGAAGTGATCAATCAGTCCAACGAGATCTATCTGCGCACCCGGGAGCACCCCACGGTAACCGGGCTGCCAGCTGAACTCCGTTTGTACAGCTTCGATCAGTACTACCTGGAAGAGGAATCCCTTAACAAGGTGTATCAGCGCATTTGTGATCAAATCATCTCCCTTGCTCAAAAGACCCCGCCCATCGTGTATGCTGTACCAGGAGATCCCTTTATAGCGGAGGATACCCCTGCTATGATCCTTGCCAGGGCAAGTGAACTGAATTTAAGGGTTGAGATTGTCTCGGGGGTAAGTTTCCTAGAACCCACATTTGCTGCCTTGAGAAAGGACCCCCTCCCTCAAATCACTATTCTGGATGGGCTTGAGATGCAAACAGCCCACCATCCACCTTTCCCGGTAGATACGCCAACCTTAATTGTCCAGATATACTCACCAGAAATTGCATCCAATGTAAAACTAACCTTGATGGCCGTCTTTCCGGATCAACACCCAATCATATTAATCCATGATGCGGGAACAGAATTTGAACTGCTGGAACATATACCCCTTTTTGAATTGGATCGAAGCGAACACATCCATAATCGATCAGCGGCCTATATCCCACCTATCGAAGCTGGTTCGTCCCTGGAATCTTTTCAGGAGCTGATTGCTCATTTACGAGCACCTGAGGGCTGTCCCTGGGATCGCGAACAAGATCATCAGTCCCTGCGGCCTAATTTACTTGAGGAAACCTTTGAAGTACTGGAAGCGATTGATACAGATGATTCCCCTGCGATGCAGGAAGAGTTGGGTGATTTGCTGCTCCAGATTGTGCTTCATTCGCAGATAGCCAGCGAATATGGTGAATTTAATATGAATGATGTCATTCGGGGCATCCACCGGAAGATCATCCAGCGGCACCCCCATGTCTTTGAAGATTT
>CAZUMG010000014.1:1762-4746 GCA_964621895.1 uncultured Anaerolineales bacterium | reverse complement strand
GGAGCAGTCTGCTGAAATTGGGGATTTATTATTCACGGTTGTGAATATTGCCCGGTGGCAACAGATTGATGCGGAAAGTGCCCTGCGGGAAGCCAACCGCCGTTTTAAGACTCGATTTTCATATTTAGAAAAAAAAGCTCACGCTGCCGGGCGCGAGCTCTCTGAACTGACTCCGGAGGAAATGGATCAGTTTTGGGAACAGTCCAAGTCCCAATTGGGAGAAGGTTAATTCTCTTTTTCTCTGGCTGCCTGGGATTGGATAAATAACAAACCAATCAGAAAATACGGTAAACCCTGGAAAGCAATTGCTATAAGCCGGTTATCTCCGGATGAAAAATAGTTGTAAATACTTAATAAAACGCTGACCACCATAATAAATTTTCCGCCCGAGAGGGGATGTTTCCAGGCAAGGCCCACGCCGATGGATAATGTCATGATCAACAGGAATAGGATAATTCCTGTTGAGGTTTGAAACTCGAGTGAGTTAAATCCGACCTCATCTATGTAACGGCCTAAATAATAAAGCCAGATTGCGCTTATGATCAATCCGCAAATCCGGGCAAACCATATCAGGGTATTACTCGGGTTTCTGTTGTCTTTCATGCATCACTCCATTAATTATATTTCTTTATTTACCAGAGCCTCATAATCCACTGATGATATTTCCCAGGATATCACCGCCTAATCCAGCGGCACCTTTAGTTTCATCAGTGTTGCCAAGTTTGGCTGCCGTGACAATTCGATCTGCTAGTCGGGAAAGAGGCAGACTTTGCAGGTATACTTTCCCTGGGCCGGTCATTTTGGCAAGGAATAATCCCTCACCACCAAATAGAGCATTGCTGAAGCCGCTGATAAATTCAATATCATAGTCAACTGAAGGTGAAAACGCTACCAGACAGCCAGTATCTACATTAAGGATATCCCCAGCAGCCAGATCCTTTTCAATAATTGTGCCCCCGGCGTGGGCAAACGCCAGCCCATCTCCTGCCAGGCGCTGCAGGATGAAGCCTTCTCCTCCAAATAATCCAGCTCCAATCTTTTTACTGAAAGCGATTTCTATTTCTATACCCTGGGCAGCACAGAGGAAGGAATCCTTCTGGCAGAGGAAAGTTCCGCCCAAGGAGGTCAGATCAAGCGGGATTATCTTTCCCGGGTAAGGGGCAGCGAACGCGACCTTTTTAAGGCTTGAGGAGGTATTCTGAAAGTTGGAAATAAAAAAGCTTTCCCCGGTGAATATACGTTGAACTCCCATCAGCAATCCGCCCCCAGTGCTTGTTTGCATTTCGATGCCTTTTTCCATGTAGATCATGGTGCCAGCTTCCGCCCGGATCGCTTCACCCGGATCTAACTGAATCTCAACCAATTGTAGGTCGTCACCAAAAATTGTATATTCGACGATATCAGACATGGATAGTACTCCTTGGTGGACGGGTTGTTTATATCTAACTCCAAAGAAATTTTACTATAAACTCTACCCTTTCCCACTGGAGTTAAACAAAGTGCAAATATCAAAGAAAAAACCCCGAAATTCCTTTCGGGGTTGAAAGCTGGGGGCCAGGGATTCGAACCCCGACTTACGGTTCCAGAGACCGCTGTCCTACCATTAGACGAGCCCCCATCAGCGAAGGGAATTTTATCATTGATAGATGCCTTAGTCAATTCATTCCCAATCCGGAGGGTCATTAAGTTCCTTGCTTTTACTGGGAAGATGCCAGCACCAATGAAAGAGAGTATGTTAAAATTTGGAGATAGGTTGCTGGATCAGGGGCAGGAAATTTGCTCAGACAGGCGGGAGAAAAAGGCATGTTAGAAGAACAGGAATTATCAGATTTTATTCGCGACATCATTAAAAATGATATCGCCGACGGGAAAAACGACAGTCGGGTGCACACCCGTTTTCCCCCGGAGCCCAACGGGTTTCTGCATATCGGTCATGTTAAGGCCATCGCGATGAACTTCGGGGTTGCCGCTCAGTTCGGGGGCAAGTGCAACCTGCGATTTGATGACACCAATCCGGCTAAGGAAGAAGATAAATATGTCGAAGCTATCATGGAAGACATCAAATGGCTTGGTTATGATTGGCAAGATCAGCTGTATTTTGCCTCGGATTATTTTGAGCAGCTGTATGATTTTGCGTTGACTCTGATCAAGAAGGGCAGAGCTTATGTGGACGACCTGTCGGCAGAGGAAATCCGCCAGCACCGCGGGACGCTGACTAAGCCGGGCGTAGAAAGTTCCTACAGGAACCGGTCAGTTGAGGAAAATTTAGACCTGTTCCAGCGGATGAAGGCGGGAGAATTCGAAAACGGCACCAAAGTGCTGCGGGCAAAGATTGACATGGCCCATCCCAATATGAATATGCGGGATCCGATCATGTACCGCATCCTGCATGAGAGCCATCACCGCACAGGTGATGGCTGGTGCATTTATCCCATGTATGACTGGGCGCACGGGCAATCCGATTCCCTGGAGGGCATCACCCATTCCCTGTGCTCGATTGAGTTTAAAAACCACCGGCCGCTGTATGACTGGTTCCTGGATGAGCTGAACATTTTCCATCCCCAGCAGATTGAGTTTGCCCGTTTTAACATGACCTATACTATCATGAGCAAACGCAAATTTATACAGCTGGTTGACGGCGGATTTGTAAGCGGTTGGGACGATCCCCGCATGACCACCATTGCCGGTATGCGCCGTTTGGGAATCCCGCCTGAAGCTATAATAAAATTCATCGAACATGTCGGCGTGGGTCTCTCCCGAAGCACGATCCAGCGCTCTAAATTTGACCATTTTATCCGGGATGACCTCAACCAGCGTGTTCCCCGGGTAAATGGCGTGCTAAACCCGCTCAAGGTAGTGTTAACCAACTATCCTGAAGGACAGGTGGAGTACCTGGAATTTCCCAACCACCCCGACGATGCCTCCCAGGGTGTCCGGGAAGTTCCCTTCACTCGAGAGTTATATATCGAAAAGGATGACTTCCG
>CAZUMG010000014.1:0-1662 GCA_964621895.1 uncultured Anaerolineales bacterium | reverse complement strand
CACTGACTATTATCGACGGGTCGAATCTAATTTTCATTCAATCTGACCTGCAAGCCCTGAATGCGATTGTTAACCTGGCAGGCCTATAGATCCCAAAGCTTATACCCGATATTTCCTGGAGCGAAATTAACCAAGAGTTATTCCGAAAGGTGAGACCATGAATACAAATACCCCCCAACCCGCAACAATCGAGACACCAGCTGTTAACTGGAAGCATGTGGCCTGGTTCATCAGCCTGGCTTTCGGCCTGGCCTGGCTGGTGGACCTGGCGCTTTATTTGTCCGGCGGTCTGGCCAATCCCGGCACCGCACTGCTTCTGCAGTTCCAGATGTTGTTACCTGCCTTCTCTGCCATGCTGCTGGGAGCCTTTTTCTTTAAAGATAGTCCCATTTTTTACCGCAGCAACTCTGGAGCTTCGCGCTGGTTCGTTTATTATTACTTCCTGCTAACGGGCCTATACCTGATTGGATCCATCGTCACCCTGATCCAACCTGATTTGGGTCCAACACTCGCTTCGCTGCTGCTGGTACCAAATGTTCTCGGGCTGATTCTGCTGGTCATCCTGCGCCTTAAGGGAGGTAAGGATACATTTGTCAATGCAGGCCTAGCCGGAGGCAAACCGCTTATCTGGTTAGGATACGGGTTGGGATTGGTGGTTTTCTTCGCCTTCCAAACCTGGCTCAATTATATCTTCAAGATGGGAACCCTGGTCGACTTGAAAACAGCTTTTCCGCAGGTGGCAACCACCAACTTGTCTCCAGCCTTGCTGATGCTTTCGATCGCTGTGAACACCGTGGTCATCGGCCCATTTCTCGGGTTGATCATCGCTTTTGGCGAGGAATTCGGCTGGCGCGGTTTCCTGCAAACCGAATTGACCAAACTTGGACGGGTTCGCGGGGTGTTTCTACTGGGTATCATCTGGGGCATCTGGCACTGGCCGATCATCTGGATGGGCTACAACTATCCCAGCCAGCCTATCCTTGGCTCGCTGTTCATGGTGGTTTTTTGCATCATCCTGGCTTATTTCCTGGGTTATGCCGTTTTTAAATCAAAAGGTATCTGGACAGCAGCTTATTTGCACGGGCTCAACAACCAGACCTTGAGTTTCTTTGTAATGGCAGTTGTCACACCTACCAGTGTGCTTTATTCCTTTGGCATTGGCCTGCCGGGACTGCTGCTAGGCGGTATTGTGGTCCTGCTGATCCTACGGGATCCGATCTGGAAGGAGACCCAATAAAATCATCCGGGGAGAGACCCGCTGTAGATCGAAAAAGTATCCCCTCGTTCTATCCAAGATAAACAACCCAACTCCACCTGCACCGGACGGAACTGTAAACCGATGAAACTGATCCCCTATGCCTGGTTTCATGCCATGACGATAAGGAAGCCTTGCTAATTTGTCCCACCGGTAATAAAGATGATCAGGTGGCTTAATTGGAATAAATAGATCTGATCTCCAGACAGGAATGATATAACGATTTTCAAGGTGAGAAATAGATGCTGCAAGATATTTCGGAACATATCCAGGAATGGGCAAAAGATTGGTTGGTCCTATTATTGATTGCTGTATTTGTAATGGTTATCAACCTGCCTCTTGGTGACCCAGTTTTGATTAGCACGAGTTTAGATGGGCACTTCGGCTATACACCCGAGCAAGCATAT
>CAZUMG010000013.1:16866-23021 GCA_964621895.1 uncultured Anaerolineales bacterium | reverse complement strand
CAGGAACCTCGTAGAGGCGGAATAATTTTTCGATGTGGTAGTAAGGCAAATCGCCGCAGGACAGGATCAGGTCGACATCCTTGAACTCTTCAAAGGTGTCTTTTTCGAGAAGCTGGGTGTCGATCCGGTCACTGACCGAGAGTACCTTCAAGGCACGACTGGGCATACCTATATTATTCCTTATTCTTTGGCTTTGGCAAGCTATCCCATTGTTCATCCCTTGAGGGGTTTATGGTCAGTCCCCCCGGTCAGACAGCTGCAGGTGTCTTTAGATCCTCTGGAAATAATTTTCTCTCAGAAAAATCTTGACAAGCCAAATTATATCTATATAATTGTTATATAAGTATATAACAATACAGCTCCTCTATGGACCCAAAACTTTTTTCCAGCCTCTCCCTCAATCAGGATTCAGATGTCTCGCTGATTGCCCAGCTCTCCCAGCAGATCACCTGGCTGATCGCCAGCGGCGAAATCTCGGCTGGTGAAAAATTGCCCCCCATCCGGGAAATGGCGGATGTTCTCGGAATCCACATGCATACAGTGCGCCAGGCTTACCAGCGCCTGGAAGCGGACAGCCTGGTATCCATCCACACAAGGAGGGGCACCGAGGTGCTGTCCTATAACCCGGAAGCTTTGGCTGCGGTAAGTACTGACCGGGTCAGTCATTTGATCGGGGTGATCCTGCCCAATCCAGTATCATTTTATTCCCCTTTTATCCAGAGCATCCAGACTGCTGCCCGGGATCAGCACTACTTCCCGATTTTCTGCTACACCTTTGACAATCCCTTTTTGGTGGAAACCTATTTCAACCAGCTTTTAGCCCGCCAGGTAGACGGCTTCATCATCACCAGCCTGGCTCTGCCATCCCTGTTAGAAAAACCGGCTCTACTGAAAAAATATCCTCCCATAGTTTCGGTAGATATGCCGGACATGCCCGGCTACCAGGTGCTGTTGGACCTGGAAAACGCCGGCTACCAAGCTGCCGGGCATCTTTTATCGCACGGCTGCCGCCGCCTGGCGATAATCACGCCACCCCTGGAATGGTCAAATGTAACTCCTTATTACCAGGGATATGTTAGGGCTCTGGCTGAACATGGTCTTAAAGCTCGAGCCGATTTGGTAAGAACAGTACCGGGTTTTAAGGAGCATTACGGCCAACAAGCGGCGGGGGAGCTGTTGGATCTGGTCCAGCCGCCGCAGGCTATTTTGGCAGCGTCTGATACCCTGGCGCTGGGGGCCATGAAAGGCATCCAGGCTCGGGATTTATCGATCCCGGGTGACATCTCCCTGGCGGGATCAAATGACATCGAGGCCGCCTCGTTGGTCAATCCTGGTTTAACGACCGTATCCATGCCAGCATCAGAAATGGGGTCCCGGGCTTTTTCCATGCTGGAAGAGTTATTAGCCGGGAAGATACCCTCCCAAAAACAGATCATCCTGCCCACGGAACTGGTTGTGCGCCAGAGCTGTGGATGTCAATAGACTCACAGCTTAAATAGGAGAAAATATGACCAAACACAGCTTGCTGAGCACAGCCCTGATGATTTTGTTGATTTTTCCCCTGACCACTGCCTGTGGAGCAGCTGAGACTCAATCTTTACCCCCACTTGTTATAAACCGGGATATACTCTTTCCCCTCTCAGAGCCCGGACCCTACTCTGTTGGCATCCAGAATATGATTTCATTTACTGATGCCAGCCGAAATGACCGTGAGGTGAATCTTACTATCTGGTATCCGGCTGCAGAACCTCAGGATTTCTCCAAAACGGGTCCATTTAAGGATGCCCCCGCTGATCTTATGGGCGCTCCCTACCCACTGATCCTGAGTTCCTCAAAAACAGGATTCATTTTCGCAAAAACCCTGGCTTCCTACGGATTTGTGGTGGCAGGGGTCAACCGCATCGATGCCTACCTGCCCTGGGACCAGAATCTGGTCGACCAGCCCCTGGATATTCTGTTCGCTCTCGATCAAGTCCGGGATAATCCACCTGAAGGTCTCGAAAAGCTGATCGATTTCAAGCGTGTCGGCGCGATGGGCTATTCCTTTGATGGTTACAATGCGCTAGCTCTGAGCGGGGCGCGGGTAGATCCGGAGTATTTCCTTTCTGATTGCAGCGCTCCGCCAGCAGATGAGCCAGCTCTATTGGCCTGGACGAGACCCTACCAATGCGAATTGGCCGATACCTGGGATGCCTTCACTGAAAATGCCGGCCCCGGGCTGACTGAGAGTGAGGATGGTCTCTGGCAGCCCATGACGGATCCGGGTATTCTTGCTGTGATGCCGATGGCGACAGAGGGCCTGCGCTTGTTCGGGGACCGTGGATTGGCAGCTGCCGATCGGGCGGTCCTGATGATCGCTTCCGAGAACGACGAACTCAACCCGGAAGATCAGCTTATTTATGAGAGCCTGGGCGTATCAGATAAGTCCCTGATTACCTTCCTGAATCAAAATCACATGATGATATTCAACCCGGAAATGACCACGTGTATGACCCATTTTGCAGTGGCGTTTTTTGGCTACCAGCTGCAGGGCAGAACAGAACTGGAATATTACTACTCCCCGAATTATGTTAACCAGCAGCCAGGATTGGTCTGGGGTCCTTTTCCAGCAGAGTAATCGCTAAGGAGGGGTTTTTCTGTGAAGCTGTACTGGCTTGTCTGATTGGTACGTTTAGCCTGGATTACCTGTAAATAAAACAGGAGGAAAAAATCTACTCGGAAAACCAAACCAACCTCTATAAATTTGATTGACTGCCGATCTTGTGAATATTGAATCAATAATTAAGGAGAAAACATGAGCCATCAACATCCTTCCTTTAGAATCATCTTTGTTTTCCTGCTGGCAGCCGGGTCGGTCCTGACCTCCTGCAGCCCAAACGCGATCACTCCCCCAGCGGCTGATCAAGTTCTGTCTTTGGGGGAAAACTGCGCGGAAATCTATCAAGACCAGATCGATGCCTGGATCTCACAGGACCCTGAAAAACTGAGCTCAGTATATACCGAGGACATCGTCCATTTTGACGGCAAACCCCGCTATGTGGGGATCGATCAAGTACTTATGATGGCACAAATGATGTTCCGGGCTAACCACCATTGGCAGATGAAGGCCGGCCAAACCTATATCTCCAGGGAGGAATGTCTCGGGACCTGGATGTTTTGGGACACATCAGGTTGGCAAGAGGATGACCCGGGCATTGAATTTGACCTTTTAGAAACCCGGGATGGAAAGATCTCCTTTTGGCGGCTGTTTTATGATCATCATTTTGACAGTGACCGCATTGATGTAGAGTTCTTGCAGAACTTTGCTTCAGCCTGGTCGCAAGGCGACTTGGATATAATCAAAGACCTGTATTCCCAGGATGCTGTTGTGGAGGATACCCTTTTTAAAGTGACTGCCTCCGGATCGAACAAAATCCTTCCTTATGCAAAAGGTCTCTTGATTGCTCACCCGGAAACAAGCTGGGAATTGGTCTATCCATTTGCAGAAGATGATTTTGCCGATGCTGAAAACGAGGTTTTAGCTTCCAAGGGCGGCGTTTTTAACATTAACACAGCAAATGACCAGGGCCAACCCTGCCAGATTCAAGCCGTATTGATTCTGACCCCAGACCGGGAGGGCAAGATCCAGGGTCAAAAGACTTTTTATCAGGCGGATTCTTTGGTAGCCTGCGGCTGGGCAAAATAAACCACTTAGAGAGAGATCGCCCCGGTTAGCACTCCGGGGGATCTCCTCTCGGTAAGTTTATTGATAGATAAATGATGAGCAGTTTTCTTCGGGTAAGAATTGTTGGCTCACAAATATAAATACAAACAAAAATTAATTATCTGGATCCAAGGAGAGCATATGATTAGAAATGACAATAAATTTTATATCATCCTGGTTCTTTTTCTGGCAGTTGGTTTTTATCTCACTGCCTGCAGTCCCGGGCTGGAACCGGTCCCCAAATCCCAACCAACAGCTCAGATCATTCCCCTCGATGATCTGGATGAATGGGATCTGGTCTGGATCTCGGATTCAAGCGGCTCGGGTGCGACCCAGATCTACGCCCGCATGATTGAAGAGGATACCGGTAAAAAAGTAAATCTCTCCGATAACTGGATAGGCTCGCTGCCAGCCGGCGCTGTGTTAAACGCGCTTCAAGGCAAACCCACTTCCAACATGAAGCTGAAAACCTTGGCAGATCAGCTCCGGAAGGCGGAGGTGATTGTATTTTATGGAAATCCGAATGAATCCATCAATGAGAGTAATCCGGGTGATTCTAATTGCCTTGCTCCCGGCTTAAAATATGTCAACAGCTGCAGTCCGGAGGAATTCTCGGTCTATGTCTCCGACCTGGAAAGCATCTACCAGCTGATCTTTGATCTGCGGTCAGGTCAGCCTACCATCCTGCGGGCTTTTGATGCCTATAATCCCATCATCAATCAATTGAGGGACCAGGGTGTTTACCAGGAATGCAAACAGTGTTGGGGTTTATATAATGATGCCATCCGCCAAGGAGCTCAAAAATATAACATCCCGGTAGCCCTGGTATCAGAAGCCTGGAACGGACCGGAGTGGGATCAAGATCCCAACGATCTGGGCTACACCAAAGACGGCGAACACCTCCAACGAGCTAGGGGCTGAGGTTATCGCCCGAGCCTTGCGGAAACTGGGATACGAACCGATTATTCCATGATATATGGATTGCCTGTAAGCGTAGATATTTGGTGGTAAATCTAACCTGACTGGAATGACCTTTGTCCAAGTAAATATTGATATCAAAACTTTTTCTTGCCAATTATTTCCAAGCAAGATAAACTAACTAGTAGTATTCTTCATATGCCTTTGGTAACCAACGGGATTTACATTCCTGCCGGGGGAATTTTGGTAAGCAGTTAAGCTCTGCATTTATTTGATCAGGTATATTTCTGTGACTTTTTCGTACGGACCATAAGGTCCAGATTTTGTGTATCTCAATTGCTGGGGTAAAACGAAAATCCTTCCCGAGCTTGCTGCTTCGCGTTAAATGCCCCCGAACTTATTGAAGAGGTATTAAAGTATTTCTTGTTATAATGCTGTGGGTATCTCCCGACCAGGGAGTATAAAAATATTGTTGGAGCAGAAAGCTACCATGAAAAAAACTATTATATTTGACCTGGGTGGCGTGCTTTTGGATTGGAATCCCCGGCATTTATACCGAAAGATCTTCTCAGACCAGCTTGAGATGGATTATTTCCTGCGCGAAATTTGTACGCTGGAATGGAATGGCTTAACTGACCTGGAAAAATCCTTTGCTGATGCGGTGGAAGAATTGATCCCTTTTCATCCGGAATACGCCGATCAAATCCGGGCCTATCACCTGCGCTGGGAGGAAATGATTTCTGGTCCCTTCCCCGGGTCAGTGAAAATCCTGGAGGAACTCAAGGCTGCCGGGTATCCCCTGGCTGCTCTCAGCAACTGGTCCTCGGAGACCTTTCCAATCGCCGCCAGAAAATATGAGTTTCTGGGTTGGTTTGACCCCCTGGTGATTTCCGGCCGGGTTGGATTCTCCAAACCTGATCCTGAAATTTTCCATATCCTTTTAGCTGAATTAAATCGGGATCCCCGGGAGTGCCTCTTCATTGATGACCGGGAGGAAAATATCCAGACAGCCCAGCAGATCGGTTTTGAGACCGTTCATTTTTCCTCGCCTGAACAGCTGAGAGATAGTCTGCAGACCCTCAAGATCCTCTAATAACCGCGTTTGATAATCGTTTGCAAGGTAGCTAATGGAAAATAACACCGACAAATCACCCTTCAAAGGCCTTCCATCCAGACTGCCGTTCTATTACGGTTGGATGATGGTACCCCTGGCTATTATCGCCCAGACAGTCACAGGGGTGGGGCAAACCTACGGTCTCTCAGTTTTTAACCCTTCCCTGCAGCAGACTCTGGAGATCAGTCTTTCTGCCCTGACGGGTACCTATATGGCCGGCACGCTACTGGCAGCGCTTCCGCAACCGTATATTGGATCGCTGATGGATCGTTTTGGCATCCGGAGAACCATGCTTGGGGTAGTTGTGCTGCTTGGGGGAGCCTGTATTTTTTTCTCCCAGGTCAATTCCATACTGACTTTGCTGGTGGGTTTTTTCCTGCTGCGTTTGTTGGGACAGGGTGGACTTTCCCTGCTGGCCGG
>CAZUMG010000013.1:6662-16766 GCA_964621895.1 uncultured Anaerolineales bacterium | reverse complement strand
TGGGTTTTTTCCTGCTGCGTTTGTTGGGACAGGGTGGACTTTCCCTGCTGGCCGGTAATATTCCGGCGATGTGGTTTCGGGAGAAATTAGGCTCAGTCACCGGGATTGTCAGCAGTGGATTTTCTATCACCATGGCCTTTATTCCGCCTATTTTCCTCTTTCTGATTAACCGCAGCGGCTGGCGGATGGCTTATACTCAGCTGGGTTTTGCGGTCTGGGTGATCATGCTGCCCCTGGTTTTCTTGCTTTTAAAAAATAAACCCGGGGACGTGGGTCAGCAAATTGATGGGGGAGCTCTTCAGGGAAGCAGGCTGAAAGCGATCGAAACCTTTGGGAAAGAATTTTTTGAAGTAAAAGAAGCCCGCCGTACTGCGGCTTATTGGATCACCCTGGTGAACACGGCTCTCTGGGCGATGGTAATCACGGCGGTCTTTTTTAATTTGCTGCCTATATTTAAGTCACTGGGTATCCCCGAGAATGTAGCTGCAGCGACCTATACGACCTTTGCGGCAGCATCTTTGCTAACCCAACTCCTTCTGGGTCAATTGGCTGACCGTGGGCAGCTGCAGGTTTTGCTTTTTGCCAGCATGGCATTCCTGGCTGGCGGTCTGGCTGTCCTTTCGGTTGCCTCTTCTCCCTGGATTGCCCACAGCTACGCCGTTCTAATCGGCATCTCCACCGGGTTGATTAACCTGGTCGGCGGTACCTTATTAGCCCGTTACTTTGGCAGAAAACATCTGGGAACTTTGCGGGGAGGCGTGTTAACTGCCCAGGTAGCTGCCAGCAGCCTGGGTCCTTTTATCACCGGGGTGATCTATGATCAAACCGGTTCCTATCAGATTTCCTTGGGGATATTTATTGGAATATTAATTCCCGCAGCGATCATTTCTCTAAGAGCCGTCCAGCCTCAAAGATTGTCTTCCTGAGCTGCAGGATTTTTTGTCTTGGTTAATATCTATGGAAAAAAACATCAAAGATCGATTTAACGACAGGATCCTCGAACAGGCCCTGCAAGCCTACCAGATTCCCGTAAATAGAGTTAAGGCGCTGGACGGTTTTGAAAGCTTCATTTATGCCTTTGATACCCAGGCTGACAGCGGGATTCTGCGGATTTCCCACGCCATCCGCCGCAGCCCGGATTTAATCCAGGGGGAATTAGATTGGATTAATTATCTTCATCGGGGAGGCGTTGCTGCCGCCCGGCCGCTGCCGTCCCGGAATGATCAATTGGTAGAGTTGATTGATGACGGCGCAGGGAGCAGTTTATCTAAGCCCTCTGGAATTGGGTCACTTATCGGTTATAGATCTCAGTAAATCATCTTGATATTCACCTTTCTATATAAAAAAATTAAAAAACCGCTCCTGGTGGGGGATAGCATAGTATAAACGCTACCTGCAGGGGGTTATTGCCGCTTGACAGGGACCTCAAGATCTTGTATACTCCAGATAGAACATGTAGGTACAAGTAGGAACATGTTGGCATGAAGACTTATTCTTCTCTGGAGGGACAGGATCAGGATCATGACTAAAGCTCTCTATCAGCAAATTGCAGCATCCATTCTCGGCCAGATCCAGGCGGGTGAGCTTCAGCCAGGGGCGCGCTTGCCTTCGGAGTATGCCCTGAGTAAAGAGCACAAGGTAGGAAGGAATACCATTCGGCATGCTTTAAGCGATTTGGCTGCCCAGGGATACCTGGAATCTGTCCAGGGAGTTGGAACCTTTGTAACCGAAACCCATTTTCCGAAAACGGTTGAATTTCTGTACGGTTTTTCCCAGGAGATGGCCCAGCGCGGGAAAGTAGTTAGCAGCCGGGTGATTGAAGCCAAATTGATACCAGCTGATCCCCTTTTAGCCCGGGTTTTGCGGGTTCAGTTAGGTGCCGAGGTGGTTTTCCTGAACCGGTTGCGCCTGGTGGATGGAAAACCTGCTGCCATTGAACGGGCTTATTTGCCGCATGCTTTTTGTCTTGGGATTCTGGAGCACGATTTTTCCAGGGAATCTCTCTATGATGTATTAGCTGCTTTATATAATATGAAACCTGATCATGCTGAGCAGGAAATTGGCGCAGAAATTGCCACCCCCCAGGTCGCTGAACTGATGGCCCTGGAACATCCCGCCCCGGTGCTGGTAATTCGCCGGGAAACCCGTACAGCTGAAGGGCGGGTCATCGAATATGTGGAATCTGAATTCAGAGCGGACCGCTTCCGTTTTTACACCAACCTGAAAGCCTCGGCTTCTTCGCCCAGTTCAATTTTTCAGCGCTTCCCGATTGATTCAACCAGAGAGTGAAATTTTATGGACAACATCACTGATGCAGATCTGAAAAAAATAGTGGAAGAAGTGGTTTCCAGTTTAATGCGTGAGATGCCATCCAGAATACCAGCTCCTGCGACCCCGCTTCCAGCTAAAGAGAACACTTCTCCTAATCCTTCAGCAAAAACGGTAGCTCTTGGCGCTGATCATGGAGGCTTTGCCCTGAAAGAATCCCTGAAACGGTTCTTAGAAGAAGGCGGTTACCGGGTGATTGACTGCGGGACAAACAGCACCGAATCAGTAGATTACCCGGATTTTGCCAGGGCAGTTGCTGAGCAGGTTACCAGCGGCAGCGCCTGGCGAGGCATAATGATTGACGGCGCCGGGATTGGCAGCTGTATGGCAGCCAACAAAGTCCCCGGTATCCGGGCTGCCATGTGTTACGACTATGCCACAGCCCATAACAGCCGGGAACATAATAATGCCAACATGCTTACTCTGGGGGCTGGTTTGATTGGCCCCAGCCTGGCTAAACAGATTGTCAGCACTTTTTTGGAAACTGAATTTGGGGGAGGGCGCCATGCTCTCCGGGTTGATAAGATTATGGAAATCGAGAGATAATATGGAAACAACACAACAGGAAGTTAAACATCTGGTAGAAGTCATTGCCCGTGAAGTGCTCATCGCCATGAATGAAAAGGAATACCGGGCTAATCAACCAAGCGGGGATTACTGCTCTTCGGAATGCGCCGATGGTATTTGTATCGATACCTGCTTTAACCGGGTCGGGGAAGTGGTCAGCGCGGGAGCGTCCCGGTTGACCTCCCAGCTGGGCAGCATTCCCGAGGATCCGGATATTGCCGGGATGATTGACCATACCTTATTAAAACCAGACGCAACCGCGGATCAAATAGCCCAGCTGTGTTTTGAAGCCAGGAAATATGGATTCGCTTCGGTTTGCATTAATCCTACCCATGTAAAACTGTGCGCAGAACTGCTCCAGGGAACCCCGGTAAAAGTTTGCACGGTGATTGGATTCCCGTTAGGAGCATCTGCTCCTGAAGTAAAAGCCTTTGAAGCCCAGACAGCTTTGAAAGATGGTGCCACAGAGATTGATATGGTGCTAAACATCGGTGCGCTCAAAGCAGGGGACCTGACCCTGGTTGCCCGGGATATTCATGAGGTCGTACTGGTTGGTCATCAAGCTGGAGCGATTGTTAAGGTCATTATTGAAACCTCCTTATTGAACAATGAGGAAAAAGTAACTGCCTGTTTGCTCGCTAAAGAAGCCGGAGCGGATTTTGTGAAAACTTCAACTGGTTTTTCCGGGGGAGGAGCCACAGTAGAAGATATCCATTTGATGCGCCGGGTAGTTGGCCCCAAGATGGGAGTGAAAGCCTCCGGCGGCGTCCATGATTTTGAAGATGCCCAGAATTTGGTTAAAGCTGGAGCCACCCGATTAGGAGCCAGCGCTGGAGTGAAAATAGTCCAGGGCCAGCAAGCTTCCCATGATCAGGAAAAAAAGGCAGCTCCAGATAAAAAAGAGGCTGCTTACTAGCAGGAAAATCTCATGAAGATTGCCCGTGTAATTGGCAGCACCATCTCAACCATTAAAAGTCCCCGGGTCAGCAACACCAAGCTGTTGATCTGCCGGGAGACCGATCCAACCGGCCTGGAAGCACTGGGGCTGTCCTATGTAGCGATAGACCTGGTTGATGCAGGGGAAGGAGATTTAGTGTTAACCTGCCATGGCTCCGCTGCCCGTCAAACGCCCGTAACCAAGGAAACTCCGGTTGATGCTGTGATTATGGCTGTGCTTGACCACCTGGAAGTGGATGGCGTAATTACCTTCAGAAAATGAAGTTCAGGAGACACGCATGCTGATTGCAAAAGTAATCGGAACCACCGTAGCAACTATTAAAGAACCTACCCTGGAAGGCAGAAAACTTTTGATTCTCCGCCAGACAGATGTGGATGGCAAGACCATCGGCAAACCCTATGTGGCTGTGGATACTCTGGATGCCGGGATTGGTGATCTGGTGCTAACAGCCCACGGGTCCAGCGGCAGGCAAACCGAGATAACCAAGAACCGTCCAGTGGATGCGGTGATTATGGCAGTAATCGATCACCTCACCGTGCAAGGCGAAGTGACTTACCAGAAGGAATAAACCAGGTAAGGGTCAGATACAAAAAAGAGAAATAACTATGCCAGAATTTGATCAAGACTTACGCTCAATCCAGCAGGCCCGTCAAATGGTGCTCAGTGCCCGGGAAGCTCAAAAAATTTGGGGACACGCAACCCAGGCTGAGGTTGACCGGGTATGTGAGGCGATGGCAGAGGCAGCTTACGGAGCAGCTGAACGTTTAGGACGGATGGCAGCTGAAGAGACCGGATTTGGTGTCCCAGAGCATAAGAAGATAAAAAACCAGTTTGCCTCTAAAGCAGTCTGGGAATCGATCAAGGATGTTAAAACTGTTGGCATCGTGAAGCGGGATGACCAAAAGAAACTCTACCAGATCGCCTGGCCGATGGGTGTGATTGCTGCCCTGACTCCCAGCACAAACCCTACCTCAACTGTTATGAACAAAGTGCTCATGGCTGTAAAAGCCCGCAATGCCATAGTAATTGCACCCCATCCCTCCGCGGTTAACTGCTGTGTAGAAACTGCCCGGGTGATGAATAATGCCGCTGTGGCTGACGGTGCGCCGGAGGGCTTGATCCACTGCATGTCTGAGATCAGCCTCCCCGGGACGGATGAACTGCTTTCTCACAAGTACACGGCTTTAATCCTGGCTACTGGCGGGGGCGCCATGGTAAAAGCAGCCCATTCGAAAGGCAAACCAGCCTACGGAGTTGGCCCCGGCAATGTACCCGTATATGTAGATAGATCCGCTGACCTTGAAAAAGCTGCCCGTTATATTGTGGCCAGCAAGGCGTTTGATTTTTCCCTGATCTGTGCCTCTGAGCAGTCGGTGGTCGCCGACCGTTCCATCGCCGCCCGGCTTAAAGAGCTGATGCAGGCCGAGGGTGCCTACTGGTGTTCCCTGGATGAAGCTGAAAAACTGCGTCCAATCCTTTTTTATCCCAACGGCACGATTGATGCCACCTCAGTCGGTAAGTCTCCCCAGTACCTGGCTGCCAAAGCGGGATTCCATGTTCCTGAAAGCGCCCGCATCCTGGTGGCGGATCTGCAGCGGGTTGGCAAAGATGAACCCCTTTCCCGCGAAAAACTTACTCCAGTGCTAGGCTTTTATATCGCGGATGGTTGGGAGGCTGGCTGCGACCGCTGCCTGGAACTGATTGATTTCGGCGGTCGGGGGCATAGCCTCATCATTCATGCCACTAATGAAGAGATCATTTATGCTTTTGGCTTGGAAAAGCCGGTCTTCCGCATCGGTGTCAACACCATGGGAACGCTGGGTATGATTGGTTTGACTACCGGGATTACCCCCTCGCTGACTTTGGGATCCGGCGGGGTTGGAGGTGCAATCACCGGGGACAACATTGAAGTTCACCACCTTTTTAACATTAAACGCTTGGCTTTTGAAACCAGTCTGCCTCCAGCTGAAGCGCTTCGACCGGGACGGGTCCCTTCCGGCAGCATCCAGGCACCTGATTATGATGCCCTTGAAAACTTGGTTCGGGAAGCGGTACAGGAAATATTACAAACGAAATAATCCCTTAATTAGGAAAATAAATCTTTTTAGTCACTTAGTATAAGGAGTAAAAAATGGCACAACAAGATCCTTCATTTATTGCCCTCGGTATGGTGGAAACCCGCGGCTTGGTTGGCGCAGTGGAAGCCGCTGATGCCATGGTCAAGGCAGCCAACGTGGTTCTGATTGGTTCTGAATATGTTGGCGGCGGATTTGTGACCGTTATGGTTCGGGGCGACGTAGGTGCAGTCAAGGCGGCCACCGATGCCGGTGGTGCAGCCGCAAAACGCGTTGGGGAATTGGTATCCATCCATGTGATCCCACGTCCGCATGAGAATGTGGAAATGGTGCTGCCGCAGGGTTCCAAGGGTAGCTTTGGCGGCCGTTCAGAAGCTAAGAAGTAAAAGGGGTTGCCTTGCAATCACCTGAACTTCGTGAGATTCTAAACCGCGCAGCGCAGCTTTTTCACTGGATGGATGACCCGGAACCTGCACCTTTTAATCAAGTGCCGGGAGGGAACCTGAAAGTCGGCGTTGACCTGGGAACAGCCTACCTGACAGTGGCCGTGCTGGATGAGAATGACCAGCCCCTGGCAGGGGAATACCGGTTTGCCCAGGTTGCCCGGGATGGCCTGGTAGTGGACTTTGTCGGCGCTGTTGATCTGGTGAAACACATGAAAGGCCAGATTGAAAAACGCATCGGCAGGGAACTTACCCATGCAGCCAGCGGATATCCTCCGGGAGTGCCCGGAGTAGAAGTCCAGGCAACAGCCCATGTGGTTGAGGCCGCTGGAATGATCTGCACCTGCCTGGTGGATGAGCCCACTGCGGCCAATGCCCTGGTAAAGCTGGATAACGGGGTAATTGTGGATGTAGGAGGCGGCACAACCGGGATCGCTGTGGTTGAAAACGGCCAGGTGGTATACACCGCCGATGAAGCTACCGGTGGAACTCACTTTTCCCTGGTGATTGCCGGAGCTTACGATATATCCTTTGAGGATGCGGAACGCCGCAAAATCAACCTCGATGCTCAGCCAGAACTGTTCCCGGTGGTTAAACCCGTCCTGGAAAAAGTAGCCAGTATCGTTGCCCGGCACATCAAAGGGTTTCATGTCCCCGCGATTACCCTGGTCGGCGGAACCAGCGCCTTTTACCGAGCGGCAGAGGTTATTCAGGACTATACCGGGATACCAACCTGGGTTCCTGATTTTCCTGCCCTGGTGACCCCGATAGGAATGGCAATGCACAATAACCCCCAGGACTCTTTCAGATAAAACCCTTTTGGACAATCTGGAAGCAGCTCCCCTAAGGAGATCTTATGGCAAAAAGTGATTTTATCTTACGTGTATATTGTTACCTGGACCGGATGCAGTCCGAAGTAGCAGCTTTTGTTGGCACAATTACCCAGGGTGACCTGCCCATTGAGGGCATGGCTTCCCTGTATGTGGAAATGTCTCCTGGTAATGAGGTTTTCCGAACAGTAGATATTGCTGTTAAGGCAACCGAAGCCAAGCCCGGCGCCCAGGTTGTGGAGCGGGAATTTGGCATGTTTGAAGTCCACTCCATGAACCAGGCAGCTGTGCTTGAATCGGGGCGGATCGTTTTAGACCGGTTGGGTCTGGTAAAAGAAGACCGCCTCAAGCCAATGGTTTACTCCTCCAACTTAATTACCCGGGTTGACCCTTATCAGGCTCAGTTGTTGAACCGCTGGCGCCGGGGTTCCATGCTGGTAGCTGGAGAGACCCTTTTCGTGCTGGAAGTGGCACCTGCAGCCTACATCATGCTGGCTGCAAACGAAGCTGAGAAGAAAACCAACGTGAAGATTATTCACATTGCATCCGTCGGACGATTTGGGCGTATGTGGATGTCTGGTTCTGAGGCTGAAATGGTAACAGCCCGGGACGCAGCCATTCAGGCGATGGAAAATGTGGAAGGTATCACCGTAAAATAAATCCAACCTCTAGGAGTTTTCCTATGCCCAAAATCTTTTATACTGAACGGGATGTTGAGGATCTTTACCGCAGTGGGGTGGCTACCCTGGTCGTTAACGACGATGTGGTGGTTACAGATCTTGGCAGGGAACGAGCCCTAAAATTAGGGGTGGAGCTGTTACGGGAGTTTGATCAACCTTCCAGCGCACCTATCCGGCCCTATATCACAGATAAGACCTCTCCGAGTGCGGCGCCAGCTCTGCCCGGGGTATCAGAGCCCCCTCCAACCAGAACTGCCCTGGAAGACCGGGTGTTCAGCGCGGTTCAGAAACAGATCGGTGATAAAGTTGATCCCAGCTTATTGAGGACCATCATTCAAAGGGTGCTGAAAAGTGTAGGAGGTAGCTGAGATGCTGTTTGGCCGTGTGCGGGGAACCGCTGTCGCCTCTCTGAAATATCCTGATCTGACCGGCATGAAACTGCTGGTTGTTGAGCCGTTAGATAAACATCTTGAACCTACCGGTCCTTTGCAGGTTGCTGTGGATGTTGTGCAGGCAGGTCCCGGGGACTTGTGTGTTATGGTCCGCTCGCGGGAAGCAGCCCTTGCTATGGATATACATACCTTTGTGCCGGTTGATTTGGCTTTGATTGGCATTGTGGATGAGCTGGTTGTTTATCCGGATGACCAGTTTGACGTTACTTTAAAAAAAGGATTTGTAAAATACACCTGAAATGATACTAGGCAAAGTGACCGGAACCGTGGTGACAACAATCAGTCACCCGCATTATAAAAATCGCCGTTTGCTGGTTGTCCAGCCATTAACCCTGCCGGGGGATCCACCCGAAGGGGATTTTGTGGCTCTGGACAATTCCCAGGCAGGCGTTGGGGATACCGTCCTGGTGAATCGGGAGGGCAACGGAGCGCGTCAGATCCTTGATAATCCAGACGGATGTGTCATTTCCGTGATTGTCGGTATCGTGGATTCCCTGCAGATCGATGATTGGGAGTGAAAGGTAAATCATGCGGATACCCTTGATTGCAGGAAATTGGAAAATGAATAAAACCGAGCGGGAAGCGATCCAGCTGGTGCGTCTTCTGATGCAGAGGACCCGAGACCTAGTAGGTGTCGAGGTGTTAATCTGTCCCCCTTTTACTTCATTATCCCAGCTGCATAAATTACTGGTCAGTTCTCCGATCCAGCTGGGTGCCCAGAATATTTCCGAACAAGACTCGGGAGCGTACACCGGAGAAGTTTCCGCCGCAATGGTGGCCGAATTCTGCAGCTATGTGATTGTGGGCCACAGCGAACGGAGGGCTTATTATGGGGAAACTGATTATTTAATCAGTCAAAAATTAAAAAAAGCTCTCCTAGCTGGATTGATTCCGCTGCTCTGTGTTGGAGAACAGCTCCAGGAGCGGGACAGCGGACAGGCGGCAGATGTGATCCGTCGGCAGCTGCGGGAAGGGTGTAGCGGTATTCATCTGGATGACCCGGCTCAGATGGTGATTGCCTACGAACCTGTCTGGGCGATCGGCAGCGGACTCTCAGCTTCCCCCGATGAGATATCCGATTTGATTGGCCAGGTGATCAGACCTACCCTGGCTGGTTTATGGGGGGAAAAGTTTGCCCAATCAATCCGGGTTCTTTACGGTGGATCGGTTACACCTGACAACTCTGGGGGATTTTTTAGTCAGATAGAGATAGATGGTGCTTTGGTTGGGGGAGCGAGCCTTTCACCGGATCAGTTTTTAGGGATTATCGAAAAAGCCAGCTGAATTTCATCCAGCATTAAAAACAGTTCTCCAGTGTGGTGGAATTAATCAGGTTTCCTATGGGTAAATTATCCTGCCTCGATTTTTGAGCAAGTATTTTATATCCAGGATGGTAAAATCCAACCTAGGCTGAAGTAAGCTGCAGAGATAAAAACAATCCTTTTTCCCCGATTGGCGGAGAATCCCATCTGGAGAGATTTACTATGGATAAACAATTTCAATCCAATCTACAAAAATATGCTGATCTGGCCATAAAAGTTGGGCTGAATTTGCAGCCAGGTCAGAGATTAATCCTGCAGGCTATGAGATACGGGGGTGTGCCCATCCAAACAGCCCCCCTTGTCAGGGAGCTGGCAGCCAGCGCGTACCGGGCAGGCGCTGCCCTGGTGGATGTGCTTTGGCGGGATGATGATTTAAACTTGATTCGATTTAAATATGCCCCCAGGGATTCCTTTGAAGAGTTCCCAAGCTGGCAGGCGGAAGGTATCCT
>CAZUMG010000013.1:4499-6562 GCA_964621895.1 uncultured Anaerolineales bacterium | reverse complement strand
TCAGCGGAAACAGGTGAAAAAATGCTTGAAAGCCTGCTTCATATTGATCAGGGGGCCAGCAGTCTGGGTGAAGTAGCCCTGGTGCCAAACAGCTCACCAATTTCCCAATCAGGACTGCTGTTTTATAACACACTGCTGGATGAAAACGCTTCCTGCCACCTGGCCTTGGGAAGTGCATATCGGTTCAGCCTGGATGGCGGTGAAAAATTATCTCCGGAAGAATTTACTTCCCGGGGAGGGAATATCAGCTTGACCCATGATGATTTTATGATTGGCTCGGGAGAATTGGATGTAGACGGGATCCTCGTCGACGGGACATCGGAACCGGTCTTGCGGGGAGGTGAGTGGGCTTTTTAAAAGCGTTCCAATAGTTCTCTGCAAACACCCACCGAATCAAGTGGAGGAATTAATGAAGGAAAATGGTCTGAAACCAGAAATGCAAGCACTGCAAGCCAACCTCGGAGAGGTTGTTTCTACACTGGAATCCAAAGCTCCCTATGGAGCGGTATTGCTCTTGTCCCGGGAGATGACCCAATATTTTGTGGATAATAAACAGGAAAGGGTCGTTCCAGGAGACCCGACTGAAGGGACTATCCTAACCGTTTTTGACGGACATACCCTGCACGAACGAGCCTTGGGGGGTTTTGATAAGAAGGAAATCCTCCAGGGTGCAAAAGAGTTTGTCGGTGGAATCCAGTTTTCGAAAAATGGGACCATAGACCCCGGTCCTCCCCGCCAGGGTGTGTATCAAACTGAAATGGAACAGGACCCTTCCAAGGTTTCAACCCAGGATAAATTGGATTACCTCCGGGAAATGAATCGCCGGGTGCAAGCGGTTGATTCCCGAATCGTGAATGCCCGGGTTCGATTTTCGGAGTTCAGAGAAAAATCAGCCTTTCGAAATCGTTTGGCAGATATCTCTCAAGATATTCAGCGGGTCCATATGAGTATCATGGTTACCGTGATGGGGGAAAAAGGAGTTGTTTTTGACTGGACTTCAAAGTGTGGAACGGCGGGCTTAGAAATCCTGACTTTCAGTGATGATGAATTAAATGAAGTGGTTAAAAATGCTCTTATGCTGCTTGAAGCGGATCGCTTAGAACCGGGTGAGTACACCGTTGTGACTGCCCCGGGCGTATCTGGCGTGATTTGTCATGAGTCTTTTGGTCATGGTGTAGAAACGGATATGTTCTTGAAAGAACGCGCCAAGGCAGCCAATTATATTCACAAGCGAGTAGGTTCCGATCTGGTGAATATTTTTGATGATCCCAGTATGCCGGGCGCTTTTGGTTCCTATTTCTTCGATGATGAAGGGATGGCAGCGAAACCAACCCAGATAGTTAAGCAGGGTATTTTTGAACGCGGCCTTACGGACCTTTACTCTGCAACCGCTTTGGATATTCTTCGCTCACCGAATGGACGCAGGCAGGATTTCACCCGGAAAGTATATCCCAGGATGACCAATACCTTTTTTGGAAAAGGAGATACTCCGCTGGATGAGATGATTAAAGGCGTTGAGAACGGGATGTACCTGCCAAAAACATCCTCCGGCATGGAAGACCCCAAAGGCTGGGGAATCCAGGTTTCCTGTCATTATGGATTTGAGATCAAAAAAGGCAAAATCACGGATAAGATGTACGCTCCGATTGGTTTGACCGGATATGTCCCGGAAGTTCTCGGTAGTATCAGCGCTGTATCAAATGACTTTGAGCTGGATGGAGGATTCTGTGGTAAAGGAACCAAGGAAATTGTTCCAGTCACTTCTGGAGGTCCCCACCTCTTGATGAAAGTGAGGTTAGGCTAATGATAAACAAACTACAAAAAGCATTAAATGCAAATAAAGAGGTTAAAGCTTGGGCTATCCGCCACGAAATAATAAATGGCTCTCAGCAGTATGAGTTAAAGAATTCAACAGAAGCGGTCCGTCAGGTTTCATCTGAAAAATATACTGTGGATTTGCTCTGCGATTCTCTTGATGCTGATGGAAAAACCAGCAACGGCAGCGGCACAGTTACCGTCCTTCCCGGGGGTGATCTCGATCGAGCTCTCAGCCAGGCTGTATT
>CAZUMG010000013.1:0-4399 GCA_964621895.1 uncultured Anaerolineales bacterium | reverse complement strand
CTATCAGCGGGGATTTTGCCTGTGAAATTCGCCTTGGATATGTTGTTGATGATGGGGAGAAAAAGCCATTTAAGGGAGGTCTGCTCATTGGCAATTTGCTGGATGCCCTTGCTGATGTGACCTGGTCCTCGGAAACCGGATTTTATGGAAATTATCTGGGACCGCGGGCAGCTCGATTTAATGTTCTCCAGGCGGCTGGCGAGTAAAGCGGAGCTGCAGGCTGACGGGAATAAAAAGTTGATTAATGGCTGAAAAAACCCTTTCAGAAATTGCTCAAGGCGTTCTCCTAACCCAAATTCAGACTATCCAGGCACAGCTGGAAGGCTGTATTGAAGGCAAGGATCCCCTTTACCTGCATGATTTACGGGTTGCAAATAGGCGCATACGGGCAGCCTTGATTGAGTTCAGAGGATTGTTTCCTGATAATGACTATCCAAAAATTCAGGCTGATTTTCAATGGATTCATCAAATTACTGGAGAAGTCCGGGATCTGGATGTAGGGCTGTCGCATTTTTCAGGGTTTAAAAGCCAGCTGCCCAAAGCCTGGCAGAGCCACTTAAAACCCCTCCGGACTCTCCAGCAGGAAAAACGGGAGAGAGCCCAGTCCATCTTGAAGGAATCCTTGGAATCTGACCGGCTGCAGGAAATTTTAGAGGGTTGGTTGAATGTACTGGAAAAGGGGATCCTGGATAACACCACCCTTTCCTTTGAACCAGCCCGGGAGTACGGCTGCAGACGGATCATCAAGCGCTATAGCCAGATCAGAAAGAAAGGCCTCAAACTTACCAAGAAGACACCTGCGGAAGGATTTCATTCTTACCGCATCGCCATAAAAAAACTTCGTTATCTGATGGAGTTTATCAGACCTGTGTTAGATAATGAGGAGTTCAGCAGGCTGAGAACCGGGTTGAAGGGGGTTCAGGATGCTTTTGGCCTTTATCAAGATACAGCAATTCAAATTCGGAACCTGAGAAGCCATGCAGTTGAGCTCCATCAGGGTGGAGCTAATCCTGACACCCTGCTGGCAATTGGATTGTTATTAGGTTTCCTGGAAAAAAAGCTTAAACAATCGAAGAGAGAAAGTTTAAAGAAAGTTCGTTGGCTGGTCTCTGAATCCACGGCGAGAACGTTTCAGAGCTGTTTTCAGTACCCGATGGAATGAAAGACAGCGGGCTGAATCACCGCTGCCTTTCAGATCGAAAAAACATTTCAGCGATCCTCTCATACCGGTTTGATCAGTCCGTGGTAAGATGCTCCCTATGCTAAAACCTATCCGTTGGAAAACGTTTCCCCATGATTTTTTAATTGCCCAATTAGGCTTTGCAATTTATGGGTTGGCCATCGCCTTGATTATCCAGGCGGAGTTGGGAACTGGTCCCTGGGCGGTTTTATCCGTAGCCCTGGCTGATATGACTAGTACCACGCCAGGCACCATGATTATCGCCACAGGTGGGATTGTTTTAGTTGTCGCGATTGCTCTCCGGGAAAAGATAGGCTGGGCTACTCTGGGAAATATCCTCTTTATCGGTCCCTGGGTTGATTTGTTTTTGCTGTTTATTCCATCGCTAAAGGGTAATCTGGGATTACAAATTCCAGAAATGCTGCTGGCAATTTTTCTTTCAGGGCTGGCCACAGCGGTTTATATCAGTGTGAACGGCGGGGCGGGTCCTCGCGACAGTTTAATGTTGGCTGTTTCCCGGGTTACCGGGAAGAGTGTTCGCCTCTCCCGGGGTGTAATCGAAGCGCTGGTGGTCGTTATTGGCTGGTTGATGGGAGGACCGGTAGGGGTTGGTACGCTGGCATTTGCCCTGCTGATTGGCCCTCTTGTCCAGGGATTTTTCCGGCTGTTCCATGTTCAACCGGATCAATCTGCTGTGGAAAGCTGATCATACCAGGACAGCAGCTTGTATAAGCAGGTTTGCTGGAGCCAAAGCGGATCTGGACTGGTTTTTTTAGCTCCTAAAATCATCCAGTAGGCTGGAGATGGATTTTGTCCCCGCCCCATTAGCTTAATTGAGAATGAAGCATCCATGAGCAATCAACTCAGCAATATCATTCTGGGTAATGCCCTCTATTGTTTATTGTCAGCTAATTTCAGGACCTGTCGGTACTCGGTTTCAGGAATAGATCGTCTCATGTTTGCCCTGGATAGCGGAAAACCCATCATCGGTACCAGCTGGCATGGGATGACCTTGATGGTTATTGGGTCAATGCGCAAGTATGTGGATTTGCGTTCGTTTGTTACCATTGTCCCGGATGATTACCGGGGCGATATCTTAGAAATCTTTGCCAATAAAATTGGCATTTTCCCGACCAAGGTAAATCTTGCTGGCGACTCCACTTTTAATATGTCCCGGAAATTGGTTGGCGTCATCCGGGAAATATCCGCAGGCAGCAATTTCCTTATTCACCCTGATGGCCCTGCCGATCCCGCCTATGTTGTTAAACCGGGATTAACAGCGATTGCCCAGAAAACCGGAGCAATGATCGTCCCGCTGGGTTGTTACTACCGCAATTCCTACCATCGACACCGCTGGGACAGGTATACTTTCCCGCTGCCGTTCAGTAAAGTTCAGGTTTTTGTTGGGCATCCCTTTACTATTTCGAAAGATTTGGATGATTTGACTGCAACCAACCACCAGCTGGAGAATATCTTACATCGGGCGGCTGCCCAGGCAGCGGCGGATTATTATGAAAGCTGAGATCAGCGGGCAGTGATTTATTGCCCAAGTTAGTTGAACCTTTTTTTCCGGAAGATCCAACTATTCAAAGAATCTCAGCAATGTTTTACAATCATGCTTATGAAAACTTTAATCATTGTCCGCCATGCAAAGTCAAGCTGGGAGCATTCCGGGTTATCGGACCATGACCGCCCGCTCAGCAAACGCGGCCGGCAGGATGCCCCTATTATGGGTGCCCGCTTAGCGGAGTGGGGACCTCCGGTGGATCGGGTGATTTCCAGTTCAGCGGCCAGAGCCTTGGAAACTGCAGAACTATTTACCCGGGAGCTGGGTCTGCCCTGGGATGAAATTGAAATCGACGAGAATTTTTATCACGCCTCTGAAGATGAAATGCTGGAAATCATTCAGGAGCAGGATGATGCTATAGATGGACTGATGTTATTTGGCCATAATCCAGGAATGACCTACCTGGTAAACGATTTATCAGATCAGGACATTGGCAACCTGCCAACCTGCGGGGTGGTCGTGCTCCAATTTGAAGTGGAGAGTTGGTCGCAGGTTGGGGAAGTTGAGGCCAGTACAGTGGAATTTGATTACCCGAAAAGAATCCATTAAAACCGGATTGTTCAGATTAAATCAAAGGGGGCAAAAAAACATAGATGGAAAGCAACGATGATTGATCCAGTTAATATTCCATATATTACAACCAACCAAATGGCAGAAGTGGATCGGTTAATGATTGAAGTGTATGGTATTCAACTTCTCCAGATGATGGAAAATGCGGGCCGCCATTTAGCAGAGCTCGCCAAGCGTAGATTCCTGGGGGGAAATGCTGCTGGAAAAAAAGTGATTGTCCTTGCAGGCAGCGGGGGAAATGGGGGCGGAGCACTTGTTTGTGCTCGAAATCTGCACAATTGGGGAGCGGAATTGGGAGTGTTTTTATCCAAACCAGCTGAGCAGCTGACCGGAACGATCAAACATCAGGTCCAGGTTCTGCAGAACATAAATATGGAAGTGGGATCACCAGATAATTTAGCAGGTGTCCATTCCCCGGATTTAATTATCGACGGCATTCTGGGATACAGTCTGCAGGGAGCGCCGCGGGGAGTGCCGGCGGAGCTGATTGACTGGGCCAATGCCCAGGGCAATCCTATCCTGGCTCTGGATCTGCCTTCCGGTGTTGATGCCACGACTGGCGAAGTGTTTTCGCCTGCTATCCGGGCATCAGCTACCCTGACCCTGGCACTACCCAAAGTTGGATTAAAAATTGCTGGCAAGCAGATTGTGGGTGAGCTATATCTTGCAGATATCGGGGTGCCGCCAGAATTGTATGCCCATATTCCGATCGACAGCGAGGTCGATTCCCTGTTTGAGGCAGACCAAATCATCCCGCTGACCTGAGCTAAGCAGGGATTATCTTTTTCCAGCTTGGCAGGCCAATATTCTTTCCGATACTTGGTTTTGAACCAATTTTTAGATCCATTTCCAATTTAAACTAGATTGACAAACCACGCAGATAGAATATAATCTTATCTATTGCAACTATTCGCAATAGGTAGCTATGACCCACAGCCAAAAAATACTTGATGAATTAAGAATCCGGGGGTACCGGATCACTCCTCAGCGGGAGATGATTGTCCAGGCTGTCGCCCAGAGCCCGCGCCATATCACCGCCGAAGAGATTGCCGAACAATTACAGCAGCACACCCAGGTTATTA
>CAZUMG010000012.1:10826-23959 GCA_964621895.1 uncultured Anaerolineales bacterium | reverse complement strand
CGGATCATCAGTTTTTGGGAGGATATGCACCAGCGGGGGTTAAAACCCGGAACCAGGGTGCTTTCAAGTGAGATCATTCCAGCCCCTGAGGATGTAACTGAAAGCCTGGAAATTGAACCAGATCAGGAATTAGCCAGCCTGGTAAGACTGCGGTTAGCAGATGATGAACCTCTCAGTGTAGAGCATTCTTTGTTGGTACATGCTTATTGCCCCGGTATTTTGGATCAGGATTATGCTAACAATTCCTTACGAAGAATGCTGGCTGACCTATATAATATTCACATCGAAAACGCAAAACAAAAGATTCGGGCGGTCCCGGCAACGGAATACCTGGCTGGTTTGCTCAATGTAGATCTAGAGGCACCTCTCCTGCATATCGATCGGATTTCTTACACAGAGCAGGGTATTCCAATTGAATATTTAAGAATTAATTTAAGGGGTGACCGGTACACTTTCCATTCAGAATTACATAACTAAGCTGGAATTATGAAAGAATTTGATCTCGTCACTCTCGGCGAATTGTTAATTGATATGTTTCCAGACAAGATTGGTTCCCGCATTGCAGAGGTGGAAGCTTTTATTCCGAAGCCTGGGGGAGCTCCGGCAAATGTAGCTGTTGCCGCCCAGCGACTTGGCAGTAAGTGTGCTTTTATTGGTAAAGTCGGTCAGGATCTATTTGGAACCTATCTTAAAAGTGTCCTTGATGCGGAAGGTGTAAATACCCGGGGCCTGCGCTTTGATCCTGATGCCAGAACAACCATGGCGATTATCGCCATGCCGGATGAAAACTCTGCCGAATTTGTTTTTTATCGAAATCCTGGTGCGGACCAGCGCCTGAGTGTGGAAGATTTGGACGTATCAATGCTCCAGTCTACTCGCATTCTGCATTTCGGATCGGTCAGTTTGACCGATAACCCGGCCCGAACAGCTACCTACCAGGCAGTTAAAATTGCCCGGGAAGCAGGAGCCTTGATTTCATTTGATGTCAATTATCGCCCATCTTTGTGGAAGCATCCTGATCACGCTCTTCTTGAAGCTAAAAAAATGATCAAGGAAGTGACCCTGGTGAAGGTGAATGAAACAGAGGCGGTTTTGCTGACCGGCTTAGATAGGTTGGATCCAACCAACCCTGTCGAGGTAGAAAAGGCAGCCCTTGACCTTCTCGATCAGGGTCCGGAGCTGGTGGTGGTGACTCTTGGAGCTGAGGGAAGTTATTTTCAAGGTAGGCAAGGGGGAGCCTACGTGCCGCCATTTAAAGTAAAAACAGTTGATGCCGTTGGCTGCGGAGATGCTTTTGTAGCGGGCTTGCTCACCAGATTGGCTGTGGAAAAGAACTGGCAGGAGCAGCTGGGTGTTCAAAAATTAGCGGATATTGTCCGCTTTGCCAATGCGGTTGGGGCGCTGACATCCCAAAAGCGCGGCGCCCTCCCTGCAATGCCAACAGCAGATCAGGTAGATGATTTTCTAAACAAGATTAACTAAGGGAGTTGTATGGATAAAGCAGGTGTAAGAACCTATCAAGAATTAAAAGAAATAGCCAAGCAGTTGCGGTTAGATATATTGGAAATGACCACCAGAGCAGGCTCAGGTCATCCTTCCAGCTCCTGGTCCGCTGTTGAACTGGTCACAGCCCTGTACTTTGGAGATGTCTTGGCTTTTCACCCCGAAGAGCCCTGGTGGCCAGATCGCGACCGTTTCATCATGAGTAAAGGTCATGCTGCTCCCTTGTTATACGCGGCCCTGGCACACGCTGGTTATTTCAGCCGGGAAGAACTAAAGCGACTTCGGGAAGTGGATAGTCCGGTTCAGGGACACCCAATCCGGGGAATGATGCCCGGAGTAGAAGCTACCACGGGCTCTTTAGGGCAGGGATTGTCGCTTGGTTTAGGTCATGTTTTGGGGGGCAGGTTGGCTGGGAAAAATTTCAAGGTTTATGTCCTTCTCGGGGATGGAGAATGTGAAGCGGGGCAGATCTGGGAAGCTGCCATGGCCGCAGCTCATTTTAAAACCGGAAACCTTATTGCAATTCTTGACTACAACAAATACCAGGAAACAGGACCTATCAGCAGAGAGATGGCCCTGGAGCCACTGGTGGATAAATGGAAATCGTTCGGCTGGACAGTCCATGAAGTTAATGGACACGATCTTAAAGAAATTCTGGCGAAATTTAAGTTGGTAAACCAATTGGAAGCCACCGGAAAACCACAAATTATCATTGCCCATACGATCAAAGGCAAGGGGGTTTCCTTTGTCGAAGCTGATTTTACCTTCCATGGTCGGGCATTGAATGCAGAACAGGCTCAATTAGCTCGGGAGGAAATCAATGCAGCTCGGTAAACTGGCTGGACTTGAACTATGTGACCAACCGCTCCGCAATATTTTTGGAGATGCCCTTTTAGAACTGGCCAGGACCAACCCGAAAGTGGTTGTCCTGGATGGGGATCTGGGAAATTCAACCAAAGCAGAATATGTTAGACAAGAATTTCCGGATCGTTTCTTTAATATCGGAATTGCCGAGAGCAACCTGGTGGGTATCGGGGCTGGCTTGGCGGGTGCGGGGTTTTACCCGTTTATCGTCAGCTTTTCATCTTTTTTGCTGTGCAATGCCTATGATCAGATCCGGTTGGCTGTGGCAATGTCAAATATTGATGCAACCATTATTGGAAGTCACGGGGGTATCACCTTGGGTAAAGATGGCCCTACTCAGATGGGCATTGAAGATCTGGCTTTAATGGGAGGATTACCAACTTTCACCATTATTGTACCGGGAGACCCTGCCACAATGCATGCAGCTGTAAAAGCTGCTCCCCAGATCAAAGGACCGGTATTTATTCGTTCCAGCAGGGTTCCCATGCCGTATATTTATCCCCTGGAAAATACTCCCTTTGAAGTAGGAAAAGCCAATGTAGTCCGGGAAGGGTCTGACCTGACAATCATTGGCTGCGGGATGATGGTGTCTGCGGCACTAGATGCCGCGGCATTGCTGTCTGAAAAAGGATTGGAAGCGAGGGTTGTAGACTTCCATACTATTCGCCCAATGGACGTGAAAGCAATCATTGCTGCTGCCCGGGAAACAGGAGCGATTGTTTGTGCGGAGGAGCACCTCCTGCAGGGAGGGATGGGAAGTAATATTTCCCGCATTGTAGCTGAAAATTTTCCGGTCCCCATGCGGTTTGTGGGATTGCAGGATACCTATGTTGAATCTGGAGACCCCTGGGATTTGCTGAAAAAATATCATCTCACTTCCGAGGATATCGCTGCTGCAGGGGAATCCGTTGTAAACGCAAAAAGGGGTGTTTGAGATGATTTTCAAGGAGCTTGTAAAAAGACAAGCTGCCGGGAAACCCATCCGGGTGGGAGCCAGTGCCATCGAATGGATGGGGAGCGGTTTGGTTGCCGCGCTTGCCCGGGTTCCGGGGATGGAAATCTCGGTGGTTGCCAACGCGGATGTCTCTGAGGGGATCGATGCATTTGTTGCTTCTGGCGTGCCCCGTGATCAGGTCACTGCCTCGGACAACCCCGGAGAAATCGAGGATCTGATCGAGTCTGGGAAACGTATAGTAACAGCTGATCCGCGCATTTTAGCCCAGATCACTGCCCTGGATATCGTGACAGATTCTACCTGGTCTCCCGCGATTGGTGCCGAAGTTGCTGCAGCCTGCATTGCAGGGGGTAAGGATGTAGTATTGGTAAATATTGAAGCCGATGTCACTGTTGGTCATATTCTGAAGAAAAAAGCAGCTGAAGCGGGAGTCTTATATTCGGTTTCTTCGGGAGATGAACCGGGCTGTATCATGGAGTTATTTGATTATGTAAACAGTCTGGGGTATGAAGTAATTACCCTTGGTAAAGGGAAAAATAATCCCCTGAACACTGCAGCAACTCCTGACTCAGTTGCAGAATCGGCCGCCAGATCACACAAGGATCCGGTCCAGGTTGCCTCGTATGTGGATGGTACCAAGACCATGTTTGAGATGACTTGTGCGGCGAATGCCACCGGATGCAAACCGATGAAGCGCGGCATGATTGGACCGGAAGCTTCCTTTGAGAATGTCTCCGAAATCTTCGCGCTTGAAGAGGATGGAGGTATAAGCCGATTTGCTGGGAATATCGATTTTGTGCAAGGTCCTTCTATGTCCGGGGGCGTTTTTATCACTGTTCGAGTCAATGATAAACGCATCCAGGAGGATTTAAATTATCTCAAGGTAGGGGCAGGAAAGTATTTCACCTTTTTCCGCCATTATCATCTCTGGTTCTTGGAGGCATCCATATCCATTGCCCAGGCCTACCTCACCAAACAAGTATGGCTTGAACCCTTAGATCAACCGGTTGCCGATGTGATGACTGTGGCTAAAAAGAACTTAAAAATAGGTGAAAAACTTGAACGATTCGGGGGATATACCAATTACGGGGTGATGGACCTGGCTGAAGAAGCCCGGAGACTCAACGCGCTTCCTGTTGGTTTGAGCCCGGGTGCCAGGTTGGTGAGACCGGTAAAGGCTGGTGAAATTATCACCTGGGCCGATGTGGCTCTTGATGAAAACAGTACGGTTGTTAAACTGCGACGGGCTCAGGATAAGATGTTCGAGTCCAGTTGATAGAAGAGTAATAGTAGCAAAGGAGATCGAGATGCAAATAGGTGTATTTACTGCTTTGTGGGGAAATCTCTCTTTTGAAGAAGCTTTGGATAAAGCTGTCAGCTTTGGGATTACCTCGGTAGAAATTGGGGCTGGAGGCTACCCAGGGCAGCCCCATTGCCCGGTTGAAGAGCTGCTGGCCAGCGCAGCGAGAAGGGATGAATGGCTTGGAAAGATCAAGGAACGCGGTTTAACGCTCAGCGCGTTAAGCATTCACAATAACCCGGTTCACCCTAATAAGAAAATAGCCGCTGAAGCGGACACTGTGATTAGGAACGCGATCAAATTAGCCGCTTTGTTAGGCGTCCCCACTATTAATGGCTTTTCAGGACTTCCGGCAGGAGCTGCCCAGGATACCATGCCAAACTGGGTGACCTGTGCCTGGCCCCCTCATTTTCTGGAGATTTTAGAGTATCAATGGGATCAGGTGACCATACCTTATTGGAAAACAATTCATCCATTACTTGAAGAGGCAAATCTAACCATAGGATTCGAAATGCATCCTGGAATCCTGGTCTATAACGTGGATACCCTTCTGCGCCTGCGAGATGCTGTGGGCCCTCGCCTGGGCTGCAACTTTGACCCCAGCCATTTATGGTGGAATGGCGTTGATCCGGTAGCGGCAATCCGAAAATTGGGAGAGGCTATTTTCCATGTTCACGGGAAAGATGTTTATGTTGATCCCTACAACACTTCGGTAAATGGCTGCAATGACTATAAACATTATGCCGATATTCCCCAAAGGTCCTGGACTTTTCGATCCATTGGCTACGGGCATGATCTAAAAGTATGGAAGGATATGATCAGCGCTTTGCGGATGATTGGGTACGATTACGTGATCTCTATCGAACATGAAGATGCCATGATGTCTCCCGATGAAGGCCTTGGCAAAGCGGTCAAGGTTTTAAAAGAGGCTGTGATATTTGACCAGGCCGGCGAAATGTTCTGGGCCTAGATGCAGATGAAATTGGTTTTATTTGATATTGATGGCACATTGCTGCAAACCGGAGGTCTGGGACGGCGGGCCAGCAAACAAGCCCTGGAAGAGATATACGGCACAGCCGGAAGGATAGATGAATTTTATCCGGGAGGGAGAACGCAGGAAGCCATTTTTAGAGATACCCTGTCCGACGCTGGCATCGATAAGGAACAATATGAAGCAAAACGTGAGGCGCTCTACCAGCGGTTTCTGGACTTCTTTGTGATTGGATTGGAAAAGGGAGAACATCACATCAAGCCGCTGCCTGGAGCTCTGGCACTGTTAGATACCTTGGGATCCAATCGGGCAACAATTTTAGGTCTGGTGACTGGGAATCACCACGACACCGCCAGATTGAAGTTAGCAGCCGCCGGAATTGATCCGGACAGATTTCTTGTGGGAGCCTACGGCGAGGAATCGGCAGAGCGGTCCAGGCTGGTCCCTCTAGCCAGAGAAAGAGCTGAAGAGGCTGCTGGCAGGTGTTTTGCCGGGAAATCGGTTGTGGTGATTGGGGATACAACCAGGGATGTGCTCAGCGCGGCTTCAATTGGGGCAGTCAGCATTGCTTTAACTTCGGGTACAGATAATAAAGAGCAACTGGAATCGGTAGATCCGGACTATATTTTTGAAGGTTTAAGCAATCTCCAGCAAATTTTGGACGCGATAGACGGATCAGAAAAGTAGACCTGGAGGAGAGTATGGGAGATCGAGCAGGATTCACTAAAGTAGCCGAACACAGCGCTCCTGAGATCGGGGTAGGCTTATTAGGATATGGGTTTATGGGGCGGGCGCATAGCAACGCCTTGCTCAAATTACCTTATATGATGTACCCGCCTCCGGCTATGCTAAAAAGGATTGCAGTTTGCGGACGCAATGAAACGGCCGTTGCTGAGATGGCCAGCCGATTTGGCTATCAGGGTTTCTACACGGACTGGAATAAAATGCTGGATGATGATCGCATTCAGCTTTTTGATAACGTCGGTCCCAATAACATTCATGAAGAGCCTTGTATTACTGCGGCTGAAAATGGGATTCATGTGTTATGCGAAAAACCTCTTGCCCGGACCACTGAGGAATCCCGACAGATGTGGGATGCCGCCAGGAAAAATAAAATCAAGGCCATGGTCGCTTTTAATTATCGGTTTGTTCCGGCAGTCCGCAAAGCCCGGGACATAATTTCCAGGGGAGCCCTGGGGAAAATATACCATTTCAGGGCAATGTATTTGCAGGATTGGATTCTACCCCATTTTAAAACCCCCTTCCTGTGGAGGCATAATAAAGAAATTTCAGGAACAGGTGCTTTGGGGGATTTTTCCCATATCATCGATATCGGTCACTTTTTATTGGGTTCGAGGATTAAATATGTGCAATCAACCCTGAAAAATTACATCCCGGAGCGCCAATTAATGGACGGAGGCGGCACTGGAATCGTGGATGTTGATGATGCCTTTGCTTCGGTTGTTGAATTTGAAAACGGAGCTCTGGGGACTTTGGAAGGAACCCGTTTGGCAAGCGGGCGGAAGAATTATCACGTTTTTGAAGTTAATGGCGAGAAGGGCAGCATTACCTGGAACCTGGAGCGGCTGAATGAATTGAACATTCAGTGGGCAGAAGGGGAGCCCGCAGACTCGCGTGGTTTTCAGAATGTCATGGTCACAGAAGGATCAGATCCCTGGATTGCCAACTGGTGGCCGCCGGGACATGTGATTGGCTGGGAACATACTTTTGTTCATGAGATTTATCATCTGCTCGATTGTATTGTTCATGATAAGGAAATCTCTCCAGCGGGAGCCAGTTTTGAGGATGGCTATAATGCCTGCGTGGTAGCCGATGCGATCGTGGAATCCTCTGAAAGTGGTCGGCGGGTTGATTGTAAGTATTAAGGGTGATTCATTTTTAACTGGGATTGCTTAGTCCTGACAAAAGTCACTTTTCGCACCTTAACATCTTGACAGGGAAAATAAAAAATCCTATGATAGAGGAAGTTGTCATTACAGGATAACAACATTATATGTCCTCGATAATTCCTAGCCATATCATCGATAGAAATTCTTTTATTCCCTTTTATATTCAGGTAATTAATTATTTAACTGAATATATCGAAAGCAATCAATTTCCTCCGGGGTACCAGCTTCCGGGTGAATCTGAGTTATGCCGATCATTTGATGTCAGCAGGACAGTGATCAGGCAGGCTCTGCAGGAGCTTGAGTATAAAGGTTTAATCTTTCGGGAAAAGGGACGGGGTACTTTTATCGCCAAGCCAAAAATTCAGGAAAGCTTATTCCAGGAGCTGACCGGATTTTATCAGGATATGGTTGCTAAGGGTCACCGACCTCGCTCTGATGTCTTGAAACAGGAAAAGGTCATTGCCAGTCAAAAAGTTGCCGGCTACCTGGATTTGGAGAGCGGCTCCGAGGTTGTTCAAATTGATCGCCTTCGTTACGTAAATCACGAACCAATTGTTTATGTAACAACTTATCTACCTTATGAGCTTTGCCCCGCATTGTTGGATGTTGATTTAACGAACCAATCCCTCTATGAATATCTGGAAAACGAACACGGTTTAATTATTGCGAGTGGGAAACGTTTTCTGGAGGCAGTAATTGCCAATCAATTGGAAGCTGCTTTGCTCAAGGTCGATATAGGGTCACCCCTAATCCTGCTGAACAGCGTCAGTTATCTTCCTGATGGAAAACCGATCGAATACTACCACGCAGTTCACCGCGGAGACCGGTCCCGATTTGAAACCGAACTTGTTCGAGTAAGCCAGCCGGGAGAGCTGGCAAAAAAGATCCTGGACGCGACCATTAACTGAGTGAACCAAATGAATCATCTCAAATATTACCAAAGCATAAAGTGATTTTATCTAAAATGACAAGGAGAGTTCAGAATGAGCAAAATGAAGGTTGGTATCGATAGTTATTGTTTTCACCGTTACTTTGGAGAGGTATATCCCCACCAAACCGCCCCGGAAAAGAACATTACCATGGAAGATTTTCTGGCCTACGCAAAATTTCTTGACGTGGATGGTGTCTCTCTTGAATCCTGCTTTTTCCCGTCATTTGACAAAGGCTGGTTTAAAGAATTAAACGCCCAGCTGGATGAGTATGGATTCGATCGTGTTTATGCCTGGGGGCATCCGGATGGACTGGAAGCCGGAAAAAACCGAAAGGAATTTGACAGCATGATCTCACAAATTCCCAACGCGAAACTGATTGGAGCTGATGTGATGCGCGTGGTGGCCAGCAGTTTGATGTTCCGCTTTGAACCTCACGGCCCCCAGATTGATATCCTGGTTGAGTGGTTTAAAGAAGCAGTTAAAGTTGCAGAAGAATACGATGTGAAGCTGGCCTTTGAAAATCACATTGACTACACGGCTGATGAATGTGTCGAATTATTAGAACGGGTAAACTCTCCCTACTTAGGTCTTAATTTAGACACGGGTAATTTCCTGCGTTTATTGGATGATCCTGTGGAAGGTACCAGGAAATTAGCCAGCAGGGTATTTGCTACTCACATTAAGGATTTAAAACCCGTTGCCGGGGTAGATGCCCGCGAATGGTATTTCTTCTCCTCCACACCGGTTGGAGATGGTCTGGTAAATAATCAAAAGATTGCCCAGTACCTGTATGATGCAGGGTATCAGGGCTTCCTGGCTGTTGAGACTGACTCCCTGCATCCTGATTATGACGGACAGGAATTTGAGGCCGTTGCGAAGAGCATCGCTAACCTGAAAAGGATTGCAGCCAGCGTTTATTAGGTGACAAAAATCACTTCTTGGGCAGCAGATCAAGCAACTTCGTTGACAGAAAAAAGGAATATTGCTAATATAGGATTAACTTCCTTCAAAAATCAAACTAAGTTAACTAATGGCTGATGCCCAAGATAAATCTGTGAAGAAATCTACCAATGGATTGCCCCTGCTATCAGCTGTAGAACTGGCAGCTGTGGATCTGGTCCGGAAAAATGGTCCTTTGTCAAGATCAGAGATTGCCAGGTATCTGGAAATCTCACGGGGAAGTGTTACCGCCATTGCGGGAAATTTAGTCGAATTAAAAGTTCTTAATGAGGTAGGCAAGGGAAAATCGGCTGGCGGTCGAAAACCCTGTTTACTAGACATCAATGCTGGGTTGGGATATATCGTGGGGGTCGATATTGGAGCTACAAGTATTGACCTGGCCCTGGCAGATTTTCAAGGTGTAATCCTTGAGCGGCAGGCGGAAGCAGCAGATGTCCGGGATGCTCCTGAGCAGGTGCTTGACAGAGTCTGTGACTTGATCTCGGAGATGCTAATTAAGCAGGAAGCACAAGATAATAATTTGGTTGGTTTGGGCATTGGTGTACCTGGGCCTGTTCAGTTTCCATCTGGACTGTTAATCGAACCCCCCTTGATGCCTGCTTGGGATAGCTTTCCAATCAAAGAATATGTCAGGAAACGCTATCCACAGGTAAAACCCGTAGTAGATAATGATGTCAATATCATGGCAATCGGGGAAGCTCGGGTGGGCGGTGGAATCGGAATGGATAATTTTTTATATATAAAAATAGGCACCGGTATAGGGTGCGGTGTGGTTTCCCGGGGAGAGATTTACCGGGGAAGTGATGGGACGGCAGGTGACGTTGGGCATATTTGTGTGGACTATAACGGCCCGGTCTGCCATTGTGGAAATCAGGGTTGTTTAGAAGCCATGGCTGCTGGACCTGCGATAGCTGGCGAGGGTCGGCAGGCGGCTCAAAATGGAGAAAGTAAAATACTGGCGAAAATGCTGGAAAAAAATCAGGGAGAGTTATCCTCGAAAGATGTGGGCAAGGCAGCGGCTGCCGGTGATCAGGCAGCCAATCGGATTATTTATGAAAGCGGCAGGAGAATAGGCGGGGTACTGGCGGGCCTGGTTAATTTTTACAACCCCCGGGCAATATTTATTGGAGGTGGAGTCAGCAATATCGGGCACAATTTATTGTCGACAATCCGCCAGGCAACTCTACGGAGGGCTACAGCTTTATCAACCCGATCCTTAACTATTGATTTTTCGGTGCTTGGGCCGGATGCAGGAGTTCATGGCGCGATCTGGTTAGCGATTGAGAATATTTTTGTACCAGGTTAGACAAGAATCATGACCGGCTAAAATTGGCAAGGATAACCTGCAGGGCATAAAGGAGATAAGAAGATGAAATCAATGAATGTTGCAATTATAGGCACCAAATTCATGGGAAAAGCCCACAGCAACGCCTGGTTAAATTCACCCCACTTTTTCGATATGGGCATTAAACCCGTCCTGAAAATGGCCTGCGGGCAGAATGAAGCGGATTTAAAGGCTTTTGCAGAACGTTGGGGGTGGGAGCAAACTGAAACGGACTGGCATAAAGTAATTGCAAATAAAGAGATTGATATTATTGATATCTCCGTTCCCACTTACCTGCATCATGATATTGCTGTGGCAGCTGCCAAGGCGGGAAAGCATATCTTTTGTGAAAAACCCTTTGCCCTGACAATTGCTGAAGCCAAAGAAATGTACCAGGAAGCTGAAAAAGCCGGTATTGTTCATTACCTGAATCACAACTACCGCAGGGCCCCAGCGGTTAGGTTAGCAAAAAGATTAATCGAGGAAGGATTTGTCGGAAGAATTTACCATTGGCGGGGAGCCTATTTGCAGGATTGGATTGTGGACCCTGAATTTCCTCTCACCTGGCATCTGCGCAAGGACCGGGCGGGTGGTGGTCCTCATTTCGACCTGAACTCGCACAGTGTGGACCTGGCTCGCTACCTGGTTGGCGAAATTACTTCAGTATCAGCATTGACTCCAACTTTTATCACCGAGCGACCTCTGCCTGGAGCGGGAGCAGCCACGTTCAGTGCTGGTAGTGATAAGAAAGCTGAAATGGGGCAGGTCACGGTAGACGATGCAGCCTTCATGCTGGCTGAATTTGAGAATGGAGCGATTGGATCCTTTGATGCTTCCCGGTTCGCTCCGGGTCGGAAAAATTACAATTACTTTGAAATTTATGGCAGTAAAGGCAGCCTTGTATTTAACCTTGAACGTATGAATGAACTCCAGCTTTTCCAGCGCGATGATCCGGCTTATGCCCAGGGCTTTAGGACGATCCTGACTACAGAAGGCGGACAGCATGACTACATTGCCAACTGGTGGCCGCCCGGTCACATGATCGGTTATGAACACACATTCCACCACGCCGTGGTTGATTTTATGGAAGCAATCGAAAAGGGGACCAAGATTGAACCTAATTTCTACGATGGATTACGTGAAATAGAAATTTTAATAGCAGGATTGGAATCTGCTGAAAAAGGACAAAAGATCAGTACAAGTCCGGCAGGTTAATTTGGAGCAGAGGTTTAAATAATGAAATTTGGAGCGAATACATTCATCTGGAGGTCACCTTTTTCTACTCAATCTGATCTGGATTTGGTAGCCAAACTGAAAGGGATGGGCTTTGATCTCATTGAGGTTGCGGTTGAAGATCCTGGATTGATTGATCTGGTTTCCCTAAAGGAGGCTCTTGCTGATAATGATTTGGGAGTTGTCCTTTGCGGTGCTTTTGGCCCGGGAAGAAACCTGAGCAGTTTAAATAAAGCAGAACGGGATGCCGCCCGGGATTACCTGATCTGGATGATTAATGCAGCTCAGGAAGTTGGTTCTGAAGTGGTTGCTGGTCCGATGTATTCTGCGGTTGGTAAAGACCGGCTGGAGGATCCAGCTGACCGGCAAGCGGAATGGCAGCTGGCTGTTGGGGGCTTAAAAGAAATGTGTAAGTACGCTGCTGAGCGGGGTGTCAAATTAGCCTTTGAACCCTTAAACCGGTTTGAGAATGACCTGATTAATGTAGTTGATCAAGGTTTAAAGCTGATTAGCGATGTTGGCGCTCCAAATCTCGGTTTTCATTTGGATACCTTCCACATGCACCTGGAGGAAAAAGACTCTGCAGTGGCGGTCCGCAAAGCCGGCGATAAAATTTTCCATTTCCACGCCTGCGAGAATGACCGGGGAGTTCCGGGAACCGGGCAGGTAAACTGGGAGGGGATATTTAAAGCCTTGGTAGAAACTGGTTACACCGGCAATGTGGTTATTGAATCCTTTACACCCCTGGTTAAATCAATTGCCAGAGCAGTATGCATCTGGAGGGAAATAGCCCCTGACCAGGACAGCATTGCCAGAGAGGGACTTAAGTTTATTAAAACTTTTCCTGGAATGGCATAGCAGATTGTTAAAGTGTGGAGACAAAAGAATTATGGGACAAGACAAGAAAAATGAAATGACTCCTTTGATGGAAACCAAGGAAATTACCAAAAAATTTCCTGGGGTGAAAGCGTTGGATAATGTTAGTGTGACATTTTATCCTGGTGAGGTCCATGCCGTTGTAGGCGAAAATGGTGCTGGTAAATCCACCTTGATGAAAGTTATGGCGGGTGCCTATAAACCTGATCGGGGAAGCATCCTTTTCCAAGGCGAGAAAGTTTCATTTAACCACCCGGTAGAGGCCCAGCAGATGGGCATAAGCAT
>CAZUMG010000012.1:5033-10726 GCA_964621895.1 uncultured Anaerolineales bacterium | reverse complement strand
CACCGACTCTCCGAGGTTTTTGATGTTGCAGATAAAATCACTGTTCTTAAGGATGGGCAGCATGTCGGAACAGTCAAAACTGGGGACGTGTCAACTGAGGACATAGTATATATGATGGTTGGCAGGGTCCTGGATCACTATTTCCCGCCCCTGGGAAGCTTGGATGATTTTGGCGAGGTTGTCCTACGCGTTAAAGGCGGGTCAAATGATTCTCTGAATAATATCAATTTGGAATTACGTAGGGGTGAGGTGCTGGGAATTGCTGGTTTGCAAGGATCCGGGCGAACTGAGTTAGCCGAAGCCCTATTTGGAGCGATCCCTTTCAAATCTGGATCTGTTGAGCTGAAAGGTAAGCCTGTCTTGATCAAGAACCCCAACAGGGCTATCAGCGAAAAATTGGGCTTTGTTACTGAGGACAGGAAATCTGAGGGGTTGCTTCTGATGCAACCGATCTACGATAACATGCTGCTGGCCATCCGCTCCCTGCAGAATTTATTTACCTTCGTGTATCCGGATGGGATCAGACAGTACCGTAAACTGGTCCCCGAACTGGGAAAACAGGTAGATGTACGGGTGGACTCCTATGCCAAAGAAGTCCAGGACCTGAGCGGCGGCAACCAGCAAAAAGTTGTCCTTTCTAAATGGTTGGCTTCAAAAGCGGAAATCTTCATTTTTGATGAACCTACCCGGGGGATTGATGTGGAGGCGAAGGCTAGAATCCACGACATCATCCGTGGATTGACCAAACAGGGAGTGGCCGTGTTAATGGTTTCTTCAGAACTCCCAGAAATAATTGGCATGAGTGACCGGATTTTGGTTATGCATGATGGCACTATAGGCGGAGAACTGCCGGCCGATTCCAGTGAGACAGATATTATGATGGTAGCGACCGGACAAAAGTTAGCAGATAGTAAATCTGGCTCCTACTGATATTGTTGAGGAAAAATATGACGACAGAATCCATAGCAACCAAGCAGATTAAAAAGGAAAAACTAACCCAGCGAATTCCCCAGGTTTATTACTTTTTGGTGATCATCACTGTTTTGGGCATAACACTTGACCAGATATTTGCCAATGGAAATATCCTTTCCAGTCCAACAATTCTGCTGAATATTCTTATCAGGTCTGTAGCCCTTGGTATTGTCGCCGTAGGACAAACCTTTGTTATGATTGGTGCTTCAATCGACTTGTCCGTTGCCTACACTATCAGCCTCACTTCTGTGATGACATCCCTGATTATGCAGGGAGATCCATCCCGGGTGCCCATGGCCATCGGGATCGTCCTCTTAATCGGTGCCTTTGTAGGGCTAATTAATGGACTGCTGATCACTAAACTGAATGTGAATGCGTTCATTGCCACTCTGGGTACCGGATTGGTCATCAAAGGATTTCTTAATGGGACTTTTACAAACTGGTCTGGATCTGTTCCCCGAAGTTTTCAAGCCTTAGGTTATGACAAGTTAGGTCCTATCCCGCTTTCACTCTTCCTGCTTGCAGGGGTTGTTTTGATCGGTTGGGTTATTCTTTCCTGGACGAAATTCGGAGCACACCTGTACGCCGTGGGTGGCTCGGTGCAGATAGGCAGGCTGTCAGGTTTAAGAACTGACCGTGTGATCATTATTGCTCATGTCATTTGCAGCATCACAGCTGTCCTGTCCGGCCTGTTCATTGTCAGCCGGCTTGGATCCGGTGCTCCGTGGGTTGGTCCTGATGGTGTTTATGACCTGGAATCAATTGCAACAACAGTGATTGGAGGTACGGCGCTCTCTGGGGGAAGGGGCGGCGTGCTTGGCACGCTGGCAGGAGTGCTTATATTTGGGGTCATCGATACGGTCTTTAACCAATTAGGGATAGATACATTTTTGAAGACTGTTTTGCGGGGTGCGATCATCATTCTGGCAGTGGCCAGCTATTCCATCCGGTCAAAACGCGAAGCTGCATAGTTAAAGAGAGTGAAATATGTCGACAATTGTTAATAATCCTCCAGCTGAACAAGGTACTCGACAGTTGAAATTATTCTGGAACTGGATCAAGAAAATTCCACCTGTCTACCCTATCTTTTTAGCAGTGGCCATTGGTGTCAGCCAGCTAAATCCGAATTTTGCGTCAACGGCAGGGATATTAGCCTTCCTGCGACGCTCATCACCGCTGGCTATTTTAGCAATGGGTCAATTATTTGTGCTGGCATCGGGTGGTTTTGATCTCTCCCAGGGGTCGCTGGTCACGTTGACCATTATAGGCAGTTCGTTAATTATTTATAACAATGACGAGTACACCTACATTTCAATCTTGATCATGATGGGGATGGGTATCCTGGTTGGCCTGGTGAACGGATTTGTTGTCAGCTATTTGAAAGTGCCCTCGCTGATTGCCACACTTGGCATGCTGCTGCTGTTAAAAGGCGGGGGATTGTTCTGGACCGGAGGTGCCCCCAAGGGTTATTTATCTGAAAGCTACCGCTATTTTGGACGAGGCTATATTGAGAATGTACCCTACTTTGGTCGTTTCCCTATGGCAGTCATTATCTTTATCGCGGTTGGATTGATCCTGATGATAATTTTTCATAAAACCAATCTGGGCAAACAAATCCTTGCAATCGGGGATAATCCCCAGGCCGCTCGATTATCTGGAGTCAAAGTGAAACAGGTCCGCATGATCGCATTTGTAATTTCAGCGATCGCAACGGTCATCGCCGGAATTATGATAGGCGGTTATGGCGGTACCTCTATGGAGGCCGGGGAAGGTCTGGAAATGCAGTCAGTCTCCGCGGCTGTAATTGGCGGCGCTCTACTGCTGGGAGGAAAAGGATCAGTTCCAAATGTGGCATTTGGAGCTTTAACCCTGGATGCCATAGTTAGCTTGCTTAACCTGCTGGGATTGCCCAAACCTTACCGTGATGCAGTTCAGGGTTTAATCATTATTGGGGCAGTTGCTTATGCGGCAATTACGTCAAGAAAAAGAGAATAAAGTCGTATGAAAAACTGAAAATTATTGAGGTTATTGAAAAGGAGGTGATAGCTTATTCAAACAATTTTACCGCGTTGACCCATCGTACGATCAAAATTTCCTATCAAGGAGAAGAAACAAATGTTTAAGAAAAAATTGTATTTACTCTTTAGCGTTTTCATTCTGGCAGCGATGCTTCTGACCGCTTGCGGTGGAGCAGCACCAACAGAAGAAATGGCCGCCGAAGAGCCTGCAGCTGTAGTTGAAGAAGCAGCTCCTGCAGAAGAAGCAGCCCCTGCAGAAGAGGAAGTAGTCGTCGCCGAATCACCCGGACTTCAGATGGAAGCTGCGGCAGTTGCTCCGCAATTCTGGTCCGATGATTTGTATCAGGAATCGGTTGCATTTTTAGATGCTGCACCGATCAATCCTGAGGCACCGATCTATCTGCAGTCCCTGCTGGATAATAAAATTGATACTACCCAGTACAAGATAGATCCCCCCTTTGACATCTGCTTCTCCAATGCAGGTGTTAACAACCAGTGGCGCGTTACCGGTTATGTGACCATGCGCGAACAGGTTGAACAGCTTCGAGCGGAAGGTATCGTTCGGAACTTTATCCATGTCGATGCAGAAGGTTCTGATGAGAAGCAGATCGCTGACATTGAAGACCTGCTGGCAGGTGGACAATGCGACGCTTTGATCGTTTCTCCCAATACCAGTGAAGCTCTGACCCCAGTTGTTGAGAAGGCTTGCGCTGTTCTTCCCGTAGTAGTATTTGACCGTGGTGTTCTTACCGATTGCCCTGTCACCTTCATGAAGACCATTGGTGGTTACGCCTTCGGTTACACTGGTGCGAAATTTATTGTTGACAGTTTACCTGATGGCGGCGACGTTCTTGCCCTCCGCATCCTCCCGGGTGTGGATGTGCTTGAACAGCGCTGGGGTGCAGCCCGCGAAGTATTTGAAGATGCTGGCAATATCAATGTCCTGGGCGTGGAATTCGGGGCTTACAGCAATCCGGAAACCAAAGCCATTGTTGCTGACTACCTCGATCGCTATGGTAAAATCGATGCCGTTTGGATGGATGCCGGTGGAACAGCAGTGGGAGTTCTCGAAGCCTTTGAAGATGCTGGAGTGCCCTATCCGGTTATGGTGGGTGAAGACCAGATGGATTACCTGAAATTCTGGAAAGAAAATAACTTAACCGCTATTGCTCCCGCTTTCCCGACCTTCCAGTGGCGCACTGCCGTCCTGGCAGCCGTAATGATCCTGCAGGGCGATCCCATTGATCATCGCTGGGTCCTCCCGCAGCCGAATGTCACCGAAGAGAACATTGATGTCTATTATCTGCCCGATATGCCGCCTCTTTACTACGCTCTGAGCAGCGCAGAGGATATGGATAACTGGCCAGACGCATGGAAGGAACTCGACACCACCAAGTACGTTGATGTTATTGAGTAATCCGACCTGAGAGAATGGAAAGAGCCCGCTCGTTTATTGAGCGGGCTCAATTCAGTAAGAACTTATTCTCGAGAACAAGTTTGCATTCATGACTGATCTAGGTTTCTGCGGTTCTGCATAGACCCGGTCCAATTAATAAAAGTCAGCTGCGGTATGTCCAAGATATTACGGAATCTCCAGCTGAATTCCCACCTGAAGATTTACAGGATTCAGCGATCAGCAATAATGCCACTGGTTTGAAGTCAGAAAAGAAAAGATTGGAGATAGTTTTGATTTTCTGCTAAAGATGAACTGTAACGAAGTGGAAAACTGCGAAAGAGAAGGGAAGGGTAGTCTGATAATTATTAAGAGCCTTGTTTTTATTGGTAGACTGGTAGATAAGCACAACATACGGATGGCATACCCTGAATCTTTGAGGATTGGCGATCCGGGATAGTAAGTAGAAAAAACTTACTTTCCGGCAGAAATATTTTTTTTAGCCAACTTGTTACTACAGGATTATAAGTTAAACAATTAACTAGGAGTCCTTTCACGATGGCAAAAAAATACTTGATTGGGGTTGATCTGGGTACCAGCGCAACCAAAGCCGCACTCTATCTTGTGGATGGGAAATTAGTTTCCGAGAGCACGGCAGCTGTTCCGATCTTCTACCCGAAGCCAGGTGTTGTAGAACAGGATAATCAAGATTTTTATCGTTCTGCTGCTGAAACAGTGCAGGCCTGTATCATTGAAAGCGCCATCGATCCTAAAGAAATAGCTGCCATTGCCTTCGATAGTCAAATGGCTGGTGTAGGCGCTGTTGATGAAAATTATCAATCCGTTTCCCGATTTGATTCCTGGCTGGATATGCGCTGTGAACCCCAAATCAAGCATCTTGAAACAAATTATGGGGAGATGATCACCAGGTTATCTGGATGTCCACCTACTTGTGATCATGGTCCAAAAATACTCTGGTGGAAAGAAGAGCGGCCCGATGATTACACCAGGACTGCAAAATTTGTCATGCCGGGTGGATATGTGGCGGGGAGAATGGCTGGACTTAAATCTGATCACGCATTTATTGATTATACTTACATTCATTTTTCTGCCCTCAGCAATGCCCTGGAAGGAAGCTGGTCCCGCGAAATCTGTGATGCGGTTGGGGTAGACCTTGAAAAACTGCCAACCATCGTAGAACCGTGGCATATTGTGGGAGAAGTGACTGAAACCGCTTCCCGTGATTTTGGGCTTGCCCCGGGAACGATTATTGCCGCTGGCTGTGGAGATACTGCTGCTGGCGCCTTAGG
>CAZUMG010000012.1:1277-4933 GCA_964621895.1 uncultured Anaerolineales bacterium | reverse complement strand
TATGAATATGCTTACTACCTTAATATCCTCAAAGAATTGATTCCCAATTTGAATCTAACTGAAGCTCGGGTCATCGGAGGAGGTGCCAAGAGTGATATTTGGAACAGGATCAAAGCGGAAGTTCTGGGGGTGCCATACCTGCGCCTGGCTAGGTCAGAATTTGGCACCTGGGGAGCAGCTATGATCGCCGGGAAAGCAGCTGGCATATATCAAAATCTGGCAGAAGTCGCTTTTGAGCATGCGGTGCCTGCCGGAAATCCAACCAACCCAGACCCGGAAAATCATAAAAAGTACCAGGAACATGTCAGTCGATACATCGACCTGCAGGAAACATTAGCGAACACATTCAGGACGCAGATTTAAAAATTGAAAGGAGATTTATTCATGACCCAGGTTGTAAAAGTATGTATGATCGGTGCAGGAAGAGTTGGAAAATTACATTCAGGAACCCTCCGGCGGTATATCCCTGATGGGGATGTAGTCAGCCTGGTTGATACCCAGCCGTCCATGCTTGCGGAAACCGGGCAGGAGTTTGGGATTGACCAGCTGTATACCTCGCTTGAAGAAGCCCTCGAAAAAACACCCTGTGATGCGGTGGTGATCACAACACCCACTCCAACTCATAAAAAATTAGCAGTTCAGGCTGCCGAGCATGGTAAACATGTATTCCTGGAAAAACCAATGGCAATGGATCTTGATGAATGTGATGCCATCACGGCGGCCTGCAATAAAAATGGGGCTCACCTTCAATTAGGATTTATGCGGCATTTCGATCCAGATTTCAGCCTGGCGTACGAACGGATTCAGGCGGGAGAAATCGGAGAACCCATGCTGGTTAAGTCGCTTACCCACGGCCCGGGATTACCGCCCCCCTGGGCCAGAGATTTAAAAACTTCCAATGGTAATCTGGCTGAAGTAAACAGCCACGATCTGGATGCTACCCGCTGGTTAATGAATTCCAATCTGGAAAGAATTTACCTTGAGGTAGCTAATTTTAAAGGTAAGGAACGCGGCGTTGATACTGAAAATTATTATGACAATATGATTGCCAGCTTAAAATTTGAATCAGGCGGTCTGGGAAGCATTTCCGGGGTCTGTCCGTGTGATTATGGATATGATGCTCGCATGGAAATTGTTGGGAAAAAGGGTATTATGATCATTGGCGAGTTAAAAAACAATGCCCTGACTGTGGGAATTGATCGGGATACCGGCTTAGTAACACCCATATTTCGGCGCTGGCCTGATCGATTTAAGATGGCGTATATTTATGAAATAGAACACTTTATTAAATCTATCCAGCATGATACCCCCCCGATTGTTGGCGGTGAAGAAGGCCGCTGGGCAGTGGCAGGGGTGCTGGCGGGAACTAAATCCCTGCTTGAAGAGCGCCCGGTGCTGTTAAGTGAAGTGCGGTAGGAGATGCCGATGAGTAAAACTATGCAGGCGGCTGTTTACCATGGACCTGACGACATTAGAGTGGAAACTGTTCCATACCCGGAACTTGGTCCGGGAGATTTAATTATTAAGGTATTAAATGCAAATATCTGCGGTACTGATTTGCGGATCCTTCATGGTGCTCACCGTTTATATCCGGAAGGAACTATCCGCATCCCCGGCCATGAAGTTACTGGCGAAATTGTAGCTGTTGGCGAAGATGTCAAGAAATATAAACTGGGTGAGAGGGTTTTTGTAGCTCCCAATATGGGAGAAGGTGACAGCAGGGAAACGATTTCAGGGAATAATAACCTGGACCCCAATTTCCAGGCCATTGGTATCAATATGGATGGTGCCTTCGCTGAATATATGCGAGTTCCTGTAGAAGCTGTCAGGCAGGGAAATGTTATGCCAGTATCGCCAGCTGAGGACCCGGCTGTGGCTGCATTAATCGAACCTTTGGCCTGTGTATTACGAGGACAGAATGCGGTTAACGTCAGAAGTGGCGATATTGTATTAGTGATGGGGGCTGGACCCATTGGTGTGCTGCATATGCTGCTGGCAAAAGCTCGTGGGGCTGCCCGGGTTGTGGTCAGTGAACCTGAGGAGAAACGCCGCTTACAAGCGAAGAGTCTGGGAGCAGACCAGGTGGTTGATCCGATCAAAGAAGATTTGGCTGCTGTTATCGCGGAACTATCTCAGGGGAGGGGCGCTGATGTCATTATTGTGGCTGCCCCATCAAAGATTGCCCAGGAGTCTGCGCTTAAAATTGCGGCAACTGGCGGCAGGATTAACTTATTTGGGGGTTTACCAAAAGATGATCCGTATATAAGGTTTGATTCCAACCTGGTTCATTACAAAGAATTAATCGTAACCGGAACAACCGCTTGTTCTACCCACGACTGCCTTCAAGCTGCTGAACTGGTAAATGCTGGTGTGCTTGATCTCTCTGCGTTAATCACCAGTCGATATCCATTGAGTGAAACTAAAGAAGCATTTAAAGCTGCTGCAGATGGGACCAATTTACGAGTTTCGCTCGTGCCCTGATATGGATAAAAAAGTAATTACCGTCCTTGGTCCTGTTGCCCCTGGAGAATTGGGTATCACTGATGCGCATAACCATCTCTGGATTTCTGATCTGGAGCTGCCCGGGGAGCGTGCTCCGGTGTTGAACCAGGAGGAACTGATCAGGCAGGAGCTCAAGGATTTTAAGGAGGCTGGGGGAGGTGCCCAGGTCGATTGCCAGCCCGGGATGGCTGGAAGGGACGGCCGGCGGCTATATCGTTTGTCATCTAACACGGGAGTTCAGATCATTGCCTGTACGGGTTTCCACTTGAGAGAATATTATCCTAAGGATTCCTCACTTTGGGAGATGACTGCAGATCAATCGGCAGATTATTTCCTGGCTGAAATTTACCAGGGACTTGAGGAAACCCGCAATACTAAAGCGGTGGTAATCCCCGGTTTTATAAAGATAGCCGTAAAGGACTCCCTGAAAACATCTCCCATACCATTAATCGAAGGGGCAGCTGCGGCCAGTCTGGAAAGCGGTTACTTGATAGAGATGCATACAGAGAAGGGGGCTGGAATTGATGAATTTATCGACTTTTTCATCCAGCTAGGTTTGCCGCTGGAACGGGTGGTTGTCTGTCATATTGATAAACGTCCCGATTTAGAATTACATAAGGAACTGGCACAGGCGGGATGTTTGCTGGAATATGATACTTTTTTCAGGCCGAAATATCATCCAGAAAAGCATCTCTGGCAGTTAATCCCTGCTATGCTTGCCGCTGGCCTGGATTCAGCAATTGCACTGGCAACAGACCTTGCCGATAGCTCTTTGTGGTTAAGTATGGGGGGAAAACCCGGATTAGCTGGATTTATCCGGTTAGTCAAGACTCGCCTGGACCAAGAAATTGATGATAAAGCAGGGATCGCTAAATTGATGGGTGAGAATATCGCCAACCGTTTGGCAGTACAGCATAAGGAGAATGCAGCATGAAAGATGGACCGTATTCGTTTGAGATTAAAGAGCCAAAATATATTCCCAGCCAATATGACAATCATATAACCCGCCATCTCAGCAATATGGCAGGACAATATCTTGATCAAGATGACTTTGAAAACCAGCTGGCCGAGGGAGACAATTTATTATATGAAGTGTATGAACTAAAACGCCCAGAAGTTGCGGGAGAAATTTTGCATGGGATTTCCATTGTGCA
>CAZUMG010000012.1:0-1177 GCA_964621895.1 uncultured Anaerolineales bacterium | reverse complement strand
ATTGAAACCCAGGGCTTTAGAAAATTGGTTGTTGAGGTTGACGGAAGTGCTGCTGTCGTGGATAATCCCCGCTGGGCTCCACCGGAGAGCCGATGAAACCACTAAAAGAGTGCAAGGTATTGGTTACACCAACCTCGTATGGTTCTCAAGATCCCGGTTTAATCACCGAGCTGGAAAGGCAGGTAGGTGCCGTGCGTTACAATACCACCGGGAAACCATTGAAATCTGCTCAACTGCAGGAACTTTTAGGTGAGACGGATGGAATGATCGCGGGGTTAGATGAATTAGACGCAGCTGCCCTGGAGTCCGCCCCAAATTTAAAGGTGATTGCGCGCTATGGTGTAGGTTATAACAATGTGGATCTGGACACGGCCAAAAGGCAAGGAATTGTTGTTACCAATACTCCCGGGGCCAATGCGATTTCTGTAGCTGAGTTAACCATCGAGTTGATTTTGGCGATGATGCGGCCAATCATACCTGCTGTCAGCGGCACTAAAAATGGTGAATGGCCCCGTATTAAAGGTTATTCTCTGGATGGGAAAACAGTGGGTTTGTTGGGTTTGGGTGCAATCGGCAAGGAAACCGCCAAAAGATTAGCTGGCTTTGGCTGCCAGATTTTGGCATACGATCTGTGCCAAAATGAGGAATTCGCTGCTGCCCATGGGGTTAATTATGTCGACTTGGAAACTCTTTTGCGGGTTTCCGATATCATCTCCCTGCATCTACCCGGCACTCCGGAAACTGCGGGCATTGTTGATGAGGTTTTCCTGGGTCAGATGAAACCAGGTTCCTGGTTGGTGAATACTGCCCGGGGTGATTTAATAAAGGAATCAGCCCTGAGGGAAGCTTTGCAGAACGGCCACTTACGGGGAGCGGCCCTGGACGTATATCAGCTGGAACCTCCCGGAAAAGAAAATCCCTTGCTGGCAATGGATCAGGTCATAACCACTCCCCACATGGGTGCTCATTCAGATTCTGCAACAAATTTAATGGGCCGAATAGCTTTGGACGAATGCCTGTCCGTATTAGCGGGAAATCAACCCAGGTACCAAGTAAATTGAGGAAATTTTATGGTAAATAAAGAAGATACTCTTCGGCAGATTAAAAAATTAGGCCTTCTGGCTGTTCTTCGGGGACCTACTCAGGATCTCACCCTGAAAATGGTGGCAGCTTTAGT
>CAZUMG010000011.1:0-25069 GCA_964621895.1 uncultured Anaerolineales bacterium | reverse complement strand
GATACACCTGGGAGCATGTGGAGAATACGCCCTTTGCGGATGTATCAATCCTCACCTTGGCGGTCTCGCCGGATGATCCCCGCACGCTTTTTGTGGCCACGATGGCGGGAGTATTCCGCTCACAGGACGGCGGCGATACCTGGCAGAACCTAGAAAACCTCGAGGCGATAACTCCCATAAACCCGGCAGAAGGATATCCACATATATTTGTCATAACGACAGACCCATTTGATCCTGGAACCGTGTATGCGGGCAGCCCTCGCGGAGGCGTATTTCGCAGCGAGGATGGCGGTGATACCTGGGAACAGGCAAGCTCTGGGATGGATCCCAACGAGACCATCTTTGATTTGCTGCCTGACCCCAACCGCCCTGGGGTTCTCTACGCCAGTACGAGAATCTCTGGTGTTTACTACACAACCGATCGAGGAGAGAGCTGGATAGGGCTCAAAGATGGGATGCCTGCAACATGGGTAGACCAATTGGCGCTCTCAAGCGATGGTTCTGTATTGTATGCGGCCACCCATGTCTCAGGCGTCCTGCGCCTTGGAACACCCTCTTCCACCCAGCCTCAAGCACAACCTGAACCTGAATCCCTTGCCGAGAATGGTTCAACTCCTGGAACACCTCAGCCTACCACTTTTTTAACCATAATGGTTATCGTAATACTCCTGGGATTGGTCCTAGTGATTACCCTCTTTGTATTCAGAAAGAGAAAATGATGAATAACTTGGGAAATTTGATTCGCATAATTCTGGCATCACTATTACTGATGGTTGGGCTGGCGGGCTGCAATCTGCCAGGTGATCCTGGGGAAATAATTACCTCCGCCCCCACCTATGAAGTACAAATCATCGGCCAGGAAATCGAAGCGGCAGACGAGACCACATCTACACCTAACTCGATAATACCCGTCCCAATCAGCTCAATCCAAATCGAGGGAGTAGCCTACCAGGCATATCAAATTCCCGGCGACCCGTTCCGGTTCGTTTGCCAGGAGCCCTGCCCGCTTGATCAGGAATACATTTTCGCAGAATATGCCGGCTTTCGACTCGCCCATGCCAAACTGATCGAATTGACCGGAGTTGATACCCTGGCCGAGCTGCAGCCAGTGGACATGCATTTGGTTTTAGAAGACAGCATCTGCAGTGAACTTCCAGTTGGCCATGCCAATCTATATGCTCACGCCCACCAGGCTACACCTGCACCGAGGGACCCGGTTATTACCCCACAATCGAGGAGAAGATCCACATGGCTGCTCAGCCCGATGGACAATATTTTCCTTTTCATGAATACATGCATACCATTTTCTTTGGGAGAATCTCCGGGAAGGCAGGGGATTTCCAGAATTATAAGGCGTGGTTTTTCCACGATTATGTCGTACCGCTGCCCTCTTATGCCAGCGGGATTTTGGACCCGGCCGTATTCTGTTCTTACCGTGACCTTCCACCCGGAGATTACGGAGGATTTTTAATCAATGAACTCTGCCAGCAGAATGGCTTCAAATTGACTGACCTTGCACAGAGCCTGATCGAGCTGGATCAGCTCTATCAATCCGGCGGTGGCCAGGATATTCAGGAAGGCTACCTGCATCCTGTACCAAGTGTGGCTCAATACCGTGATATCCTCAACCGCTTGCTGGGCAGCGACACAACCATGGCATTTGCCGCTGCTTGCTGGCCTCCCGAATTGTTTGGCAGCAGTTTTAGTATTTCTCCTGCCTGTCTCACCGATTCGGCAGATGGTACTCCAACACCGGTTAAATGAAGGTCACAATTAATTCCAGGCAGCGAACGTCAGGGCCAGAAAACCCAATCCAACAAACACTCAAAGCCACTTTCTAATAAAAATACGGCTAATCTTGGCAAATGGGAAGCGAACTTAATCCCGGAATTGTGATTTTTTTACAGTGTTGATAAACTATTTCTATCAGACTCTGTCAGACAGGAGCAGCCAGTTATGAAAAAATCGCCTTTAGTAGTTATTGCCTTTGGCATCTTCTTCCTCTTCTTGATTCAAATGGCGGGGTCCCTGATTGAATCCATCTATATCCTCGACCTGATGAATACCTCCCTGGATGAGAAAGCCCTGGGATTGCTGTTTTTCTTTTCACCGGTTTTATTGTTGTTCTTCCGCAGAAAGCTCCCGGTTCAGGCAGCCTGGGTCTTGTTTGGGTTACTTTTCCTAGCTCGCGGTCTGGAACCTTACCAGAATACCCTGGGACGTATGCTGGCATCCGGGATCGGCACAGGTGCAGGATTGATGCTGTTTCCTTTCCTGATCACATCCAGAACAAAAGATCATTCCAGCCCTAACCCCGGCCTGTGGATCTCTGCCGGACTCGCCCTGGCAATTGGTTTTTCTGTTTTCCTGCGGACTATGAATTACGGCCTGGATTATTCCCTTCTTCCAGAAGGCGGCTGGGTTGGCTGGGGATTGGGTGCTGCTCTAGGATATTTCCTGACCCTGCTGGATTGGACCAGTCCGGAAACGGACCAAACCAATACCAAATCTGTGACGCTAGCCGTAACGGGTATCTTCCTGGTCATCGCCCTGGCACTTTTTACCTTTTCTGCACCATCGGTGATTTCCCGCTGGACGGAAGGCGATTACAGATGGATCGTTATGACTGTCAGTCTGCTGGCTCTGGGTTGGGTCGGAGTATCCCTGGACAAGCCGCACTGGATTGAAAATATCTCCCCAATAGAGTTGCTAATCTGGAACCTTTTGTTCACTTTTTCTTTGATAATGACCATCCTGACTCATCGGGTTCCTTTCCCACCGACGCCAGGTTCACCCGCTGTTGTGGTTGGCGCTCCCACCTGGCTGCAGCAGCTGCCGTTGATCTTCCTGCTGCTGCTCTTCCCGGTCATTTTTCTTGACCTGCTGGTCTTTTCCAACCGCATCCGCCAGGCACATCCAAGACCCCGCGATCTGGTTCCCGGAACCCTGCTGGGGTGCCTCTCCCTGGTAGTTCTGGTCTTCATGCAAATTTTTACCAACGTGTGGGGTTACGTTGAGCCGGTCAGTCCCTGGTTCCGGAATAAGTTCTGGCTGCCTTACCTGCTGATGGCCGGGCTGATCACCACCCTCATCGGACGAAAAGGATTGAGCACTTTGGATGACCAGCCGGAGCCAAATAGGGTAATTTCTTTGGGATGGCTGGCACTCCTTGGAATCATTTTTTTGGGAACTGCGGGGAGCGCCCTGTATACCACCCGGGTCCAGACTTTTGAACCGCGCAGCAACACTCTGCTGGTCATGACCTACAACATCCAGCAGGCAAACAATGATTTTGGCGAGCGATCTTATCAAGAGCAGCTGGCGCTTATCCGGCGGGTTTCCCCGGATATCCTGGCTTTACAGGAGTCAGACTCCAGCCGGATTTCCTTAAACAACAACGATTTCGTGCGTTATTACGCGGGCAAGCTGGGCTATTATTCTTATTATGGACCGACAACGATCACCGGAACCTACGGAACGGCAATATTATCCAAATATCCTCTTCACAATACCCGCACGGTATTCACCTTCAGCGACCAGGATGAGATTGGCACTGCAGAGGCTGAGATTGATATCAGTGGACAGCTATTCACGGTATATAATGTCCATCCTGATGGTTCAGACACAGCCATGCTGGTATGGGCAGAATCACTCCTGGAACGCTCCAAAGACAAATCCAACTTGATCGTCCTGGGGGATTACAACTTGCGGGATTATCAAGAAGCCTATCAACCGATCGCCAGTGTATATACAAATGCCTGGGAAAGTGTATATCCATCCAAAATTGGCGGGGATGGTACCGATATGTCCGGCGAAAACCGGATCGACCACATATTCTTTTCTCAACAACTGATAGCCCGCAATCCGGTTTATATCCTGCCCCCGGAATCAGCCACGGATCATCCTGTCCATTGGGCTGAAATACTCTGGAAGAAATAATAAAATCATCATCGAACCGGGAGCTGGCCGGCCGGTCTTTTCAGGCAGCTATATTTCAACTTATTAATTTGTTTTAGTTCTATAATTCAGAGCAGGCACCAGCTGTTCCCAGTTGAGATCCCTTGGTCGCTCGCTAACGAAAAGGTATCTATGGATAAGCAGCCGCGCTACAGGATAATATGGACACAGTTATAGATACGAAAAACCTCACAAAAAGATTTGGCAAGATCACTGCGGTAGACAATTTGTCTTTGCGGGTTGCCAGAGGCGAAATCTACGCGTTCCTGGGTCTCAATGGCGCAGGAAAAACAACAACCATTCGCCTGTTACTTGGCATGATCAAGCCAACAGCAGGAGAAGTTCGCGTGCTGAGTACACGGGTTCTTCCACGCGAGAGGAAACCCTGGTGTTCAGTTGGATATCTGGTTGAGACAGCCGACGCCTATCCAGAACTCACCTTACGCGAAAATCTGGAACTTATAAGACGGCTCCGTCCTGGCACAGAACCACAAGCGGTTGATCGAATAATTGATCAATTGGGCTTAAACGCGTATGCGGATCGGCGCACAAACACTTTATCACACGGCAATAAACAGCGTCTCGGTATCGCTAAGGCACTGCTTCATAATCCAGAACTCATCATCCTTGACGAGCCTGCCAATGGCCTGGACCCTGCCGGGATTGTTGAAATTCGGAATCTGCTGATTGACCTGACAGAAAAAAAGGGTGTGACCGTTTTCATGTCAAGCCACATTCTGAGCGAAGTGTCACGCCTGGCAAAACGCATTGGCATCATTCACAATGGGCGATTATTGCAGGAACTCAACAGGGATGAGATTGAACGCAATCGGCGGCGACAACTGGTCATTAGCACCCGCGATAATCTGGCCGCTCTTGAGGTGCTTTCGAGAGCTGGATTCTCCGCCAAGATGCTTCAGGATGGAACTATCGAGACGAAAGACGATCTGGCAATCAAACAGCCAGATGATATTGCGACCCGATTGGTAAATGCGGGCTGCCCGCCGACTAGGATTGATGTCGAAGAAGAGGACCTGGAGCATTATTTTCTTCGGCTAGTCGGGATGGAGGAGAAGCATGATGAATAATCTGGCTCAAGCTATCTGGACCGAATTTCTCAAAGCGCGCCGGTCCAAAATGCCGTTGATTACTGCTCTTGGGTTTGCGATGGTTCCGTTAGGCGGCGGTTTCTTTATGATCGTTCTGAAAGATCCCGAAATGGCGCGCCGGGTTGGGCTGATCAGTTTAAAAGCCGAGCTCACCATGGGTGCTGCCGATTGGCCTACCTATCTCCGTTTTCTAATTTTGGCAATTGGTGCGGGCGGCGTTATTTTGTTTGGATTGATTACCAGCTGGGTATTTGGCCGCGAGTATTCCGATCGCACAGCGAAAGATTTACTCGCCCTGCCCACCTCGCGTTCCACCATCGTGTTAAGTAAACTCATTGTGATTGGGATTTGGTCAGCTGCTCTGGCGGTATTAACAAGTATGATCACTCTCTGTATTGGCAAGGTGCTCGGTCTCCCACAAGTATCACCCCAAGTCTTCTGGCAAAGCGGAATTACAATATTAACGGCTGTGTGTTTAAACATTGCCCTGGTAACTCCGATTGCTTTCTTTGCAAGCGCGGGACAGGGTTACTTGCCACCGATCGGTGTAATGTTCCTTGTTATGTTCCTTGCTCAATTCATTAACGCCGCTGGTTGGGGAGCATACTTTCCCTGGTCTGTACCTGCCTTGTATGTCCAGGGTGAAAATCTTGGAATGGTCAGTTATTTAATTATTTTCCTGACCAGTGCTGCGGGACTCGTTGGTACTTTCTTCTGGTGGGAATGGGCAGACCAGACCCATTAATTGCTATTGTTCATAAGGGCCGGGCTACCAATTATTTGCAGATGACCCTTCGACATGCTCAGGACAGGCAGGGAAGGACCTTCGATTGACCAGTGCAAAGCGGTACAGAGTGGAGCGGTATCGAGGTACTCTGGAAAAATAAGTTTACCCGGTTGATGGACAAAAATACTATGATTGATAAGGGGGTTTTTTCAGGAGGAGGATTCTCATGGACAAGAAAAATGAAGAACAAATTAAATGCGCAAATGACGAGCTGATTGGAAAAGGCAATTTTGGCCTGGTCGAGGAAATCTTTTCAGCCGATTACGTAGCCCACGCTGGGGGCAAGGATTTTACCGGCCATGAATTCATAAAACGGTTCATCAGGCAGCTGCGTTCAGCGATTCCTGATATCCGGGTCGAGAAGATCGAGTTCCACATGAATGTAGGAGATATGATTACCTGGCAGCGAACCTTAAGCGGTACCCATCAGGCAGATCTGATGGGTATCCCAGCAATCGGACAAAAAGTGGAATGGAGAGATATGCTGGTCACTCGTTTCGATGGGGGGAAAATTGCTGAGGAGTGGTCGGTGTCAGAGCTAGCCGGGGAGCTGCTCTCGAAATCTCCTCGGGGATGAGGGGTAGCCGGATTTGTCTGAATTTGATTTCACAGCAAGTCGAAGAGATCCCCTAAATACTTCCTGTAAGGGGCTTATCGAAAATACAGGATGATTAAAACCCGGATTCCTGGTCATTTTAAGAGTTAACAACTGGTCTGAGAAATTGTCCGCCGCCCGGGGAACAATACCCCCGGAGGATAATTTGGAGGAAACAGATGATCAATATATCTCATTTACAGAAAACCTGCCCTCTCGGTAATAGCTTGTGGGCTCTGGTTATTTTTACCTTCGCAGCCGCCTGCGGCCAGACCAGCGGAGGAAACAATCCAGCGGCATTAACAACCACCCCTTCAGCTCCGACTGCAGAGCTTCCCGCATATCGGGCAACGCCGGTTTCCCTCTCCCCTGCTGTCGAGATCTGCACCAGTCTGGAAGGTGATCTGGTTACAGTTACAATTAATGCGGATGTACCAGACCCGCGTTGTGTTGAAATCCGTCCTGAAAAAAAATTGCGGGTGATCAACCGCACCCCAGGACCTCTTCAGGTTGTTATTGGCCAGTTCCAGGCGGAACTTGAACCGGAGGGCGAGATCCTTTTTGACCTGCCGATGGGAGCATACCTGGCACCCGGCGTCCACCTGATCCAGGTCACTCCCTGCTGCTCGCCTAAATTATGGTTGAAGTAGCAATTTCTGAGGTGAGATAAAAAACCAACAAATCCATTTGAAGGGTCATTTCTGCTGTGACCAGGTATGCAGTTCTTCTGGAGGGTGGTCCTGTTTTTACATTTTTCATTCTGGTTCTATAATCATAACTAACTGAACCAGGGAGGGGCATCATAGATTAATTTCTGAGTGAAGCTAGTCCTTGAGGGAACTCCTGCCTAAATAACCATATCTGAGAGGTGATGTTGTTCTGTTTTTGTAAGCTCAGCTAACAGGCCACCATTCTCGTTTCCTTCTGATAATAGCTATAAGTAGCTTACTCATAATATCGACAGGATAAATAAGGAGGACAAAATGAAGCTCCGGCAACTCTTTACAGTCAACTTGGTGATTGCCATTTTTTTTGGCTTGTCTTGTTCTTTTTTCCCTAGGCAGCTCTTCCACCTTTATGGACTGGAGTTAAATAAGGCTGGTGTCTGGGCAACCCGGCTCGTCGGTGGCTCAATTTTGGGTTATGCCACTTTATTATGATTCGGAAGGAAGACAACCTCAAGCGAAACCCGGAGAGCAATAGCAATCGCCCTGCTGGTCCAGGATACAATTGGGCTGATCGCCTCACTGGAGATCCAGTTCAGCGGCGGGATGGGCTTGATTGGTTGGTCCAACCCAGTTTTATACCTGCTCTTGGCATTTGGGTATGCCTACTTTATCTTCATCAAGCCGGAAAATACATAATATTGTACGCGTTTAGTACCATAATAAACGCTGATTGACTTCTCGCTTTCTTGCACCAATAACTGGATTGCAGAGGAGCTACCGCACTTATAATATGTTATGCCAGGCGCCCGGCACGAATAAGTCATGCACTGCTTAGTTTTTCTGTTATATTTCCATTCGGGATCATGTTTTTAATAATTTCAATAATAAGGCGCAAGGGGTTTCTTTTTACCTTTATTAATTTCATTATAAAAAAAAGCTGCGAAAAACCTCCCAACAAAAAGGAGCTTAAATGGATACCTATAGAGTTAAACCGGGAGACCAGGTTGACCTGGAGAAGTGGGACCCAAACGATAAGAGCATGTTCCAGATCAGCAAAGCAGAAGGCAAAGAATATATTCGTAAGCTAAATAAAGAACTTGAAATCTTACAAGAACTGCTTTTCGCTGAAGGGAAACACAAGCTGTTAATTGTCCTGCAAGCGATGGATACTGGAGGAAAAGACGGTACTATCCGCCACGTTTTCGAAGGCGTCAATCCGCAGGGAGTTAAGGTGGCTGCGTTTAAGGTGCCTAGCGAGGAAGAACGCGCCCATGATTATCTCTGGCGGGTCCACAAACACACTCCCGGAAACGGTGAAATCGCCATATTCAACCGCAGCCATTATGAAGATGTGCTGGTGGTCCGGGTCCACAATCTCGTTCCTGAAGCAGTCTGGTCCCGCCGTTATGAACATATTTGCGCCTTTGAGAAAATGCTCGCTGATGAAGGCACAACCATTCTTAAGTTTTATCTGCATATCGACCAAGCAGAGCAGAAAGAGCGTTTGCAAGCCAGATTGGACGAACCTGACCACCAGTGGAAGTTCAGCCTCGGGGATTTGGCAGAGCGCAAGCTGTGGGATCAATACCTGGCTGCATTTGAAGACGCGCTCGAAAAAACCAGCACAGAGACTGCTCCATGGTATGTCATTCCCGCTAACCGCAAATGGTATCGGGATCTGGTTATCTCCTCAATCATCATTGAGAAACTAAAAAGTTTGAACATGGCCTATCCTGAATTCAAAGGAAATCTGGATGAGATTGTGATCGAATGATCGCCCTCTTTAAGATAAAAACAAGCTAAACCGTCAAATGCCTTGGATAATCTGACATGCTTAGATGTGCCCTGGGCGGAGGGCAGAGCTCAAATCAGGCAAAAGAGAACCGGGATTATAATATTGTCTACCGGAACCTATCAATAGATTTCTTTTCTGGAGGTCCCCCGTTGTGGGTCTGAGGGCAGCTCCATAAGGATTGTAATAGCATGCCGTTAAATTCTGCCAACCCTTCGTCACTTACCCGTTTTGCCTGGCTTTCCATCGCTGCAGCCGTACTCACCATTGGGTTAAAAGCCGCAGCCTATCTGCTTACGAATTCGGTCGGTCTGCTTTCTGACGCATTGGAATCCATCGTCAACCTGGTTGGTGCCGTGATGGCTTTGGCCATGCTGACCATAGCGGCCCGCCCACCTGATGAAGAGCACATGTACGGTCATAGTAAGGCTGAATACTTTTCAAGCGGGGTGGAAGGGACATTAATAATGATTGCTGCTGTGGGCATCATCACAGCAGCAGTTCAAAGGCTACTCGCCCCAAAGCCCCTTGAACAGGTTGGATTAGGCTTAGGGGTATCCCTTGCCGCATCGATCATCAATTTAATAGTCGCTCTCATCTTAACAAGAGCAAGTAGACAATACAACTCAATTACCCTTGAAGCCAATGCCCAGCATTTGATGACAGATGTATGGACATCTGCAGGAGTCCTCATTGGCGTTGGTGCGGTAGCGTTAACGGGCTGGCAGCGTCTTGACCCCCTGATTGCCTGCATAGTCGCTGGTAATATTATCTGGTCAGGTGTACGGATCGTGCGAAAGTCAGTACTTGGGCTGATGGATACTGCTTTACCAGATAAAGAACAAGCCATCATCCGAGGTATATTAGACCAGCACAGGGAGAACGGCGTCCAGTACCATGCCCTGCGCACCCGTCAGGCGGGAAGCCGCAGCTTTGTATCGTTTCATGTTTTAGTTCCCGGAACCTGGACAGTCAAGCATGGTCATGACCTGCTGGAAATGATTGAAGCAGATCTACGGCTTGCCTTACCGAATATCACGGTATTTACCCACCTGGAATCGCTCACCGACCCGTCTTCCTGGAACGATACCAGCTTAGATCGGCCTGAAACACCTCAGGCTGAAGAGAAAAAAGAGGACCTCCCTCAAACACCAGATCATAAGAACCCGAAGTAATAGAATCTAGCAGGTAAACTGCTTGCAGGCTTTAATAATCTAGCTTGATCAATTAAGCTGGGCAGACCAATGAACATTACCCAAACGAAGCAATTATCACCGACCGAAGTTGAGTGAATTATTCATATAAATGCTGGACAAAGACAATAACCATCTTCCTTTCGAGAGATCATATATCCCTAAATATATAGAAATCGTCCGGACGCGAATTCAGCTCAGATTTATCTGCCCTGATGAATTGCCAATATTCGATCAACAGATTAGGTTCCTATGAAAAAACATTCCCTTGATGCTTTCACCATTTACAAGATTATCAGTGGGGCTGATTATTTGTTTTTTAGCATGTTCGGAACCGTTGTCTATGTCTACCTGGCAACCTACGTCACCACAGACCCCTTTAAGCTGGTTTTGTTTTCGACCGTAATGACAACCACTGTGCTGCTATTTGAAATCCCAACCGGGATTGTCGCTGACGTTTACAGCCGCCGCCTGTCTGTCATTATCGGCTGGTTAATTATTGGGATCGGAACGATTATCGAGGGGGTTTTTCAGATTTTTGAAGTGGTGCTGCTGGTGCAGGTAGTCATAGGTCTTGGTTTTACTTTCATCAGTGGAGCCCTAGATGCCTGGATTGCCGACGAAATTGGTGAAGAGCATAGTGGAAAAGCCTATATGCGCGGCTCACAAGTTGGCCAGATCACCTCATTAATTGGGATTCCTCTGGGCACGGCTCTCGGTACGATTGCGCTGAATCTACCCATTATCCTGACAGGAATGCTCTCTATTTTGTTGTCAGCGTTCCTGTTATGGGGCATGCCAGAAGAAGGATTTCAACCTCACCACCAGGGTGTGCGAGACTCGTGGGGGATCATGTTCAGGACACTTGGAGATGGGATCCGTTTAGTCAAAGGACGGACTGTCCTGATTGCCATCCTGCTGATCAGCACAGTATACGGCCTTTCCAGCTCAGGTTTCGATAATCTATGGACGGTTCAAATGCTGGAAAACATCACCTTTCCAGCCATTGGAAACCTTGAGCCGATCATCTGGTTTGGCATGTTCAACGGACTGGTTACAATCCTTGGTCTGGTAGCATTGGAGACTGTGCGCAGGAAAATTGATCTAACCAACCAGTCAGCAATTACTCTGACACTGATGATCCTGACCGGCGCAACGGCGATCTGCATGATCGTTTTCGGGCTGGCAAAAAATTTCTGGCTGGCAGCAGCGGTTTACTGCCTGAGCCTTACTTTTCGCACAGCCAGCGATCCAACCATTAAAACCTGGATCATCCAGAATACCGAAACCAAAGTGAGAGCAACTGTGCTCTCAATGGATTCACAGGTAAATGCGCTGGGAAAGATAATCGGGGGAACAACGATCGGTGCGATAGGTTCAGCTATTTCGCTTCCAGTAGCATTGATTACGACCGGGCTGGCCAGGGTGCCGGTCACCCTGCTCTTTGCGCGGCTTGTGCTTCAAGCCAAAAGAAAGCGGAATCAGGCTGAAGAGCAATTGACCGACATTTAATGAAAATCTGGTTCAAGGTTTGCTGACGATAAATAATTTCTGGACCCCACTGAATACTGTATACTGAAGGAAGTAATAGACTGTTTCCCAAAATGCAAGGGAACTGCTGAGATTGGTCGTCTAGCATCGTTCCCGGGAGAGGAAATCATGCCAAAATTCGAGATAGTACTGACAAACGCTAGAATTGTGGACGGCTGCGGCAATCCCTGGTACCGGGGAGATTTGGCCATCCAGGCAGGACAAATTGCTGCCCTGGGACCGGTTGGGAGCCTGTCTGGAAAAGAAAGCTTCGATCTCGAAGATTGTTATCTTTCACCAGGATTCATCGATGTTCACACCCATTCTGACCTCACTATCCTGGTCAATCGACGGGCGGAAAGTGCCGTCCGCCAGGGTGCCACAACCCATATTATCGGTAATTGCGGTCTATCCCCGGCCCCCGTGCAGGCGGAACACCTGGAAGAAATGAAATATTATTGGGGAGAGATATCCAATCAACCAGAAATCAGCTGGGAGTGGCGGAGTTTTGGGGAATACCTGGATACCATCCAATCCGGAGGTTTAGCAATCAACCTGGGTTCCTTGATCGGTCATTCCGCTTTGCGCATGGCAGTGATGGGCCTTGAGGATCGGCCCACCTCGCCATCCGAACTGGAAAAAATGAAAACCCATCTGAGGGAAGCCCTGCAATCAGGAGCTTATGGACTTTCGACTGGCCTGGTATATCCTCCCGGCTGTTTTGCCGATACCGGGGAAATTATTGAGTTGTGCCGGGAGGTCGCCATGTATCATGGGCTGTACGCATCCCACATTCGGGGGGAACGGGAAACTATTCTGGAAGCGGTCGCTGAAGCTATCCAAATCGGGGAGCAAGCCGGCCTTCCCGTCCAGATTTCGCATAATGCCCCCAAGTACGGGGCGCCCAACGATGCCACAGCGAACCTGCGCCTGGTGGAGCAGGCTCGGGCTCGGGGTCAGGATGTCACCGTTGACAACGATGTCCACACCGATCTGGCCCCTGCCTTGATGGAAGCTTTACCGCAAGATATGCACCGCTGGCCGCTTGCCAAGGTGGTAGCTGATCTGGGTGATCCGGGTCGCCGTCAGCAAATCCAAGCTGAGATCATCCTGGACGCCAAACCGGCTTTCGGACCTTCCGGATTACTGAAACATGGTCAGTGGCAGCGGATCACCATCCTGCATGCCCCCCATACACCCGCCGCGGTTGGCAAGACCATCGAAAGCCTTGCCAGGAGCCAGAACCAGGACCCATTTGAGGTCTATTTTGATTTGATTGTTCAAAACGGACCTGAAGTGGACGCCATCTTCGATTATATTGATGAGGCCAACATCCGCATCCTGCTTCAGCACCCGGATGTGATGATCTGCTCCGACGGCGCGGCTCTGGCGGCGTATGGTTTCCTTAATGACCCACCACCCTACGAACCATGCAGCTACGGGGAATTCCCCGGTGTTTTAGAACGATATGTTCGCGACGAACCTGTGCTGACCCTCGAGAATGCCATCCGTAAAATGACCTCTTTCCCGGCCCAACGTTTCGGATTGATGGACCGCGGTCAGATCAGACCCGGAGCTTGGGCAGATCTGGTTGTTTTTGATCTGGAGCGGATTCACGATCGGGCTACCAATCTTTTTCCTCATAGCTACCCATTTGAAAATTACCCCCATCAATATCCGCAAGGAATCGAGTATGTTTTTATTAATGGGGTTTTGGTGGTCAACCAGGGTGAGCACACTGGAAACCTTCCGGGGAAAATCCTCAGGCGCACCGGGGTTGGACCCCTCTAGAAGAAAAGGGGAAAGAGAAGTTCTGCAGATCAGAAGAAAGCCTAGATATGATAGATCGCTTCCTCATCAAGACATTCTGGCTGCTGTCAACTTCGCCAAGGGGATATACCCACCAACATAATGATGAATACAAGGAGTATAAATGATTGATCTATCATCAGATTTTGGAATCCACATTAAGGAGCGCTTGCAGCGAGAGGGTGTTATCTGGCTTACTACGGTGTCATCAGATGGCACACCGCAGCCCAATCCAGTTTGGTTTCATTGGGATGGTGAAAGTTTTTTAATCTACACCAAGCCTGATAGTAAAAAATTAAGCAATATCACCCGAAATCCAAATGTATCCTTAAATCTTGAAGGGGCAACCACCTACGGAGGTGATGTAGTGGTTTTTAATGGCATTGCTTCGATTGAAAAGCATGACCCGGAACCCCATCCAGGATACGTCGAAAAGTACCAGAAAGCAGTCGCAAAACTGGGGGGAAGGTTTGATGAAATTTATCAGGAATACAGGATCACAATTCGGGTCATCCCTACCAGGGTACGGGGTTCTTAAAATCCTCCCCTACCCTTTACGATTAAATCAGGATGAGGCATCTGCTCCAGGATAACCAGTCCGACCTGTTAAAAAAACCCGGGAGGGAAGTTAAAGAAGTCCAAAACGAAACAAACTTCTAGAATTAAGGGCAGGAATCTCCATGAGTAATCATCGCATCGCAGGGATCTTTGATCTGGTGGCTTTAACATTTGACCGGGTTGGTCCCCGGTTCTTTTCTAATTCAGGAAATCGTCTGGTGGAATTAGCCCAGATCCCCAACGGGGCCAAGGTCTTGGATGTTGCCACTGGCAGGGGAGCGGTGCTTTTCCCGGCAGCCGACCAGGTTGGTCGGTCAGGTCAAGTTATCGGGGTGGATTTGTCCGGGGGCATGGTGCGGGAAGTTGCCGCGGATGCCAAACGGGGCAATTTAAACCAGGTGGGATTATGTATTATGGACGCGGAACAATTAGGTTTCATTGATAAATGGTTTGAGTATGTGTTATGCGGGCATTCCATATTCTACTTTCCGGGGGCATTGAACTCATTTTTCCGGGTGCTTAAGCCAGGAGGATATCTCGGCGCGACCGTTATTAAACAGGGATGTTTGGACTGGATATTTCATATACTGGATCACCATCTGCCCGATGCTGCCGGGGAAGAGGATCAGGGGGAAAACGACCCTGATCCGGCTATTAATACAGCGGAAGAATTGGAAAAAGCATTGAATCTGGCAGGCTTTACAGATATCCGGATTTTTGAGGAAGAGATCGAGCTTGTATATCTCGACGAAGAACAATGGTGGTTTTCCTTGAATACCCTGGGGGTGCGAGCGTCACTAGAAAAAATGAACGCCCGGGCTGTTCAACATTTGAAGGCTGAGATGGATGGCTCCATCCAACCATTTAAGCGTTCTGATGGGATCCATATACTTTATCAGGTCCTTTATGCAGTCAGCTCAAAAGGAACTCCGTGACCGGGAAGGTAGAACCCCGGCTAGGGGAATTGCAACACATGGTATCCAAACATTAAAACCATCTCTTTAGGAAGATGGGCATACCTAAAGAAAGGAGTAGAACCCTCACCAACCTTCCCAGATTCAGCGGCGTGTCCCGGGTTTTCTAAGGTACTATTAATGGCATAGACAACATCCGGATAACAACAAATGGGTATCCTGGAATAATCTTGAACTGCAGGACTGACATTTATTATTAAAACCTGTTAAGGGATTTATCAAGGAGGTCATTTTCGATGGAAAATAATAATTTCAAAGTATACGGGTACCGCTGGGTAGTGCTGCTGATTTTCATGTTTGTTGTCGCCATGAATCAGCTCTTGTGGATTACCTTTGCGCCGATCACCAGCAGTGCCGCCGCTTATTATGGCGTATCTGATCTCAGCATCGGGATCCTATCGTTATGTTTCATGGTAGTCTATATCATCTTCTCCGTCCCGGCTTCCTGGGCGATTGACACCTACGGTATCCGGGTCGCTGTTGGTTTCGGCGCAGTCATGACCGGCGTTTTTGGATTACTGCGGGGACTTTTAGCTCCCAATTACACTTACGTGCTGATCGCCCAAATCGGAATTGCCATTGGACAGCCGTTCATTCTTAATGCAGTAACCACTGTGGCTGCCCGCTGGTTCCCTATCCAGGATCGCGCAACCGCCGCTGGCATGGGAACCCTGGCTATGTATCTGGGCATCATTGCGGCTCTGGGACTGACTCCCTTTTTAACAATTCAATCACAAATCAACGGCATGCTGGTTACCTACGGGATAACAGCGGTCATCGCGGCAGTAGCCTTCCTGATATTTGTAAAAGAACGCCCTCCCACAGCTCCCTGCCGGCCGGACCAGGAAGAACGCTCGCTGGTTTTTGACGGCCTTAAAGATACCTTACGTCGGGCGGACTTTATCCTTCTTCTAGCGATCTTCTTTGTAGGACTGGGTGTGTTCAACGCAGTAACCACCTGGATTGAGGATATCGTTAGACCAAGAGGCTTCTCGATTATCGAAGCAGGATATATCGGGGGGCTGATGATCCTGGGAGGCATTGTCGGTGCCGTGATTATCCCAATGCTTTCAGACCACGCCCGCAAGAGAACTCCCTTTCTCTTTTTAGCTGTGATCGGTGCAACTCTGGGATTGGTGGGCATTACTTTTGCAAGCAGTTACTGGCTGTTGCTGCTCTCGGCGGTTGTCTTTGGATTTTTCCTGCTGAGTGCTGGACCGGTCGGATTCCAATACGCTGCCGAAATCACCTATCCCACACCAGAGGGTACTTCCAATGGCCTTGTTTTACTGATGGGTCAAATCTCGGGTATCATTTTCATCCTGGGCCTGGACCTGTTTAAGTCCCCAGAAACCGGGTCAATGACCATGCCCTTGATCGTCCTAATCGGCCTTATGATTCTGAGCCTGCTGTTCGCTGCCAGGCTCAAAGAAGCAAAAACATTGCTAACAGCTCCCGGGAGCAATTAAAATACCAGCTAACCCCGGCAAGCCTGATTCCGTGACCAGCTGATTGCTCTTTTATACTTCGGTTTGGCTCGGATTGTAATTGGGGTCATTCAATTCTGTGAAAAAGAGATGGGAATAGGTTTATGATCCGGGCTGCCAGACCAGATGATGCGGGATCATTTTATGAAATTTACACTCACAATGGTTCAAACACAGTGATCACCTTCTAAGAAAAATTGGTCCCTAGAGTGGAAATGCAGGATTCGTCAAGGAAATAACCTTATACCTGCCCTGGTTGGCAGCGGAAAACCAGGGCGAGGTTCAGGGATTTGCCTACGCGAGCAAGGGGAAAAGCCCCCGGACTATCATACTGACCACCGGATAGTAGAATCAGGTGCGCGTGAAAATCTGTCTGAGAAGAGGAAATTATAGATGGCATACCAGCTGGAGATAGAGGGATTCGAGGGACAATTAATTGAGGTAAAAACAGCAAGTGTTTTTACGGGTCCAAAAATCCTGATCAATGGAGAAGCCGCAAAAAAAGGGCCAAAACGGGGACAAATCATCCCCCGAAAAAATGATGGCACTGAAGTAGCTGCAGCCTGGCAGCCCATCATGATGGGTTTGGATGTTCCGAAACTCGTCCTCGAAGGTAAAATCATCAACGTGGTGCGTCCTCTGCAGTGGTACGAGTGGGCCTGGAGTGGATTACCCATACTGCTGGCATTAATCGGCGGTTTTTTAGGCGCACTAGCAGGGTACCTTGCCTTTCAGATTAATACGAAGATATTCCGATCTGATCTTAATAAAGTCATGCAATATATATTAACCGCTGGGGTCTCCATTGGCGCAGGAATTGTATACTTTATTCTTGCGGTACTCCTTACAAATTTTGTTGGATAACCACTTTTCAATAATAAAGATCAGCGGGGGGATAGAAAATCTAGGCTCGTTCCTGGCTCAAGGCCTGCAGCCCAAACTTGCCAGACCACCTTTCCAGGATAGTTTGGGTAAGCTGCAACCATGCTGCGAAACCCCCGACAACCCCCTAAATCATTCTTAATAACAGCCATCCACCTCATGGATTGATAGATACCCCTAATTGTTTATTGATTTTTGGATATATAATCAGGTAGATTAGCTTCAGCTTCCCTCAAACCACACGAAGTTTTTTGTAATTGTGACTATGCCAAACCAGGAATCACTCGCCTTTAAAGCTTTTGGACCCAGCAATGCCCCAAGCATCGTATTTTTGCATGGCGGCGGGGTAGGCGGATGGATGTGGGAGCCTGTAATTAACCTTCTCCCAGAGTATTACTGCCTGGCTCCGGATCAGCCAGAACATGGCGGAAGCCGCCAGATCGGTCCCTTCAGCATGGAACTTGCTGCTCAGAAGGTCGCTGAACTAATCACCCGCCAGATACCGGGAGGCAAAGCTCATCTGGTAGGGCTCTCCGAGGGAGCTCAAATTGCCGTTAAACTGCTGGAAATCGCTCCCAACCTGGTTATTAAAGCAATGCTTTCGAGTGCTTTACTCCGTCCGCTTCCGGGATTGGGTTGGATTAATTCACCAGCTTGGTTTACATGGACTTATCGCCTCTTTATCCAACCCTTAAAAAACAGCGATTGGTGGATTAAGTTAAATATGAAATACTCCGCCGGGGTATCGGATGAGTTTTATCCCAATTTTAAAAATGATTTTCAGCACATGACTGAAGCAGAGTTTGTAAACCTGATGGCTGCCAATCAGCGTTTTCGCTTACCGCCTGGATTAGAACTTGTTTTAACACCTGCTCTGGTCATCGCAGGGAAAAAAGAATCTGGTGCGATGAAACAATCGGTCCGGGATTTGGCTGCTATCTTGCCTGGCGCAAAGGGGGTGTTTTTAAACCTGGGGAAAAATTCATCAGCTGCTAAGGAGCATAATTGGGCTTTAACGAATCCCCGGCTGTTCGCCCAAACGGTCCGGGCATGGATTGATGAAAAGCCCCTCCCGGCGGAACTCGAAAGCCTGGATGATTAAATATATTCAAAATAAACCAATCGGAGGTCACTTGAAATTTGCTGCCGCATTCTCCCTGATTGTCGGTTTTGGAATGATCGTCCAATGGACCATGTCCTACCTAAACAAACAGATCCCGGAACTAAAAACCGAGCCCATCCGAATCGGTTTTCATCTTGCTGGGGAAATGCTGACAGCTGTTTCCCTGATTATCAGTGGAATTGGTTTATTAATCCGGCAGCCCTGGTCACAGAGGCTGTTTATGGTTGCCAGCGGGATGCTTATCTACACTGCCGTCGTCAGCCCGGGTTATTTCGCCCAAAAAGGTCACTGGCTCTGGGTGGGCATATTTGGATTCCTGATCACCCTTTCTATCATCAGCATTATGCTGATCTAGTTTCGTAAGCCAGTTCAATAACGGCTTCCAGCATCTTCGCTTTAATATGGTTCTGACATTAATCAAATAACCCAAAGAAGGAATTTATGATTTCACAAGGTGTCGATCAAAAACCCTCAAATACTGCCTTGTTTGCTGCTTTGCGGAGAACCCTGGCATGTAAAAAATATAAAAATCAGGAATATGGCCCGGATTACCTGGCGGAAATCTTTTTGCCCCCACTTTTTAAATTCTTCCTTAAGTTTAGGAAAATCAGGGAAAATACCTGGGAAAAACTTAATTCTGCTTTTCCGGGATTAAGCGAATACTTGATTGCCAGAACAGCTTATTTTGATAATTTATTTAAAAATGCTCTGCAGGAAGGATTTGATCAAATCGTACTTTTAGGCGCCGGGTACGATACCAGGGCATATCGCTTTAATGACATTAACCGGGGAACCAGGATTTTCGAACTGGATTCCTCTCCTACCCAGGAGAGAAAATTGGGTTGCCTTAGAAATTCCCACCTGCCAGCACTCCCGAAAATTTCTTTTGTCCCGATCAACTTCAGCCAGGATGACTTAAAGGATGTACTGGAGAAAGCTGAGTACAAAAAAGCAGCGAAAACCCTCTTTATCTGGGAAGGTGTCAGCTATTACCTTCAGGAAGATTCTGTCAACAGGATGCTGGATTTTGTCAGCAGCCATTCCTCGGTTGAAAGTGTCCTGGCTTTTGATTACACAATTTCCATCTCGGATGAGGAAGTTAGCTTATACTACAGCGTGGATTCATTCAGACAATCCATGGCTGCAAGCCATTCCAATGAAGAACTCTTGTTTTCAATTCCAGAAGGAAAGCTCAGATCTTTTTTGGCAAAACGGGGGCTCAAAGAGATCGAGCATCTCAATCAGGATCAGATAGAAGCTGCTTATTTGACGAATAACCAGGGAAAATTGCTCGGTCATATGACCGGACATTTCCGGTTTGCGGTGGCCTCTCCACAAGTTAAATAATAAATTTATCCGGGGCTCTTTACAGAGATCTAATTGATGACATTCTATTCAGCCTATAACTGGAGTTTATAATCTCAAATAAAGGCGGAGTTCCCCATGAGCAGCTTTTTTAAACGTGTGATAATCAGCCTGGCGGTTCCGGTAGTTTTTATCCTCGGATTTCCCCTGACTGCCTATCTCTTTAAGGACACCGGCCGAATCGTCTGGCTGCAGGGAGAACCGCAGCACCAGATCGCTGTCGCTGTCGGGGTGATCCTGATAACCAGCGGCCTGGCTTTAATGGCGTCAACCATACCTTTTTTTCTCCGGCAAAAGCAGGGCACCATCATGCCCTGGGAGCCAAGCGAAGAACTGATTATCGAGGGTATTTACCGGTACGTTCGCAACCCTATGCATATCGGTGTTTTTTCCATTATGATCGGTGAAGGGCTTTTACTCAATTCCATCTTTATCCTCTGTTTTGGAACCTTTGCGGTAATCTCTCATTTCTTTTATATCCCTTTCTCAGAAGAGCGCGGATTGGAAGATCGTTTTGGAGAAGACTATCGGATCTACAAACAAAATGTGCCCCGCTGGCTGCCCAGGTTAACTGCCTGGAACCCGGATGAGGAATAGCTTTATGAAAAAAATGGTGGTTCCCGCCATGCTATTAGACCAATTGCTGTTTTTCTGGAATCGGGAAAGAGTAAAACCTTTGCCGGTGCACTTGATTGGCCCGGGTGGTGCCGCAGCGCCAAGAATGAGGCTGCTGCTGTGAGCAAACTGCTGCAGTATGCCCTCCACTACAGCCAGGTAATGGGTGCAGCGGGGATGGATTTTGATCTCCCTCAACATCCTGCTGATTTTGAAATTACCGACCGAGCTGAGGGAAATACCACCACAGATTTTGAAGCTCCGGCCATTATCCTACCGTCCGATTATTTCCCAGCAGAAAGAGCGGATTTTCAAGCTTGGCGAAAAATTCTGGCTGCATGCTGGCAGGTGTTTAATGCCAGCTATCAAAAAACCCTGGGAAGGGAGCTTCAAAAAGGTCCTCGGGGGGGAGGAAGGGATGCAGAAAAAATCCTCTCCCACCTCATCGAAGGAGATCGGGCTTATCTAAGTCGTTTGGTCAGGAGTTATCAACACAACCCGGGGCTCGAGTTAACCACCCAGCTGGAGTTGGTCCATCAGCAAATCCTGTCTGCATTGGATGCCGCTGAAAAAGGTGCTCTGCCTGCCTTGGGACCGCGAGGGGGGAAGACCTGGCCAATCAGATTCTTTGTTAGGCGTTCAGCCTGGCATACTCTTGATCACCTGTGGGAAATCGAGGATCGGCTGATCACCTCTTAAACCTGCTGCCCAGAACGGGAACTGCAGAGGAGAAAATAATTATGCGGAAAAAATCTTCCGGTCAGGGAAAGGAGTGATAAATGAAGTTGCCACCTTTTAAACTGGAACGCTATTTTGCCAGGTATGAATTCACTGCGAAATACCTGTTATCCAGCTCAGATTGTGAATCGATGACAATCCAGGAACTTCTGGCTCTGGAAGATGGTTCCAGTGAGAGGTTTTTTGAGCAATGGTTGGGCTACACCGAATCTCCGGGAAGCCCTCTTTTAAGGCAGGAAATTTCACGCATTTACGAAACGATATCACCCGACCAGGTCCTGGTGCACAGCGGCGCCGAGGAAGCTATCTTTCTATTCATGCAGGCCGTTTTGGAACCGGGAGATCACTTGATCGTTCATTGGCCCTGCTACCAGTCCCTCTTTGAGATTGCCCAAAGTATTGGCTGCCAGGTATCCCGCTGGGAAGCACGAGAAGATCACCATTGGGAGTTGGATCTGGATGAATTGGGTAAACTCATTAAACCAAACACCCGGGTTATTGTCATCAATACCCCGCATAATCCTACTGGCTACCTGATGTCAAAAGCAGATTACCAGGCTGTTCACCAGCTGGCAGAATCCAGGGGAATCCTGCTTTTTTCAGACGAGGTCTACCGGGAATCGGAATACCTACCCGATGATCGTTTATCTGCTGCTTGTGATCTGGGAAATCAGGGAATTTCCCTGGGGGTGATGTCAAAAACCTATGGATTGGCTGGGTTAAGAATCGGATGGATTGCCACCAAGAATGGAGATATTTACCAAAAGATAGCCAGGTTAAAAGATTACACCACCATCTGCAACAGCGCTCCCAGTGAATTTTTAGCCACCCTGGCTCTTCGCCATAGAGCAAAGTTGGCTGATCGCAGCCTGGGCTTGATTAAAGTTAATCTAAAAATCCTGGAGGTGTTTTTTCTACGCTACCAGGAGTTATTCTCCTGGCAGAGGCCGAAAGCTGGACCGATTGCTTTTCCTCGCTTGATCGGAGAAAATGTGGAACGGTTTTGTGATCGCCTGGTAAACACCGCCGGCGTTTTGCTTCTGCCAGGTAGTGTGTATGGTCATCCCGGCAATCACTTTAGAATTGGATTTGGCAGAAAAAACCTGCCGGACTCCTTATCCAGGCTGGAATCTTTCCTGCAGAGATAATCCTAAATTAACCAGGGGCCTTGGATTGAGCGACCGATTCCAGCGTCCTACCCCCTCGATGATCTATCCTCCCTCGCGGGCAGTCCCTGAGCTGATCTGGTTTTCCAATTTAAAAATAGTTGTCAAGTTTTCGGTAGCAGACCTGCCGATGCAATGATACATTCAAAGGGAGAAAACTCGGGAGCAGGCAGCTCTGGGTGGTGAGGAAAACCCTAATATGAGAGAGTTATCATTTCAAGATAAGTACAAGATCATCGGCAGTCAGGACTCCAGCTATGAAGGTCTCTTTGTAACAGCGGTAAAGACTACCGGAATTTTCTGCAGACCATCCTGCCGGGCCAGGAAACCCAAAGTTGAGAATGTGATCTTCTTCGATTCTCCCAAACTTGCCCTGCAGCACGGGTTCAGACCCTGTAAAATCTGTCGACCGATGGAAAAACTGGACGAAACTCCCCGGGTTATTCAGGAAATTGTCGCCGAACTGCACCAGAATCCTTTCCTGCGGATCAAAGATGAAGATCTGCGTCAGCGGGGAATTGACCCAAGCATGATCAGGAGATGGTTTAAAAAACACCATAAGCTGACATTTCATACCTACCAGAGAATGCTGCGGATTAATACTGCCTACCAAAGAATCAACAGCGGCAGCAGGGTGATTGATTCTGCATTTGAGAGCGGCTTTGACTCGATCAGCGGATTTAATGATCGCTACCGGTCTGTCTTTGGCGAATCCCCCACCAGCCCGGAGAAGAAAAATGTCCTGAATATTATCCGCTTTACCACCACGCTGGGACCCATGTTCGCCTGTGCCAGCGATGCTGGTTTATGTTTGCTGGAATTCACTGACCGGAGGATGCTGGAAACCGAATTCATAGATCTATCAAAAAGATTGAATGCCATCATCTTGCCAGGAGATAACCCCTATCTTGAACAGGTGCAATCCGAGCTAGAGGAATATTTTAACGGCAAAAGGAAAAAGTTTACCATTCCACTGCACACACCCGGAACAAAGTTTCAAAATGCAGTTTGGAAAATATTATTGGAAATACCCTATGGGGAAACGCGTTCATACCAAGAACAAGCTGCATTACTCGGAAACGTGAAGGCTGCCCGAGCTGTAGCCTCAGCAAATGGTCATAACCGGATCACCATCATCATACCGTGCCATCGAGTGATTGGATCGGACGGCAGCCTGGTTGGCTACGGGGGCGGATTGTACAGAAAAAAATGGCTGTTAGATTTTGAGCAAGAAAACAAGTAGGTCTACAAAACACTTGTCAGAAACCACTCCTGAAAGTTTAGATTCTCCTCTCCGACCTTAACCATTCGGGATTATACTTAGATTAAATTCACCGATCCTCCAGGGATGCAGTATTGTTATTGATAAATCATAATCAGTTCGCATGAATTATTCTCACTCTAATAGTAGAAGGGAATTCCCATGACCACAACAACAAAAATTGGCATCATCATCTGCGATCGCTACCGTCGCTGCGCAGGTGGAAAATGTCTCCGGGCGATGCGTGAAAAAGAAGGCGCCTTTAGTAGGTATACTGACACCGCTCTTGAACTGGTTGGATATACAACCTGTGATGGCTGTCCGGGAGGCAATATTGAATATGCTGGTGAAGAGATGGTCCGGAATGGAGCAGAGGTAATTCACCTGGCAACCGGCCTTGTGGTTGGTTATCCTCCCTGCCCCTATATTGATACATTTGTTAAATTTTTGGAAAACCGTTATCCAATCAAGGTGGTTGTTGGCACACACCCGATCCCCAAAAAATATCTTGATACACACGCAGATCTTGGAACATTTGAAAACCCCGCTCTGAAACCTCACCTGCTCCCAATTTTATGTGATGAAACTACCCGTAATAAATATGCCTGAGATCGGCTAGAATCGGATCCCTTTATGGATAATTTAAGAGTATTTGGTCCCGTTCCATCACGACGTCTGGGAAGGAGCCTGGGCATCAATAATATTCCTCCGAAGATTTGCAGCTATTCCTGCGTTTATTGCCAGTTGGGCAGATCACTTGAAATGACTGCCCAAAGAAATGTTTATTACAATCCCGAAGAGCTCTACCAGTTAGTTGAAATAAAAGTCCATAATCTGAGGAATAACCAGGAGAATATAGATTACCTAACCATAGTACCTGATGGTGAACCCACTCTGGATAAAAACCTGGGCAGCCTGATTGATTTATTAAAACCCCTCGGAATAAAAATTGCCATCATCACCAACTCCTCATTGCTTCATGACCCAAACGTTCGGATGGATGTAATGAAAGCGGATTGGGTATCTGTAAAAGTAGATTCGCTTTACGAAAAAACCTGGAAGGAAATAGACCGGCCGCATGGAAAACTAAAGCTGGATAAGATCCTCACCGGAATTCAAGACCTGAAAAAAGATTTTAAGGGTCAATTGGTATCAGAAACCATGCTGGTCAAGGGCATCAATGATAAACCGGCGCAGATCAAACAAGTAGCCCAATATTTAGCAGGGATTCAACCCTCCAAGGTTTATCTAAGCATCCCTACGAGACCGCCTGCGGAAGCTTGGGTGAGTGCTCCTGCCGAAAAAGATCTGAATATTGCTTTCCAAATTTTCCTGGAACACGGATTACATGCAGAACATTTAATAGGATATGAAGGCAATGAATTTTCTTTTTCCGGAGATCTAGAAAATGACCTGCTGGCGATAATATCAGTACATCCCATGCGTGAAGACGCCTTGAG
>CAZUMG010000010.1:17118-26538 GCA_964621895.1 uncultured Anaerolineales bacterium | reverse complement strand
CTTTTTTTAACGGCCTGCCTGGCGCTGATAATCCAGAGATCGGATTTGTTGGCAGCGTCGATGGCAGCTGGGGACAGATTCCCCCGGCTGATTATGGCGTCCATGCGAAGCCGGTCGCCCAGCGGTTAAGGGAATTTGGGTTAAATGCCAAAGCGGTAAACCAGATGAGCTGGGAGGAGCTTAAGGCGGAGATTGCTGCCGGCAGACCGGTGATTATCTGGGTGGTTGGCCATGTCAACCTGGGAACACCAGTCCCCTATAACCCTCCCGGGGGAGGCGAAACGACGGTAGCCAAGTTTGAACACACCGTGATTGTGATTGGATATGACGAAAATAAGGTCACAGTGCTGGATGGCGCCCGGGTTTACAGCCGGTACCGGGGAGAATTTATGAAATCCTGGGATGTGCTCGGAAACCAGGCTGTGATCTGGATCGATTAACAGCCAGTTGGATCTAGGCAGCCCTTTCGAAATCGATCAGTTTGGCTTTAAGGACTGTATTTTCTTTTCCCCCATAACCGGTTAAACTGCCATCTGAACCTATCACCCGGTGGCAGGGGACCACCAGGGGAACCTGGTTCCTTTTTTCTGCCTGTCCCACAGCCCGGGAGGCTTTTGGTTTTCCAACTGCCGCAGCAACCTGCCTGTAGGAACGGGTTTCCCCATAGGGTATTGCCAGGGTTTCTTGCAGAACAGCTTTCTGAAAATCTGTATAGCCGCTCCAATCGATTGGCAGGGTAAATACGGTGAGCTCCCGGGTAAGATAAGCTTCTAACTGAGCTAAAACAGGTTGGGTTTCCTGGTTGGAAAATATATACTCACCTTCCCGGTAGCTGGCATTCAGCCTGAAAAACGCTTCTTTGCTTTCCTGGAACATGCGCAGACGAACCAGACCATTCTGGTTGACCGCGATACCAATTAATCCTAAAAATTCAGTGTTCAGAACATTCAAATAGATTGGAGATGCCACTGGAAACCTCCCGGTGATCGATCAGGTTATACCCATCCAGTATACCACTCCAGAATCGGCAAAAATCGTATGGTTTGCGTAGGGAAAGCGTCGGGTAATCGTCAAGCAAACTGGCTCTCTTGATGCTACACTGACCCTAGAAAAAGAATTTCTCTTCTTCTCCTCCTTAGAGAGAGTCGGGTAATGGCGCACCCGACTCTCGGCAATTAAGGGGAAGAACCTTTATTCCCTCTTCAGATTGCTTTAGAATCCTTCTAAATTGCAGTCAAACATAAATTCTGATTATCTGCCAAATTTTTAAGGTTAATATCCCTCTTTTCAGCGCTTCGCGGATCAAAATCGATTAATCAAGCGTATAATAGGGTTAGTCTCTAAAGCAAACCTTTATACGTAAAACCTATGTCTTTTGCACATCTCCACGTTCATACAGAATATTCAATCCTGGACGGATTCAGCAATATCAAAGCCCTGGTCGAAAGGGCCAAAGAATTGGATATGCCAGCCATGGCAATTACTGACCACGGCACCATGTTTGGTGTGGTGGATTTTTATCATGCCGCCCTGGAGGCAGGAATCAAACCAATTATCGGGGTGGAGGGGTACCTGGCTGCCCGGGGGATGCAGGATCGCGATTCGCAGTATGATAAAAGATCCTCCCATTTATTGCTTTTAGCCGAGAATCAAAAAGGCTACCAGAACCTGCTTAAAATCGCCTCTGCGGCTCAACTGGAAGGATTTTATTATTTCCCCCGCATTGATCATGAATTCCTGGCTGCCCATTCTGCAGGGATTATTGCAACCTCCGGCTGTATGGCAGCTGAAATACCCCGAGCGATCAATCGCGGCAGCCTTGAAGATGCCCGAAAAAAGTTGGATTGGTATTATGAGGTTTTTGGTCCGGAGAATTTCTTCCTGGAACTTCAGCAGCATGATATCCCCGAGCTGGAGACTATCAATCGAGCCCTGGTTGAGATGGGACCCCGCTATAAAGCAAATTTTATTGCTACCAATGACGTGCATTATATCAACCCGGCTGATGCCGTCCTGCAAGATGTCCTCTTAGCCATTCAAACCGGTAAAATTCTCAGTGATCCGGACAGGATGCGGATGACGGATGAATCCTATTACCTGCGCACTCCCCAGGAAATGCGGGCCATCTTCTCAGAAGTGCCTGGAGCCATTGAGAATACCCTCCTGATTGCCGAGCGCTGCAACGTTGATCTGGGATTTAAGGAATATCACCTGCCGAATTTTCCAGTGCCCGATGGAAAATCAGCGGATCAATATCTCCGGGAACTTTGTGAAGTGGGGCTTCGGAAACGCTATCAGAGTCGGGCAGATGACCCCGCGATTCGCGAGCGGCTTAATTATGAATTGGAAATTATCAAGTCAATGGGGTTTGACGCTTATTTCCTGATTGTCTGGGATCTGATCCGGTATGCCCAGGACCGCGGAATCTGGTACAACGCCCGAGGCTCCGCTGCGGGGTCTATCGTATCCTACTCCCTGGAGATTACTCCGATAGATCCGCTGGAACATAATTTAATCTTCGAACGTTTCCTTAATCCCGGCAGGATTTCCATGCCCGATATTGATCTTGATTTCCCGGATGACCGCCGGGCTGAAATGATGCATTACTGTGCTGATAAATACGGTCACGATAAGGTCGCTCAGATCATCACCTTTGGCACCATGAAAGCCAGGGCTGCCATCCGGGATGTAGGACGGGTGATGGATATCCCTCTGCAGGAAGTTGACCGGGTCGCAAAGGCAATTCCTAATTTACCTCCAATGAGCATTCAAGAAGCGCTTGATAATTCACCGGAATTTAGACAGTTATATAATGATGCTCCCTATCTGCAGAATCTGATTGATACTGCCAAAGGCGTAGAAGGAACTGTCCGCAACGCAGGTACCCATGCTGCTGGAGTGGTGGTGACTGACCGCCCGGTAGAAGAATATTCCCCCCTGCACCGGCCTACCGGCAATCTTGGGGACAGCCCGATAGATACAGTGACCCAGTATGAAATGTCTGTGGTGGATAAATTGGGATTGTTAAAGATTGATTTCCTCGGCCTTTCCACCTTAACTATCATGGCTTTAGCCAGTGACCTGATAGAAAAGCGCCATGGGGTAAAACTCACCCTGGAAAATATTCCCGTAGATGATCCAGAAACCTTTGAGCTGATCGGCCGGGGCGAAACCATTGGCCTTTTCCAGGTGGAAAGCTCCGGTATGCGCCGCTACTTAAAGGAAATGAAACCCACCCGGCTGGAACACGTGATCGCCATGGTAGCGCTGTACCGCCCCGGACCGATGGACTTCATCCCGGATTATATTGAACGCATGCATAATAAACAGGAAATCAGCTACCGTCATGAAGGTTTAATCCCCATCTACGAGGAAACCTACGGCATTCCTGTTTACCAGGAACAGATCATGCACAGTGCTGTCGCCATCGCCGGGTACACGCCATCTGAGTCTGACAGCCTCCGGAAAGCTGTGGCCAAAAAGCAGGTGGCTGACTTAAATAAGCATAAAAAGAAGTTTATCAAAGGCGCTGTTGAACGGGGCGTGGACAAAACCGTTGCAGAGGAAATTTTTACAGATTGGGAAAAATTTGCCCGCTACGGATTTAATAAAGCCCATGCCGCGGATTACGGCTTGATTTCTGTTCAGACAGCTTATTTAAAAACCCACTATCCTGTGGAATACATGACAGCGGTATTAACCGTCTACCAGAACAACACGGATAAAGTTACCTTATATGCCTCTGAATGCCGGCAGATGCATATTGAAGTTTTAGCCCCGAATGTCAATTCCAGCTGTTATGGCTTTACCATTGAAGACAATGCTGCAGGACAAAGCTGTATCCGCTTTGGATTAGGCGCTATTAAAAATGTCGGGGAAGGACCCGTTGAAGAAATCATCCGCGGCCGCGGCCAGGGAGCTTTCAGGGATGTAAATGATTTCCTGCGCAGAGTTGATTTACGAAAAGTCGGAAAAAGAGCCCTGGAATCCCTGATTCAGGTCGGTGCCCTGGATGAATTTGGAAACCGTCCGGCTCTATTAGAATCCATGGACAGGATCCTGGCGATCAGTTCCTCCAATTTCCAGGCTGCCGACGCCGGTCAGATCTCCATGTTTGGTGATGGGACAGGTCTCACCGAAACTATCAAACTACCAGAAGCAAAAACAAAAATCAATCGCCGGGCTCAACTTGACTGGGAACGTGAACTGATTGGATTGTATGTATCCGATCATCCCTTGAGCACAGTTATGGACAATTTGCAGCAGCACGTCACCCACTTTGCCCAGGATCTGAGCGAAGCCAAACACCAGGAGCGGGTCAGCGTAGCAGGTATTGTCACTAAAATTCGCCAGCACCAAACCAAAAATGGCAAAGCAATGGCCTTCGCGACCATTGAAGATATCCAGGGTTTAATTGACTTGGTGCTGTTCCCCAATTCCTGGAAAAAATACGGGGATTTGGTTCGTTTTGATGAGATTATTTATGTTCAGGGCAAAGCTGATGCCAATGGAGGGGAGACCAAAGTACTGGTTGACCAGGTTTCAACCAGTATCACCCAGCTTGAATCTCTCCCGCTAGCTTCCAAAACCGAATCGCTTCCCCTTATTGATCAAGCATCCCCGCTGATCGACCCGCCAGATGAAATTCCAACAATTATGGAAGGGAATCAGGAAACTGAGTTTGATGGTCCAGATAATTTTCCCCCTCCTGAAGATATTCTCCCTGAAGACTGGCAGGAGGAAAGCTCAGACAGTTTGAGTCCTGATCCGCCCAAGGCTGAAGAACATCCAGCCAGCCCGGAACCAGTACCTGATCGTGTTCCTGAGGCAGTTGATAAGCCCGCTTCTGAACTGATTGGAAATATCACCCTGGATGAGGAATCAACCTATCTGGTTACTGTTATTCTCCGAAATAGGGGGGATACCATGCGGGATAAACTGCGATTAAGGCAGGTCTATGGAACTTTGATCAGTTATCCGGGCAAGGATCGTTTTGTATTCCAGATATTTGAAAATGATCAGTCTCATTTGCTTGAGTTTCCCAATGCCTCAACAAAAATCAGTAAGAACCTGATCAATCAGCTCCGGGATATGCTCGGCAGGGAGAACGTGCAGGTTGAGAAGTACCTGTTTTAACGTGCCAGTGCCTGTCCTGGGTGATATCGGAAGGCCAGCTCTCCCGGCCATCCCGGCTGCAATCCTGCCGCTCCTTGGATACCAGCAAATTTATTTCCACTGACCCGGGCCGGGTTGTGCCAGCACGTGGGCAATCGGACGCAAATCCAACCACCACTGCGTTTTAGGTCTGCCGTACTCCCAATCCTCCAAGCGGGGATAATCTTCCATCCCGGTGAATTGGATCTTCCCGGCTTCCAGACCGATAAATACCTGACAGGGATCCTTTTTGCCGATCTCCGCAATGATAAAATCGATACTCTGAACCGCCAGACGGGTGCCCTGAATGCGATCAAAGGGAGTTGGATTTCCTCCTTGTTGTTGGTGCCCCAGAATAGCCTGGCGGACATCAAAGAGTTCTTTCCCTTCAACCTCAAATAGCCTGACCATAAAATCTGTTGTGTAAACCGGATGGGTGCTCTCATTCCTGATCACTAAACCCAACCGTTTACCCTGCCTGAATCCAGTGATCAGGTGATCTACATCGTCCTGAAGGATCTTTAAAGTAAGACCCTCTTCATTGGTGTAGACCCGCTCAGCACCCGTGGCTAACCCTCCCATCAACGCCAAGTACCCGCAGTAATTTCCCATAGTTTCGACCACAAAACAGCGCCGGGATGCCACCGCAGATTGTTTGATCATGTCGACCGAATTGACAATACTGTTGAGGGCAGTATCCGCACCAATGCTTAATTCAGATCCTGGGCGGTCATTATCAATTGTAGCTGGCAGGCAAACCATCGGAATCCGAAAGTTGGGGAATTCTTTTTGATGGATGGACATGTCGTACACGGTATCATAAGCAGCTTCTCCACCAATCAACAGCAAGGCATCAATACGCTGTTCTTCTATGGTTCGGGCAATAGCATAATAGTCACCATCTACCGGGACAGTGCGATTTGTGCCTAGCTCCGCACCACCTTGGCCAACCAATCCGCGCACGTCCATCCAGGTCAATTCTTTAATATCTCCCTTTACCAAGCCGGGAAAACCATTATAAACTGCCAGCATGGTGTGACCCTGGTCAGATCCCCAGCGGACTGCCGCCCGGACAATAGTATTCATGCCCGGAGCCGGTCCTCCAGAGTGCATTACAGCTATTCTATAGGGCTCAAAGTCTTCCTCTTTGGATTTTGGACCAGCTTGAATCAAAGTGCTAAGAATCCTGTAGGTGTTTTGAAAACTTGAGCCTCGTAAATCAAGCACTTGATCATATTGCTTATCGTCTGAAAATCTGGCTATCTGCTGGTTGAGATCAACACATTCCATCAGGGGGGAGCTTACCACCCGGTTGCCCCGCATACCAATTAGCTGAGGTTCATCGTCCGGTTTGGTCTCCTTAAGCTTGTGGACAGCCGCGTGCCCCAGAATAGTTCCCAAATTACGGTCAAATGCCGTCGGAGAACCTCCCCGCTGAAAATGACCCAGGACTGTGATACGAGTATCTTCTCCTAATCTATCTTCCAAGGTTTCTTTGATTTCCAGGCTGGTGATCGGTTTTCCTGTGCTGTCCAGGGCGCCCTCGGCAACCACCACGATTGAATCTCGTCTGCCTGCCTCTCGGCCAGCTTTCAAGGCAGCACACATCTCAGCTTTCCAGGTTTCTGGATCAGGGGGTACTTCAGGAATAAAAAGCCAATCAGCTCCGGAAGCCAGGGCGCCCATCATTGCCAGATAACCACAGTTTCTGCCCATAACTTCAACAATAAAACTCCTCTGATGGCTGGAAGCCGTGCTGGTGATCACATCAATCACTTCGGTGATCCGGTGCAGGGCTGTATCCGCTCCAATGGTCATATCGGTGCCGCACATATCATTATCAATCGATCCTGGCAAACCCACAATCACCAGGTTGGGATGTTTTTCAGCGCTCTCCGCGGGAATTTCATTTGACTCGATCAGCTCTGCAATCAGATCTGGCCATTCTGTCCTGAAAATTGAAGCCCCGGTTAAACTGCCATCACCACCGATAATAATCAACCCGTCAATGGCGTTTTCCACCAGGTTTTTAGCTGCCTTCTTACGACCCTCCCACGTTCGGAACTCATCAGAACGAGCAGTGCCGATGATTGTTCCTCCCCGCTGAAGGATGCCACCCACAAAATCCCAGCTAAGCTCCCGGATCTTCTCACCTCCCTCAACCATTCCCTGGTAACCTTCAAAAATGCCAAATATATTAATGCCGAGATCTAATGCCACCCGAACAGCAGAACGAAGCGCAGCGTTCATTCCAGGTGAATCACCCCCACTTGTTAGAATTCCAATTTTATTCATAATCTGTTATCTCCTACCTTTAAGGGATAGTTACACAGTGTTGAAATAACCCGGCTTGATTTAGCAGTTTAATCTAACAGGGGAATTTTAATTCCGTGCCTCTTTGCAGCGGCGATTGCAGCCGGATATCCCGCATCGGCGTGACGGACGATGCCCATACCTGGATCGGTTGTCAGCACCCGTTCCAAACGTTTAGCTGCCTCTGGGGTACCATCAGCAACAATTACCTGACCCGCATGTTGACTGTAACCTATTCCCACCCCCCCACCATGATGGAAGGATACCCAGGTAGCCCCGCCAACTGCATTGATTAAAGCATTCAGGATGGGCCAGTCGCTGACTGCATCAGTTCCATCCAGCATTCCTTCGGTTTCCCGATTGGGAGAAGCCACAGAACCGGAATCGAGATGGTCCCGTCCAATCACAATAGGTGCAGAAACTTCACCATTATTAACTAGATCGTTAAATGCCAGTCCCGCCTTGGCCCGCTCCCCATAACCTAACCAGCAAATCCGGGATGGCAGTCCCTGGAATGGGATCTGCTCCCTGGCCATTTTTATCCACCTGTTAAGATGCTGATCCTCTGGAAACAGCTCCAGGATCTTTTCATCCGTTCGATAAATATCTTCTGGGTCTCCCGATAAAGCAACCCAGCGGAAGGGGCCTTTCCCCTCGCAAAAAAGCGGTCGGATATAAGCTGGAACAAATCCGGGGAAATCAAATGCGTTGCTCAACCCCTGGTTAAAAGCTTGCTGACGGATATTATTTCCGTAATCGAAGACCACCGCTCCTTTCTTCTGCATCTCCAGCATTGCCCGAACATGATCTACCATCGAATCCAGGGACCGGTGCCGGTATTCGTCGGGATCCTTCTGACGTAAATCTGCAGCCTCGGGGATAGTCAATCCTTTGGGGACATAATCCAAGGCGTCATGAGCCGAGGTCTGATCTGTGACCACATCCGGAATTACTCCCCGTTTAACCAGATCGGGAAATACTTCCGCAGCGTTGCCAATCAAGCCGATCGAGAGCGCTTTACCGGCTTTTTGGGATTCCGCTACAACGCTTAGAGCCTGATCAAGATCTTCAAGGACTACATCAACATAGCCGATATCTAATTTCCGCTGAGCATGAGCTGGATTCACTTCCACAATCAATCCTACACCTTCATTCATGGTAATCGCCAGCGGTTGGGCGCCGCTCATTTCTCCCAGCCCCCCTGTGAGCACAAACTTACCCTTTAAGGAGGGCCAGCCCTGCTGTTCAGCTAAAGAGCCCAGGGTTTCATATGTCCCTTGGAGAATACCCTGGGTGCCAATGTAAATCCAGGATCCCGCGGTCATCTGTCCGTACATCATTAATCCTTGAGCAACCAGACTGTCAAAATGCTCCTGAGTTGCCCAGAACGGGACCAGATTTGAATTAGCAATCAGGACTCGCGGCGCATCCAGATGGGTTTTAAACACGGCAACGGGTTTACCCGATTGAACCAATAGGGTCTCATCCTCTTCCAGGGCTTTCAGGCTCGCCAGGATGGCATCAAAAGCCTCCCAGTTTCTGGCAGCCTTTCCGCTGCCGCCATAGACTATTAAATGATCGGGATCCCCGGCAACTTCCGGATCCAGGTTATTTTGGATCATCCGGTAAGCCGCTTCGATCTGCCAATTTTTACAACTCAGGGTCGTTCCGCGGGGAGCACGGACTGCTCGGGGTCCAGACATAGGTAGCTCCTTCTTATTTGAATATATAAATACTGCACTCCTATTATATAATAAGTCCTCCAGAGATGAGATATCCTGAGGGATGATCCTTTTATCTCCTGTTTGGAACACAGGGTCAGGCTGGGTATTATTTAGCTTGATGAGTTTTGTAACTCTCCAAAATTGGGTCGGTTATGGTAAGATTTGGGCTGATAAAGGAAGTAATCCAGACAAGATAGGGAAGGTAGGACATGAAAAATATCTGTGTCGT
>CAZUMG010000010.1:7816-17018 GCA_964621895.1 uncultured Anaerolineales bacterium | reverse complement strand
GGTGTTGACGGAGAAGCTGATTTACAATATGTTGCCTCTGCAGCCCGATCGATCGCCGACCACATAACCAAGGGCTTGATCATTATCAATAAATCCACCGTTCCCGTTGGCACCGGAGACTGGGTCTCGGATATTGTGATCAAACAAAATCCAAAAGCGGGCAAGTTTTCGGTGGTTTCCTGCCCTGAATTTCTGCGAGAAGGATCAGCAATCGGTGATTTTATGCAGCCCCATCGTATCGTGATCGGTTCGCTGGATAGTGAGGCAGCTGATAAGGTTGCTCAGCTGCATTTACCGCTCCGGGCTCCGATTGTAGTGACCGATTTACGAACGGCAGAAATGATCAAGTACGCCTCGAATGCTTTCCTGGCTACCAAAATTTCTTTTATCAATGAGATCGCCAACATCTGCGAAGACCTTGGCGCTGATGTTATGGAAGTATCCAATGGTATGGGATTTGATTCCCGCATCGGTCCAACATTCCTCAACGCTGGGATCGGGTACGGCGGATCCTGTTTCCCGAAAGATGTCAAAGCGTTGGCATTTATGGCGGAAGAGAGCGGCCGCCATCCCCAGCTTTTACATTCGGTGATGGAAATTAATGCCAGCCGCCGGATGATGGCTGTGGAGCAGGCGAAAGCCATGATTGGATCGGAAGATCTATCCGGCAAAGTCATCGGTATGCTGGGTTTATCATTTAAACCCAATACGGATGATATGAGGGATGCTCCTTCGGTGACCATTGCCAGACAGTTGCTTCAGGATGGAGCAACTATTCGGGCATATGATCCCATCGCCATGGAAGAGGCAGCTCCCTTAATGCCAGGCGTCGAAATGATCGATAATCCGTATTCAATGGCTGAGAGCTGTGATTTATTAATGATTATTACCGAGTGGAATGAATTTCGCCAGCTTGATCTCAAGCGGATCAATAAAGTCATGAAAACACCCCGGCTCTTTGACGGCCGCAATATTTATGATCCCGCAGTGATGAAGGATCTAGGTTTCCACTATCGGGGAGTTGGGCGCGGATATAACGGTTACTAATGGTTCAACCAGGCCTTGTTTTGGTCCCGCCAGGTTTGTTAAAAAACAATTGTGGGAACCAATTAAAAGCTTGTTAAGGACACATGGAAAAACATCCCGAACATCCCCCAGTAATTGATTACGAAGGATCTGATTACCAGACCAGCTTTTGGAATGAAGGCGGGCGGGATTACGAGGATCGGGCTGAACAGATCGCCTTGCGCAGACTGCTGCCAGACCAAGGGGAGCTACTCCTGGAAATCGGCGCTGGTGCCGGCCGCAACACTCCCCGATATACGGGCTTTAAACGAGTGGTTCTGTTGGACTATTCACTTACCCAGCTTCAGCAAGCTCAGGAATTCCTCGGCAAAGACGATAAATATACCTATGTCGCGGGTGATGTCTACCGATTACCTTTTGTAGCAAACTTATTCGACGGTGGGACCATGATCCGCACCCTGCATCATATGCAGGATCCTGCCGCAGCTCTAAAGCAGGTCAGCCGGGTGTTGAAAGGGAAAAGCCCCTTTATCCTGGAGTACGCCAACAAACACAATATTAAAGCTATCCTGCGCTATCTGGTTGGAAAGCAGGATTGGAATCCATTTTCGCCCGAACCGGTTGAGTTTACCTCATTAAATTTTGATTTTCATCCCGGGAGCATCCGGAGATACCTTAGCGAGGCCGGGTTTAAGCTGGAGCGGCAATTATCTGTTTCTCATTTCAGAATTAATTTCCTCAAAAAATCAATTCCAACCGCTTTGCTGGTTTTTCTGGATTCTATTCTCCAGCCAACTGGAGCCTGGTGGCAGCTCTCTCCCAGTGTGTTCACCAGGAACAGTACCCTTAAATCTGCATTGGAAGTACCAGCCACAGGATTCTTTCAATGCCTGGATTGTGGGAGTGTACTGCCAGAAAAAGGGCAGAGAGAAAACCAGCTCACCTGTCCATCCTGCGGAAAAGTATACCCGCTGGTGAATGGGATCTATGATTTCAGGGAATAATTTCCGGAACCCGTTTACTTCAACAGGCTAAAAAAACAGTCCGGACTCCCGTAAGTGTCCGGACTGCCATTTTTCATGCCTTCTGTAGTTACCAACTGCGCAGCTGGGCTCCCAGCTCTTTCTCCAATCGCTTGGTAATTTTAACTCGGATAGCCAGGACTTCCTGATCCGTTAAGGTCTTTTCTGGATGCTGGTAAACCAGGCTGTAAGCCAAACTCTTCTTCCCGTCTCCCACCTGTTCTCCCCGGTATACATCAAATAACCTTACATCCTTGAGGATCTTGCCTCCCGTCTGTTCAATCAGATCCTGAACATCCTGGGCTGGAATATCATCATCGACTACCAGGGCAAGGTCTTCTAAAACCGGGGGCTGATCCGGAATAGCTTCGACGTTATATAGGTCATCAACTTCCTTAAATAATGACTCCAGATCAAGTACGGCTGCCGAGATGTGTTTATCAGGCAGTTTATAATTCCGTTTGACTTTAGGATGAATTTCTCCCAGTACTCCCAGGGGAATTCCGTCCTTTTCGATCCGGGCAGATTTGCCGGGATGGAAACTCGGGAAGAGCACAGGGGAATATTTCACTTTCCCAATATGGAGAGCAGCCAGCAAGTTGTCCACTAATCCCTTAAGGTCATAAAAATCCAGCTTGCCCTGATCGCTGTCCTGCCAGGTTAGGTGGGATCTTGGTCCGGTGATACAGATAGTTAATTTGGTTTTTTCTTCAATCCCCATTTCCTCAAGAGGATGAAATTCAGGCCCTATTTCAAAGAGTGCAATACGCTCCCTGATGCGGTGATTTTTCTGGACAGTATCAAGTATGCTGGCAAGCAAATCACGGCGCATAACAGTTTTATCCGAACTGATTGGATTGGCTAACTCCAGATATTCCTTTGCTGCACCAGGTTCATCCAGCGGGAGTACTTTAAGCTCTGCCTGGGGAGAAGTGATTCGGTAGGTAACAATTTCCTGTAAACCAAGCCCTGCCAATATATCCCGGATTTTATCTTCCACCTCCAGTGTCCTGTTGCCGACCTGGACTGGAAGGCGATCTGCAAGGTTGGTTTCGGGAATTCGGTCATACCCATAAATCCGGGCTATTTCTTCCATTAAATCAGCTTTCCCGATTATATCCTCTCCGATATCCAGGCGGTACGGAGGGGTTTTTACTGATAACTGCCCTTTCTCTACTTGAATCGAAAAATCCAGTTTCTTTAACAGCTCGGCGATCTCATCGACTGTAAGGGAAATTCCCAGCCAGCGTTTAATATCCAGAGGAGTCAAGGTAACGGTCGTGTCATTGGGAGGGAGGGGATATTCATCCACCAGACCCTTAGCAACCGTACCACCGGTCCATTTTCTCATCCATTCCAGGCATCGCAGCACTCCCTGGGGGGCAACTTCAGGGTGAACTCCCCGTTCAAACCGATAGGCTGCTTCTGAAGGTAAACCCTGAGCCGAAACCGTTCTGCGAGTATTTACATAATTCCAGGACGCTCCCTCTAAAAGGACAGTCTTCGTCCGGGGATTTACTTCTGACTCCTCTCCGCCCATCACCCCTGCCAGGGAGAGGGGACCAGCTTGATCCGTAACCAGAACAGTAAAATCATTCAATTTTCTCTCAACACCATCCAGGGTGGTGAGGGATTCAGCTGTTTTTGCCCTGCGGGTGATAATTACAGGAGGTTTCCCGCCTGCTCGATTCACCAGCACATCATAATCAAAGGCGTGGAGCGGCTCTCCAATTTCTAACATGGTGTAGTTAGTGGCATCCACCAGGGCATCAATTGGGCGAATTCCTGCCAATTTCAAACGGAGCTGGACCCAATATGGGCTGGGTTTCTTTGTTACGTTTTCTATCAAACCTAAAACAAATCGAGGGTTATCTTCCGGGGCAGTGATTTTAATTGATACTTTACCCTCAATTGGATCCCCTTCCATCAGCGGATTCACATCAGGGAGTCTTAACTGGGCACCGGTTATGGCAGCAACTTCCCGGGCCACACCTAGAATGCTGGCTGCCCGGGCAATATTGGGTGTGATGGCTATATCTAAAACAGCATCCCCCATATACTCAGCCAAGGATTGGCCCTTGGGTGCATCCGGATCTAAAAGGATAATTCCCTCATGTTCATCTGAAATACCTAATTCACGTTCTGAACAAGCCATGGAATAAGACTCAACTCCCCGGATCTTTTTCCTTTTTAAAATAGTTGTGGCCAAGGGATCACTTTCATTATAGGCATCAATAATGGTCGCCCCTTCCCTCGCATAAGCCACCTTCAGAGGGGGATCCAAGATCCCTTTCCCTTTATAGGGGAACAGGTTTGGAGCACCGGTCAGCACGGTGTGTTCCTGTTTGCCATCATCCAGGCAGCACAGTACCAGGCGATCAGCATCAGGATGCGGCCTGACCTCGCTGACCTCGCCAATTACGATCTCATCAGGATTCCAGGAAATTCCAGATATTTTTATTTCCTGCCCTTTTTCTTCCGGCAGGGGCAGTCCGACGTAGCGGATTTCCTCAACTTCCAATCCTGCCAGTGTTAGCTTATGGGCCAATGCTTCGATCGGCAGGTTAATTTCTACATATTCCCTCAGCCACGATATAGGTACTTTCATTGTCAACTTCCTTTATAAAATCTCTCTACAGCCATTCAGGATCGGGATCTAAAACTGCTCCAGGAAGCGCAGATCATTAGCCCAAAAATAGCGGATATCTTCAATATGGTGGCGCATCATGGTTACCCGTTCTGGGCCCATGCCGAATGCAAAACCTGAGTACACTTCCGGATCAAATCCACCGTTCTTTAATACCGTGGGATGGACCATACCACAGCCTAATATTTCCAGCCAACCACCGCCCTTGCAAACGGAGCATCCGGCTCCACCGCACAGAAAACAACTCACATCCATCTCCGCGCTGGGTTCCGTAAAGGGGAAATGAGAGGCCCGGAACCTGGTCCTGGCTTCCTGCCCAAACAATCTGCGGGCGAAATTACTTAACGTACCTTTGAGGTCTCCGAAGGTAATCCCAACACCAACAGCCAAACCTTCTACCTGGTTAAACTGGATTTCAGAGCGAGCCGTGATCTGTTCATAGCGGTAGCACATCCCCGGCAGAATGATCCTGATCGGGGGAGGATTGTCCGGGTATTTCTGGGTGTGTTCTCTCATAGCATGGATTTGGCCTGGTGAGGTATGGGTCCTGAGGACGATAGGATCATCTCCCCTGTCTTCCAGGCTCTTGATAAAAAATGTATCCTGCATATCCCGGGCAGGATGGTGGGGAGGAAAGTTCAGCAGCTGAAAATTGTACTGGTCCGTTTCAATTTCCCGGGATCGATAAATCTGAAAACCCATGTCACCAAATACACGGTAAATTTCCCTGAGGGTTTGGGTAGTTGGATGTAAACCTCCACCGATAGGTCTTCTACCGGGTAGGGTCACGTCTATCTTTTCTCCAGCCAGTGATTGGTTAATTCGCCGCTGGGTAAGCAGGTTATTTTTCTCCTGGAAAGCGTTTTCCAGGGCAACCTTGACCAGGTTGGCAGTCTTGCCAACAAGGGGTTTTTCTTCCTTCGAGAGCATTCCCAACCCTTTAAATACATCCATTAGGGCAGAACTGCGTCCCAGATTCTTCACTTGCCATTCTTCCAGGGCTCCGTCATCGTCAATACCTTCCAGGGCTGCTAAGGCATCTTCTTTAATTAGCTGTAATTTTCCTTGCATCCTTCCTCCTGATTTTCTCTTTCATCCTGGTCGGTCATAGATCCGCTACCGGGTTTAAAAATGAAAAACCCGTCCCACATAGGGACGGGACAAACCCGCGGTACCACCCAATTTAGCCAATGGCTCACTTGATTCCAACAGCATTAACATACACTCTGCGATTGGTCACCCGTTTAACGCTGGGCTTGCGGCTCAAACTACTCGGAAAAAACCTTTCCCTTGAGCTCTCAGGAGTGAACTTCCCCTGGCTGGTGGTCTGCTGCGGGGTTTCAGTCTTTGCCCCGGATTCCCTGTCAGGACCAACCAGGTTACTTTTCTCCGTCTGCGAGTTAGATATTATTCAGTTGTTGATTGTAACTGTTCTCTTATTATGAATAAAAAATTCGATCTGTCAAGTCCTATTCCTTAGGGACAGTCAGTTTATATTTTTACGGGAGGATGGATTGGGGGTTTTATTTAAGGCTTGTTCAGCACTTCCGAAAACGAACGAGGCCAGGCGGGCGACCAACAGCAATAAAGCCAGATCGGTTTCATTAAAATGATCTTCAGACAGCGCGTTAACCACTTCCATAACTCCCAAAACTCTATCTTCCATGATCAAGGGCACAGCCATCAAACTCTGGGTATGAAAACCGACCGACTGATCCACAGCGGAGATCCAGCGGTCATCTTTTCTTACATCAGGTACCAGGGCTGCTTTTTTATGGGATTTTACCCAACCAGCAACCCCGGAATTTGCAGGGATCCGAAAATCGGTCAATTCATTCTGACGCTCTCCCACCACTGCAACAAATACCAGCTCCTCACTGTCTTCATCCATCAGCAAGACGGAACCGTTTTCTGATTCAACGGCTTCCAGGGCGATGTCAAGGATGTTCTTTACCATTTTTAGTAAATCTGATGAAGTGGAAAATCCCTGCAGATTACATTGCCAATCATTCAGTGCCCGAATAACCTTCCACAGCCGATCGTTTTGTTCTTTCAGATCTTCAATTGCCCGCTTCAAATCTGCATTTTCATCTTTTAACGTCTTGAGAAGCTGATGATCAACCATAATAAATCGGCCTCCTGAAATTTGCCCAAATCAAAAGCCAACCCCTCGGGATCAGTTGATTTTCTAATTATAAGACAAATCTTGGAATTTGAGATTTCCTTCTTTGGCACACTATAAACGTTTATAATTTACAGATATGATTACACGATCAGCACAAAAAAAATCCATCGGATGGATATTAATCCTATTTTTCCTGGTTAATGCCTGCCAGGGAGGCAGTCAATCATCAACAGGCACGGCTACTCCTATTTTACCAACCAGGACCCCCTTTCCCCCTCCTCCAACCCCCATCCCTACAGCTGCAATCGTTAATGGGGATCTCATTACCCTAGCAGCCTACCAGGAAGAACTTGCCCGTTACAAGGCAGCGGTGAATCGGGAGCTGACCGAGGAGGATCAAACTATTGTCATCAATGACCTGATCAATCTAACCCTGTTAGCCCAGGCGGCAGCCTCGGAAGGTTTTCAGATATCTGATACGGAGTTGGATGACCGGATTGCCAGTTTGGATAAAGAGGATCAACCTCTGGCAGACTGGTTGGCAGCCTACGGATTCACTGAAGATAGCTTCCGCGCGCATTTAAAAAGCTCTTTGGAAGCAGCCTGGATGCGCGACCAGATCATCGCGGATGTACCCCTGGAGATGGAGCAAATTCACGCCCAGCAAATGTTATTTTATGATCTGGCTTCTGCAGAGTACGCCCAAGGAAGCCTGAACGACGGGAAAGACTTTTCCCAGCTAGCCGGCACTTATGATCCCCAGACCCAGGGAGACCTGGGCTGGTTCCCCCAAGGGTATCTGACTGTACCGGAGCTGGATCCCATCCTGTTCAGTCTCGAAATCGATGAAACTAGTGATATTATAGAAACAGAAATAGGTTATCATATCGTCAAAGTCCTTGAAAAACAGGATACCCGAGCACTAGATCCTGCAATCCGTCAAATTCTACAAGATCAAGCCCTTGATGATTGGCTTGAACGCCGCTGGAAACTTAGTACAATAGAAATAACACTCCCTTGATAAGCTGCTCCGAGGAGTATAGTTATGTCTGATCTTCTTGATGATTTCTATGAAGAACCCAAACCAGTTGTAACACCGCCCCCTCCAACCAAGAAAAAGGGCTCGGGATGCCTGCTTAACCTGCTTTCAGGAATTCTGGTTGCCGGAACCCTGGTGGTAACTCTGTTGTTTGGGATCATCTTCCTTAACCCCCAGAGCGGCATTAATCCCTACCCACCACCAACCATACCCGCCGTAGTGCTGACCAATACCCCAACACCCACGCCTAAAGGATTGCTGCCAGCAACCTGGACGCCAACAAGTTCTCCAACTGCCACATTGACCCCAACACCTACGTCTACCGATACGCCGCAGCCCACCGATACACCGGTGCCAACTGCCGATCTGGAAGTTGGTACAACCTTCACTATTCAGGAAGGATCACCCAGCTACGAGGTAAACACCTTCCACCCGGATGCAGGTTGTGATTGGTTGGGGGTCGCCGGACAAATTTTTGATCAGGACGGAGCTCCAGTAAGCGGCATCTTGGTTGAGTCTGGAGGTATGCTGGGAGAAATTGAGCTTTCCGGGTTAACCCTCTCCGGTATGGCACCAGCCTATGGAGAAGGTGGATACGAAATAACCCTGGGCGACGCACCCGCCGATTCAGATGGAGAAATCTGGATTCAGCTCTTAGATCAGGCAAACCTTCCCTTATCGGAGAAGGTTATTTTCCAAACTTTTGACAGCTGTGATTCAAATCTGGTAAAAATCAATTTTGTTCAAGTTGTAGGACAGTAAAAGTCCCCCAGGTCACATTAAAGGTCCGGGTCCTGCGAATTGGGACCCGGTCTTTTTTGTTAACCTGGAAATATTCGTTCCCGGTGGGTTTTAATTAACAAAATGGCTTGGTTAATTAGCTGGCGGTTTGCCTCAATTTGATGCCAGCGGCTGGCTCCTGATGAATGAGGTAAGGGAATAATCCACCGGCCTTCAACTTGGATTTGAGCACCGATAATATCCTGAAGTTTAACCGCTTTGGGATAAAAAAGGTTTATGGCCAATCGTCCAATTGGAATAATTACCCGGGGGTTCACCAAATTGATTTCCTGGTCCAAGTATGTCCGACAAAAACCCTGCTCTTGTTTTCCCGGGACTCGATCCCCATTTCCTGATGGCTGCCTGCCCGGATAACATTTGGTAACCGAAGTCATATATTGAGTAGCCCGAAACCAGTCTTCCTCGATCCCTGCTTCCGCTAACCAACCGAACAAGCGCGTTCCGCTTCCGGCATTAAAAGGGCGGCCTGCTTCCTGTTCGGTGATGCCAGGAGCTTGACCAATGGTCATAAACTCTGCTGAAGCCTGACCTGAAAAAACAGC
>CAZUMG010000010.1:0-7716 GCA_964621895.1 uncultured Anaerolineales bacterium | reverse complement strand
ATTCCAGACAGATGACAATGCAGCCTTTTCAAGCTGTCCCCACCCAGGGATTTTTGGTAAGTCTCCAGCACTCGTATCCATTCTGCAAGGGAATTCATTGACCCATCTCCAGGTCTGGCATGCAAATGGGCAAAGTCCAGGCAGGGCTCAACCCCGGGAATTTTGCTCATTTCCAGGGTATCCTCCAGGGATCCGAGCATCGCTCCTTTTCCCATAGTTTCCGGACGCAGCACTACCGGATTATCTTCCCTGCGAAGTTCCAAAATGCAGTCTTCCAAGCGGGGTAAAGCTTTTTCCAACACTTCTTTGGCGGGCTTTCCAAAATAGGATCCGGGGTGGAACACAATATCTGTCGCTCCGGATGCAAAACCTGCCCGGGCGGCATCCATCAATCGTTTCCGTGATTTTGGCCATTCCTCGTCATCAGCATTCAGGTTAATGTAATATGGCGCGTGGACGCTTAAAGCCACATCTCGCTCCTGCCCAGCTGCCTGGATGCTCCGGGCAGTCGACTCAGATACCCGGACTGATCGCACCCATCCCAGTTCCATAGCCTTTAATCCCAGATCATCAAGGTAATAAATCCCCCCCACGCTGCCACCTGGACTCGAGGGTTTATTCTGGGGAGTTCCCACGGTACCAAATCGAAATGATCCTTTGTTCATATTTTTATCCTCAACCATTAAGCATAATTTACCTGAAAATGGTTATCATCCAATTCCAGATTTTGGGACCAAAAATCACCCCGCCTACCAGGATAGATACCATTACACTCACCAGGACAGCTCCGGCGCTGACATCTTTGATGATCTTTGCCCCCTGGTTTTGATCCGGACTGATCATATCCATCATCATTTCAAGGGCTGAATTAAAAATTTCTGCAGACCAGACAAAACCAACGGTCAGGATCAAAGCGATCCATTCCCCCAAGCTAATCTTTAATATCAGGCTGAACAAAAAAACAGCCAGGGTAAGGGCTGCATGAATTCTAGTGTTATGCTGGGTGATCAGGACATATTTAATGCCTTCCCAGGCAATTTTAATGGAGCGCCACCTTGCATAAAAGAATCTATCGCTGCTCAACGGCCTTACACATCCTCAACTTGTATAGTTAAGCCCAATTCTGCTAAAATCTGATCCTGTAACGACCACATGATTTCTTTTTCTGATTTAGCAGCGTGATCGTAGCCCAGCAGGTGAAGGACACCATGAACAACCAGCAGCTGCAGTTCATCAGAACTGGAATGGTCCCGTTTTGCTGCCTGATTTTCAGCCTGGGGATAAGAGATGATTACATCTCCCAGATAGCGGCTGTCTAAATCAGGATCAAAAAAATCGGTGGCAAAGGAAAGCACATCGGTAACCTGATCAATACCCCGATAACGTTGGTTTAGGTCTTGAATCTCCTGGTCATTTGTAACTCTCACTGACAGAGCTGGAGAATCCTGCAGATTGCATTTCTGCAGGGTAATTTCGGCCGCTGCGGAAAGTACCTGGTCAGCAATTAGCTCTCGAAATGGATCTTGAACAGCAATGACAATCACGGGACCGTTTTTACTCCTTTTTTTCAACAAGGGTTTCATCAGCTGATGAAGGCAGGGGCGAAGTTGTTGGGGAGGTATTCTCTGTGGGGTATTCAACCCGGGCATGATAGGATCCCTTCAAAGTAGCTGTAAAGGAATCAATAATGATCTTAAGATCTTTAAGCGTGAGATCAGTGGCATTTAATTGTCCAGTTTCAATGCGGCGATCCACCATACCTTTGATCAGGGCACTCAGATCGTCATCTGATTTTGGATTTTGAGATCGCACGAAGGCTTCACATCCATCCGCTAACATCAGCAAGGCAGTTTCTACCGACTGGGGGCGGGGACCAGGGTAGCGAAATTTGGATTTATCAATTTTGCTTTCATCACCGCCAGCTAATTCCAGGGCTTTGCCATATTGGTAGCGGGTGATTAAAGTACCATGATGTTCAGGTATAAAGTCGCGAATGCGCCGGGGTAATCGATATTTTTTAGCCAGTTCCAGACCATAGTTAACATGGTCGATAATAATAGCGGCACTCTCTTCAGGGTCCATATCATCATGGGTGTTGATTGAATTTGAACCCTGATTTTCAATAAAGAACTGGGGATTTTTCATTTTACCAATATCATGATACAGAGCACCTACCCGAGCCAGCATGCTGTTAGCCTGAATTCTTTCGGCCGCTTGTTCTACCAAGTTCGCGACCTGCAGGGTGTGTTGATAGGTCCCGGGGATTTCCCGTAAAAGTCTTTGGAGCAGGGGATGATCCGGTCGGGACAATTCCACCAGCTGAAGGGTTGTGGTCAGATCCAACAGGGGAGCAAGGGCATATTCCAGTAAAATGGTAATTCCTGCTGAAGCTACTCCATTAAAAACGGATGCTGCAATAAGTGTTGCCAGGCCGGTAACATCAGTTGCTGGATCGATAATGCGGTAGGCAACCAGAATAACTGCTCCGGAAACCGCGATAATCCCAGCAACTGAGACGTAAGCAGATAATCTTTGCGGGCGTCGGAGGATTAACAACCCTAATAAACCACCCAGACTGTAATAGAGGGTGAGATCCAGGGCGTGGGGCATGCCATAGGCTGCCAGGATAGCCAGGGGAATCGAGGTAAACATAGCTGTCCTGCGTTCAATCAAGTTTGCCACCAATAAGGAATAGGCAGCCATGGGGAAGAGATATGGAATGACCAGATGTCCAGGGGAAACATACCGGGAGATTACCAAAAAAGCCAGGAACATCACCAGCAATAAGGTCATCTGTTTGGTATTTCGTAATAAAGCGGGGTATGAGAGAAAATATAGGATCAGAAAGGCAGCAGATAAAACCACCACCGCCAGGGTTCCAGCTTGATTCTGCCAACCTGAAAATGATGTTAACAGCCCAACTTCCTGGAGTGCTTCAATATCCTCCGCATGAACAATCTCCCCCCTGCGAACGATGGTTTCACCCGCAACTATCGAGCGAGTAACTGCAGGAACAGCTGCAATAGCTTCTTCCTTGGCCGCTTGGGTTTGCTCTTCGCTGAAAACACTGTTGGGGGAAACAAAAGCTGAGGCGAGCTCAACCACCAGCTGCACCTGATCTTCCGACAGAGATAAACTAACTAATGAGGGAAGCTGCTGACGGGCTTCTTCCAAATCAACTTCCCGGATTGCCGAGCGCATCACCTGTTCCAGAATTACCACGGACTCCTGGCGAACGGTTTGCCAGCGGACATCGCTGAGCGCCAGGAGTTGGCTGGCATAATTTTGTGATAGATAGATTCCATCCAGGGCTGCCAGGTCAGTTAATTTTTGTTCCTGGCTGGAAAATTGATCTTTCCTGACTGAATCAATAAAGCCCAGGGCATCCTTTAGACGATTCAACTGCTGCCGGGCAATAGCAGAATCCGGTCTGGTATAGATTGGGTCAACCAGCGAAGCCGCCTCGTCCTGCTGCTGCTTTGTTAGCACCTGGCTTTGGTAGCTGACTGCATAAGGCGACATAATGTCCTGGGAAGCAACATTGCCTTCTGCCACCAAAACAGTGGATAATGCACCGGTGAGAGACCAGTTGATAATCCACCAGATCCCAACCATGCAGATGACCAGAATCAACAGTAATACGATGACTCTGAACAGGGATGGTTTGAGGGTTTGATCATTCATACGCAATCCTTCATCAGTCGGAAGAGTTCCTTCACCAAGTTCATATGACCTGGAAAGATGCTGGCTGCCATGAACTGGAAATACCTACCGAAGAAATTCCAGATAGCACTATCAGCAGTAATTTATTCGGTGCTAAGCATTTCCCGCACGATCTGGTTGGCTTGCTTACCATCCGCCTTCCCGCGAATTTTTGGCATCAAAACGCCCATCACCTGCCCGATCTCTGCCAGAGAACTTGCGCCAGATTCCCGGATAGACTCCTCGACCAGGAGCTTCAATTCCTCTGTACTGAGAGGCTGGGGAAGATATTCGTTAAGAATGGCTATTTCAGTTTCGGCTTTGCTGATCAGATCTGGCCGGTTTGCCTGCTGGGCGCCCTCAATGGTTTCGTGGCGGGCTTTTACTTCTTTCTGCAGCAGGTTTAAAACCAGATCATCCTCCAGCTCTCCCCGGGCTTCTATTTCAGCGTTTTTTATTGAGGCCAATGCCAAACGCAGGGTCGTTTTCCGCTGGACATCACCGGATTTAAGCGCTTCTTTTAATGAATCTTGTAATTTTGTTTTTATACTCATACTCATCATTATACCCTTTTCAGACCCTTAGCCCATGGGATGCTTCATTTTTGCCCCACCAAGGAAATGCATGTGGATGTGAAAGATTTCTTGGTGAGCATCTGGACCATTATTGATAATCAAACGATATCCGGAAGCTGCAATCCCTGCCCGTTCTGCAGCAGCTTTGGCAGCTGAAAATAATTTCCCCAATAATTCTTCATCCCCTTCATCCATCTCTTTTACAGAAGCTATGTGTTTATTAGGAACAATCAGGAAATGAACCGGAGCCGCCGGATGGATATCTTTAAATACGGTAATCACCTCGTCCTGGAAGGTAACCTCAGCAGGAATTTCCCGGTGAATAATTTTACAAAACAGACAATCAGTCATGATTAACCTCCTGGGCAATTTCCCCTTGCCGCTGAATTTTATTCTGTAGTGGGAGGATCCAAGATTACCCCATTAACTCCCTTAGGGCTTGTCCCGGTGATCCTGACCCGCGAAAATGTATTCCAGATCTCCCGGTTTGACTCAGCTGCCACCCTGAGGTAATTATCGGTCAATCCAGCCGCACTCCAGGAATGATTGGAGCTTTTTTCTACCATCTCCCAGAGGACAACCAATTCCGATCCAATAAATTTTCGGCGGTACCTTTCCCGATCCGCTGCCAGTATTGCCCTGATTTGAGCGCTGCGTTGTTTTCTGATCTTATTTGGAACCTGATCTGGATACTCGGCTGCCGGGGTGCCTTCTCGCGGCGAAAAAGCAAACACGTGCCCATCAGCAAAATCCACCTGGCGGATAAAATCCAATCCTTCCTCAAATTCATTCTCGGTCTCGCCAGGAAATCCCGTTAAGATATCTGTGGTTAACGCAATCTCGGGGATTTCATTCCGGATCCGATCAACCAATTGAGCATATTGACAGGGGGTAATAGCCCGCGCCATTCGCCTTAAAGTCCCGGCTGAACCGGATTGTAAAGGAAGATGGAGATGGCGGGCAACGCGATCATCTTTGACCAGATTGATTAACCGCATGCTTACATCCCAGGGTTCTATCGAGGAAAGCCGCAGACGGGGGAGGTCAGTCCGTTCTAATACAGCCAAAACCAAATCGTCCAATCCGAGGGGAGAGGCCAGTTCTTTTCCCCAGGATCCCAATTGCACACCGGTTAAAACTGCCTCCTTTACTCCGGAGCTGACCGCTGCCTTGATCTCATTCAAAACCTTCTCGATGGGAACACTCCGGGTAGCTCCCCGGGCGATCGTTGTGATGCAGAAGGTACAGTGATGCCGGCATCCATCCTGGGCTTTAATAAAAGACCTGGTCCGCATTCGTGACCCGGGAACAGCCACCCGCTGGATCGGTTCCAGATCAAGGACTGTTTGTTCCAACGATAAAAGGGTGCTGACCAGCTGATCCTTCTCACCATTGGAAATCACCTGGGTAACCCCCGGCAGTGCCAGGGCCTGGTCAGGATATAGGCTGGACCAACAACCAGTAGAGACAATCCATTTTACTCCACTATGGGCGATTCGCCGGATTATTTTTCGGGAATCAGCCGCTGCCGCTGCAGTTACCGTGCAGGTGTTGATTACTGCCAGGTCTGCTTTTCCGGGATCTTCCACCAGGGTATGTCCTGCTGTGGAAAATTGCCGCGCCATCAATTCAATTTCACTTTGATTTAAGCGGCAGCCAATCATATCAAGATATATATTCATACGCTGGAATCACTAGAAGAAACCTTTTATTTCCACTGCCTCTCAGGGGACCTTAACCATCAAATTATCAAACCAGATATCCACTCCTGACTGGTCAAAAGATCCCACAATTAAGCCAATATCTCCGTCAGAAAATGTGCCGTCATTGGCTTGGGAGATTAGCTCACCATTCACCCGGAGCGCCAGGGTGGATCCACTGCAGGTCGCTTGGATATGGTTGGGGCCCTCCCCCGGAATAATCGTATCAGAATGGTACATCTGGGGCGGATCCAGGAGCTGCTGTTCTCCACCTTGAACTTTCCCGATGCCGTAATACCCATCACTGCTGATGATTAAAAAATAGAAGTTCAGGGTGTCCTGATAACGGCAAAGGACACCAAAATCATTATCATCCGGACCACTGGTCTTTCCTGCATCAACATCAATTACTACATCCCGGAAATACAAGCCTGGATTTGCCCAATAATCTGCATTGGCTGCGTTTACCACAATCCGGTACCGGTCAGCTTCGTAATCTGTCAAACCCTGGGCTGTCCTGATTTGATCCCATCCACTTGACGAATCTGAAAATCCATCCTGGAAAAGTAAATCTCCAGGAGCGGTCGGGTACTCACCAAATATCTTTGAAACCTGGGAAAGGCTGCAGCCCAGCGATAACAGAAACAGGGCTGAAAATAACAGTAAGATGAGGGACCGTTTATTCATTAAAAAGTCTCCAACAGGGATCTCATATTTGTGGAATCCCTTTCATAAGAAACCATTTCCAAGATGGAAAGCAGTGCCGGATCACTCATGGAAGATAATTGGTTAACAAACGTTCTGCCTGGTCGCGCAAAGCCAGGTTTTCGGAATTAGCCAGGACCTGTTCCAGATAGTATACAGCAAGATCCTGATTTCCCTGGTTTGAATAGATTATTCCCAAATGAAAAAGGGCCGGGGCATAACCCGGATCAACATCCAATGCTCGCTGGAATAAACGAAGCGCGTTCAGGTCATCTTCTAAAGCCAGAAGCACCTGTCCCAACTCATCCAGGTTTGCCGGATCCTGATCATTCAACTGAACTGCAATTCGCGCAGCCGGCAGCCCTATTTCTTTTACCTGGTAGGAGTAAGACACACAAAATTCCGCCAGCTGCCGGTAATAGATCCCTTCCAGGGGAGCAATTTCTGTCGATTTTTGATAGTTTTCTAGCGCCTTTTCCAGGTCCCCCAGGGCAGCATTGGACCGACCTTGTTCTACATATATCTCCGGATGATCCGGCCAAACCAGCTCTGCTGCCTGGAAGAATTCCAAGGCTTTTGCATGCGAACCAGTTCGCTGCCAGTACAAACCCAGGAACAGGTTCACCAGGGGTGATTGATTATCAAGGGCATAAGCTTTTTCAAGGATTTCCAGGGGATCGGCCGACGGGTTTTCCTGATGCTGGAGGGCTTCCCCCCAGTAAGCATAAGCTTCCAGATAATCGGGCCTCAGGGAAGCAGCTTTCTGAAAAGCATAGGTCGCCAGACTCCATTGATTCATAGCAGCCAGGGATTGCCCAGCTGTGACATACTGGTAGGCGGGTTCCTCAGTCAAGCTGTCTTTAATATCTGCTGATATTTCCGCAGCCTGGGGATATAGCCCGGCTGCTTCATCCAGAAAAACCAGGGCTTGCGGCGGTGAATCTGCAGCCATCAACAATCCAAAATGAAAAATCACCTCCGGTGTAGCTCCCTGATCTGATAAAGTCAGGTAGGTTTGCCAGGTTTCCACCGCC
>CAZUMG010000009.1:24211-27484 GCA_964621895.1 uncultured Anaerolineales bacterium | reverse complement strand
GGATGCACAACCGAAGCCTGCAATTTCAGGGATGATTACAGTCAATATCAGGCTGCCGGAGTACAGATTCTTGGCATCAGCCCAGATTCCCTGGCATCTCACGAAAAGTTCAAGAGCAAACACACTTTACCCTTTGATTTGCTTTCCGACCAGGACCATAAGATCTGTGATCTCTACGGTACCTGGGGTCCTAAAAAAAGCTTTGGCAAAGAATATCAAGGCGTACTTCGGACTACCTATTTAATTGATCCAGACGGGGATATTCTGGAAGTTTTCGAGAATGTCTCCCCGGCAAACCACAGCTCGGAAGTACTGGCTGCATTGAATAATACCTAGAAGCCAAATGATCCGGTTGACGGCATCCCCAAAGGACAGCTCTACGGATGGTTTTAAATCAAAACTCCTGAAAAATTCCGGCCAGTAATTTGGAAATGATTGGCCAAAATTTTTAGGAGTTCTATTTTGATCGTGTTATCAACTTCGCCAGCAGGAAAGTTATCCGACAGCTACCGGTTCTTCGTCTTGCTCGGGAATATACGATTTTCCCAGCAAGGCTGGATCGCCCTTCTCCAAAACGATATCGGAGTCTTCTGAGTCTTCATTGGAAGAAGCATTGATCAATACAATATCGCCAGCAACAAAACGCCCGGAAAGCACCGCGTCAGACAGCTGGTTTTCTATTTTCTCCTGAATAACGCGCTTTAAAGGACGGGCGCCCATCTCAGGGTTGTAACCCAGTTTGACCAACAGGTCAATTCCTTCTGGCGTGATATCCAGGAGCAGTTTCTTTTCTGTTAATCTTTCCCGAACTTTTGCCAGCTCAAGATCGACAATTTCCCTGATATGATCCTTGCTCAGGGCATGGAAAACAACCACTGAATCAACCCGGTTGATAAATTCGGGACGGAAGGTACTTTTAAGAGATTTAAGCAATTTTTTGCTCATTTCGTCGTAATCGCGTTTGCGGGATTGTTCTTCATCCTTGGCCAGATCAAATCCAATCGCGGCATTATTTTGAATCAGATCCGCTCCAATATTGGAGGTCATAATGATCATGGCATTCCGGAAATCAACTTTTCTGCCTCTGGCGTCAGTGATATGACCCTCTTCCATAATTTGCAGGAGCATATTATGGGCTTCTGGATGGGCTTTTTCGATTTCATCAAATACCACGATCGAGTATGGACGCCTGCGGATAGCTTCGGTCAGCTGCCCGGCATCATCATAGCCAATGTATCCAGGCGGGGCTCCAACCAAGCGGCTGACACTGTGCTTCTCCATAAACTCTGACATATCCAGTTGGATTAAAGCATCTTCACTGCCGAATATAAATTTAGCCAGAGCCTTGGTAAGTTCGGTTTTTCCTACCCCGGTGGGACCAAGAAAGATAAAGGATCCGACCGGGCGTTTGGGATCTTTTAACCCTGCTCGAGAGCGGCGGACTGATTTGGCGATTTTTCCAATGGCTTCATCTTGTCCAACGATATGTTTATGGAGTTCCACCTCCATCTGAAGCAGTCGGTCAGATTCCTCCGCGGCAAGTTCCATCACCGGGATGCCCGTCCACATGGAGACAATTTCAGCGATATCCTCAGTGGTAACAGTGGGGCTGGTATCGCGATCCCAGGCTGCTTTTAGTTCCTCAAGTTTATCTTCCAAGGTTTTTTCCTGATCCTCAAGTTCAGGCAACAGGCTTTGATTTTCCTCAGCGCCCTTGAGCTCTTTCCGAACACTGCGAAGTTTTTGAACAACCTCTTTAGCCTCTTTTCCGATGGGATTTTTATACATGCGAACCCGGGAAGATGCTTCATCGATCAAGTCGATTGCCTTGTCAGGCAGGAAGCGATCGGATACATAACGTGCTGATAAATCGGTTGCCGCTTCAAGAGCTTCATCCGAAATTTTTAGCTGGTGGTGTTCTTCATAAGCAGGACGGATGCCCTGCAGAATTTCTATTGTTTGAGCCTGGGTTGGTTCATCCACAGTAATTGGCTGGAACCGCCTTTCCAGGGCAGCATCACTTTCAATGTGTTTACGATATTCATCCAGCGTGGTGGCTCCAACTACTTGGAGCTCTCCCCTAGAAAGGGCAGGCTTGAGGATATTGGCTGCATCCATGGCAGAGCCAGCAGAACCGGCACCGACCAGCATGTGTACTTCATCAATAAACAAGATAGCATCGGATTCTTTGAGTTCAGAAATTACCCGTTTAAGTCGTTCTTCAAATTGGCCCCGATACATCGTACCGGCAACCAAAGAGCCCAAGTCCAACTGCAGGACCCGCTTGCCCAGGAGCGGTGCCGGAACTTCTCCATCGGCAATCCGCTGGGTCAATCCTTCCACAATTGCTGTTTTACCAACGCCTGGTTCACCGATCAAAGCAGGGTTATTTTTAGTTCGACGGGCGAGAATTTGAACAACTCGCTCTATCTCCGATTCCCGACCAATGACAGGATCCAGTTTGCCTTCTTCCGCCAGATCGGTAAGATTCACCGCCAATTGATCCACCATAGGCGTTGAGCTTTTTGCTTTGCCCCGTTTAGTTTTCCCTGATTGTCCGCGCACCTGCTGCATTTTGCTCGTATCTTTGGATTCTTCCATCACCCGCAAAGTTTGCCGCCGGATTTGGTCTGGTGTCAGACCAAGTTCTGCCAGGACATCATTGGCCACACCTTTTCCATAAGTAACCAGTCCTAACAAAATGTGCTCTACGCCAATATAATGGTGGCTCAAATTACGTGCTTCTTCTACGGCCAATTCCAGCACACGCTGGGTTCCCTGTGAAAGCGCCAGAGCATCTCCGCTGTACTCACCAAACCCAGTCATTCTTTCTGTAATAGAGAGAACACTTTCGATATCCAATCCCAATTCGCGCAGAACCCGACCCGCGATTCCACCCTGATCCAATAATAAACCCAAGAGAAGGTGCTCAGTTCCAATCTGAGCGTGTTTCATGCGTTCAGCTTCTTTATGAGCTAAACTCAGAACCCTCCGAGCTCGTTGGGTAAATCTTTCCATGCTAGCCAAAGGACAACCTCCCGCAATGATCCGGGGGAGCCCCGGATATCACCGTAATTAAATTAACAATGCTCTCCCCACTGTGTTTTGGTAGACACATTCTACCAAATTACCTCTTAAATAATAACCGCAAGGGATAAATTAATGAAATTTATATAATATCCCCCGGGAAATAAAAAAGCGCACCTGGTCAGATGCGCTTTTCTGTCAGATTTTATTCCCCATCAGGCGGGAGAGGATCTTCCTCTTCAGACG
>CAZUMG010000009.1:22632-24111 GCA_964621895.1 uncultured Anaerolineales bacterium | reverse complement strand
TGGATATTAACGAATGCGCCAAAATCTGCCAGGCTGCTGACATATCCGGTAACCCGGTCTCCAACAGCCAAATTATCCAGAAGTTGGTCTTTGATCGCTTCGCGGGTTTCGCCAATAGCGTCTCGCTCGGAGAGGATTAAGCGCTGGCGGGATCGATCTACCTCAATAACTTTCAGGGTAATTTCTTTCCCGATGGCTTCACTCCAGCGATCTTCAGGTGAACCACTGTCACCTTCCCGGAATACGCTCACCAAAGATCCGGGAACAAAACCTCGCAGCTGGCCAACCGGCACCAGCAATCCACCTTTGTTGTAACCTTCCACAAAGGTTGTGATAGGTTCGCCGGATTCCAGGCTTTTCTCGACTAATTCCCAATCCTGTTCTTCCTGAGCCCGGGTATAGGAAAGCACCACATGGCCATTCATATCCTCGGGTTCAAGGACATATACCATGATCTCTTCTCCAACCCGGAACTTTTCCAGGGTCTTGGGGTTGATTTGCTCCAGTTCCCTGCCAGCAATCAACCCATCGGCTTTTGATTGAACATCAATCAAGATTTCGTTTGAGGTAATGGCGGTAATCACCCCTTTGCGGATATCTCCCTGTTCCGGGATGTTCCCTAAACCCAGGCCTTCCTGGGCTAAAAGGGTTTCCATATCCATATACTCAGTTTGGGGTGAACTGTCGTTCATTACATCTCCCCCTTGTTGGGACTTCGTTTCTTCCATAATTATGGCACGCTCCATATTAGAATGGACATCATTATACAGCGCAAATATCAACTTGGCAACCTTTGTGGTAAGATAGACGCTGTGAAAAAGAATCTCTAATATCTATGACGTTATTAATACTTATAGGTGGACAAAGGCATTTTTTGCCGAATAAGGGAATAAAATGACAGCGATTTACCCTTTTACAGCAGTTGTAGGTCAGGAGCGAATGAAGCGAGCCCTGGTTCTGAATGCTGTAAATACCCGCATAGGGGGTGTTTTGATCCGCGGTGAACGCGGTACAGCTAAATCCACTGCTGCCCGAGCACTGGCCGCCTTGCTTCCTAAAGTGGAAACCTTTTCAGACTGCAGATTTGGCTGTGACCCCAACCGCCCGACGACCTGGTGTACTGAATGCCGGGAAAAATCCAAAAACGGCGATCAACGCAAGATTGAAATGCTGCCAACTCCCTTTGTCAATTTACCCGTTTCGGCAACAGAGGATCGGGTGGTAGGCACCCTTGACATCGAAAAAGCCATTCAAAAAGGCGAACGCCATTTTGAACCCGGCGTGCTGGCAGATGCCAATCGAGGGCTTTTATATATTGATGAAGTTAATTTGCTGGATGACCATGTGGTGGACTTGCTGCTCGATTCGGCAGCTATGGGGATGAATATTGTCGAAAGGGAAGGCATCTCTTTCAGCCATCCAGCCCGATTTCTGCTAGTTGGCACCATGAATCCAGAGGAAGGTGACTTGCGGCCGCAG
>CAZUMG010000009.1:18412-22532 GCA_964621895.1 uncultured Anaerolineales bacterium | reverse complement strand
GCCGAACTCGCCTACCCCCACCGGATTAAACGGGGGCCTTTCCAACAATCAGATATCACCGCAGAAGAACTGGCGGAAAAAATTGAACAGCTGACCGGAGGATCTCCCGAAGCTGATGGGGAAACCGGAGAACAGGGAGAGGAAAGCGGTGCTGAAATGGGGGAAAATGGGGATAAAAAAAAACGCTAGTAAGTTCCCTTACTGATATCCAGCAGACTGAAATTCCCGCTGACACCGGCATGGGTGAAGCTGTAGAAGGTGGCAGTGCTGCCTGGTGGGAAGGCGGCAACCCGGTCAAGATCGGAGATACTTTTGACCCGGATGTGATTGAGAGCCCGCTGGACAGGATGAACCGGCGCACCAGCGGTCGGAGGTCTCAAACCAGAACTGAAACCAAACGCGGAAGGTATATCCAATCCAGGCCTGCAAATGGTGAGCTTACAGATATCGCTTTTGATGCGACTATACGGGCTGCTGCTCCTTTTCAGCTGGAACGCCAATCCCCTGACAATAAAGTTGCTTTTTCAATTAGAAAACATGATTTGCAGAGAAAAGTAAGGGTAAAACAAACCGCCAATTTAATTCTTTTTGTAGTCGATGCTTCCTGGTCAATGGCAGTTGCCGAGCGGATGAGTGCAGCAAAAGGAGCAGTACTCTCACTGCTGACAGATGCATATCAGCGCCGGGACCGGGTTGGAATGATTGTATTTCAGAAGGACCGGGCTCAAATCGTTTTGCCCCCAACAAACTCCATTGAACTCGCCCGACGGCACCTGGCCGATATCCCTATTGGAGGAAAAACTCCCCTTTCAGCCGGCCTAAACCTGGCATATGAGGTCATTAAGCGAGAGGAAATTGCCCATCCTGATATTCAACCATTAATGATCCTGCTTACAGATGGGGTTGGCAATGTATCTATAACAAAGCTGCCGCCCCAGGAAGAAGCCTACAAAATCGCTGATAAGTTCGCCGAGGAAGATATTCCCTGCGTGGTTATCAACATGGAACATAAGGAATTTGACAAAGGGCTGGCAAGTGAAGTTGCCAATCATCTGGATGCTTCCTACTACTGCCTGACCGATTTACAGGCCGAGAAACTGCTTCAGACTGTTAAAGAAGAAATTGGACACTAACCCAAACTGTCATCCTGGGGGAGCTGAAGACAATCTGTTATCATTGGTAGCATGATTCCCATATCACTATCGATTGAAGGTTTTTTGTCCTATCACGAGCCAGTGGAGATCGATTTCACCAGCTTTGATTTGGCCTGCATTACCGGTGCAAATGGCGCCGGGAAATCTTCCATCCTGGACGCTATCACCTGGGCATTATTCGGCAGGGCCAGAAAACACGACGAATCGGTGATTAATCTGGAATCCAGGCGGGCAGAAGTTATTTTAATATTCAGCTATGAAAATAATCTATATAAAATCATCAGAACAAATCCCCGCGGAGAAACCAAACAAGTGGAGTTATATATCCAAGAAGCTCCCGGAGAACAAACTACTGAACCGGGTTGGCTTCCATTAACTGAACGCACATTGAGAGAAACAGATCAAAAAATAGTCGAGATTCTCCGTTTGGACTATGAGTCCTTTACCAACGCATCTTTTTTACTCCAGGGGGAGGCTGATCAATTTACCCAGCAGAACCCGGCTGCCCGAAAAAGAATCCTGTCTCAAATCCTCGGCCTGGGAATCTGGGAAGAATTCCGGAAGAGCTCCTATCAAAAACGGAAAGGATCTGAGAGTGAAGCCAACCTTCTGGATGGACGCATTTCCGAAATTTTGGCAGAATTAGCAGAAGAAGAACAGCGAAAAACCCAACTGGAGAACCTGGAGCTGGATTTAATCCAGGCACAAGAAGCCCGAAAAGCGGGAGAAAAGCAGCTGGCAGATCTTCAGTCCACCCTTGCTTCCTTAGTTGAACAGGGAAAGCTGGTTGACAGATTAGCACTCCAAATTAACGGGCTTTCCGAAAAAATAAACCAAGCCAAATCAAAATTAACCCGGCGCCAGGAAGAGAAAAATACCTACCAGAATATTCTGTCGCAGGAAAAATCTATCAACCAGGAATACATTGATTGGAAAAATGCTCAAAAATCCCTGGCGGACTGGGAGGATATTGCTGAGAAATTCCGCGAAAGTGAAATCAAGCGGCAGGAACCCCTGCTCCAGATTGCCGCAGAGAAAGCTCGCTTGCTTCAAGCCCGGACTTCACTGGAAGCCCGCTATCAGGAACTGCAAACTGATCTTGAAAAAATCCCTGATCTTTCAAAACAATTGGAAGAAATACGCCAGGAAATAAAGGGAGCGGAAGAACATCTCAATCATCGAGATCATAAGAAACAGGAATTGGAGGTTGCCCGCCAAGAACAAGCCGACGCCAAAGCGGAAAATCCCCGCTTGTTTCAGGAAATGAAAGACCTCGAAAAAAGAATCCAGGACCTTGAAGACACAGCTGGGGCGATCTGTCCATTATGCGGCCAGGAGCTTTCACCCCAGGACCGGAATGCCCTGATCAGCTCACTCCAGGACCAGGGAAAAGAAATGGGAGACCGTTATCGAAAGAATCAAGCGACACTCAAAGCAGCAGATCAGGTGGTTAAGGAGCTTCAACTTCAAATTACCGAATTCAGCCTGGCCGAGAACAATTTGCGCCGGCTCAGCAAAGATGCAGATAAAATCGAAAACCAAATATCTCTTCTCAGAAAACAAGAAAAAGAATGGGATGAAACCCACAAAAAAAACCTTGAGGAAATTGAGAGTATCCTGGCAAGCGAATCTTATGCAGCTGATGCCCGCCAAATCCTCAAGACAATCAATGCGGAACTGAAAAAAATTGGCTATGACGCCGCAGAGCATGACCGCGTCCGGGAAATTTCAAATCAAGGAGGGGCCATCCAGCAGAGGAAAACAGATCTTGACATAGCCGAGGCTGCCCTTAAACCCCTAACCAGGGAAATTAAGGAACTCACTGACCAGCTCACCCTCGATCAAAAAGATCTCGAAAAACAGGCTGCTGATCTTGACCTCAGCAGGCAAACCCTGGAAAATGCCCGGGAAAGCGCACCGGATACCCGCTCGGCGGAACAAGCATTGCTTGACCTCAAAGAAAAAGAAAAGGCTCTGCAGCGCGATGTTGGTGCAGCCCAACAAAAGGTATCTGTCCTGGAAAAACAGAAAGTTCGCAAGGATGATCTGGAAAAAAAGCGCCAGGCAATATCGCACCAGATCAAGCAATATAAACAGTTAGAAGATGCCTTTGGCAAGGATGGTGTCCCGGCTTTGTTAATTGAACAAGCTTTACCGAATATAGAAGCCAAGGCGAACCAAATCCTGGAAAAGTTAAGCGGGGGAAGTATGTCAGTCCGATTTCTCACCCAGCGAGAGTTTAAAGACACCAACCGGGAGGATCTTAAGGAAACGCTTGATATTCAGATCCGCGACCAATCTGGTTTCAGAGATTACGAAATGTATTCCGGAGGAGAATCGTTCCGGATTAACTTCGCAATTCGATTGGCACTCTCCCATGTATTAGCCCAGCGAGCAGGCGCAAGGCTGCAAACACTGGTTATTGATGAGGGTTTTGGCAGTCAGGATTCAATCGGTAGGCAGCGTTTGATTGAAGCCATAAACCTGATCCAGGATGATTTTGAGAAAATCCTGGTGATTACTCATGTGGAGCAAATTCAGGATGCTTTTTCAACCCAGCTTGTGGTAGAAAAAACTGCCCGGGGCTCCCAAGTGACTTTGGTATAATTTCAGGCTGTCATCGACTCTATATATTATCTGGGCTTTTCCAAATGGATAGTAAAATCCTCCCCGGAGGATCACAGGATCAACTAAGCGATGCATAAGGAGATATGAATGGCGGATGTTAAATATGTGACTGATGAGACTTTTGAAACCGAAGTCCTGCAATCAAATTCACCAGTCCTGGTTGACTTCACGGCTGTATGGTGCGGTCCCTGTAAAATGTTGTCTCCCCTGGTCGAAGAACTTGCTGAGGATTGGCAGGGAAAAGTAAACATCTACAAGATGGATGTTGATACGAACCAGGCTACACCCATGAAGTACGGTGTAATGGGTGTTCCTTCCTTACTGCTTTTTAAAAATGG
>CAZUMG010000009.1:7897-18312 GCA_964621895.1 uncultured Anaerolineales bacterium | reverse complement strand
CCGGCTGCTTTTCGGATTTCTGCAGCACGATCAGTGTTTTCCCAGGATAAATCCAGATCATCCCGCCCAAAGTGACCGTAAGCTGACAGCTGCTGGTAGATCGGCCGCCGCAGGTTCAGGTCCCGAATAATGGCGCCTGGTCTCAGGTCAAAAAATTCACTGACCAGCTGGCTGATTTTCTCATCAGAAATTTTCCCGGTACCAAAAGTTTCCACATTCACGCTCAGCGGATGAGCAACTCCTATTGCGTAGGAAACCTGGAGTTCACAGCGGCCAGCCAGGCCGGCAGCGACCAAATTTTTAGCTACCCAGCGAGCTGCATAGGCTGCAGAACGATCAACCTTTGTGGGATCCTTCCCCGAAAAAGCGCCTCCCCCATGTCTTCCCATACCGCCATAGGTGTCCACAATAATTTTTCGTCCGGTTAATCCTGCGTCACCCAGGGGTCCCCCGGTCACGAACCTGCCAGTAGGATTAACCAGGATCTTCAGGTTTTCATCCACCATGTCCTCCGGCAGGACTGGCTGGATCACGTGTTTGATAATCGCTTCCCGAATCTCACCCTGGGAAATATCCGGGGCATGCTGGGTGCTGATCAAAGCCGTGTCTACCCGGACTGGTTTTCCATACTGGTACTCGATGGTAACCTGGCTTTTCCCATCAGGCCGTACCCAGTCCAGGGTGCCATCTTTTCGAACCTCTGCCAGGCGCCGGGCCAGCTTATGAGCCAGGTAGATTGGTGTCGGCATGTACGTGGGTGTTTCGTCACAGGCATAACCAAACATCATACCTTGGTCACCTGCGCCAATGGTTTCGATTTCAGCTTCGGTCAACTCACCGGCCTTGGATTCAAGTGACTGATCAACGCCACGGGCAATATCGCCAGATTGCTGAGAGATAGCAACCAGGACGCCACAGGTTTGACCGTCAAATCCTTTTTTGGCTCGATCATATCCGATCCCGGTAACCACATCCCGGGCTAAGGTGTCGTAGTTGATATCTGCCTTGGTAGTTATTTCTCCCAGCAGCATGACATAGCCCGTTTTGGTTGCCGTTTCACAGGCAACCCGTGATCTGGGATCCTGTTCCAAACAGGCATCCAGGACCGCATCGCTGATCTGGTCACACATTTTGTCAGGATGACCTTCGGTCACTGACTCTGAGGTAAAAAGTAAACTTGGTATGTTGTTCAACGAACTGTTCATGCAGCCTCCTGAGTTAGGAAAGTTCCCTTAACTAAAAATGCCCCTTCTGACCTGCAGGAAAGGGCATTAACTCACGAGTGCCCTCTCATCTTCCAGAATCCACCTGTCGGAGTTAGCACCATCTGCAGCGCATAGCGCCGCCCGGTTGCCGAGGTTTCAAAGGGCCGTTCCCTCCACCTCTCTGGATAAGAGTGCCGTTAGAGGCATATGATATTGTACAAGGGATAATAACACGACAGTTTACCGCTGTCAATTAACCCCTCCCCTATTAATTCAGGGGGGGGTGAACACCTCATCGGCGGGTAAAGCTTTCAATCCTGAGGGGTGTTTTCGTTATAGCAAAAAAAACAGTCTCATTGTATACTTACTGTACAACTATCCAGACGCGCTGACAAAGCCATAACAGGAATGCCTTTATGAAGATATCTGTCCTGCAAGAAAACCTTGCCCACGGTCTTAGCATCGTCTCTCGGGCTGTCTCGCCCCGCAGTACCCTACCGGTTTTATCCAATATATTGGTTGCTACAGATGATGGTCGTTTGCGCCTCTCCGCGACCAATCTTGAATTAGGTATCACTTGCTGGATCGGAGCAAAGATCGAAGAAGAAGGATCCACAACCGTTCCTGCCCGCACATTTACAGATCTTGTAAGTACTATTCCACCAGCAATAACTGATATCAGCTTGAACGAGACCACTCAAACATTGAACATTAAAAGTGGATCACTCAACACAGACATCAAGTGTATTGACTCTCAGGAATTTCCTCCCATGCCATCGCTTGATATGGAATCCGGTATTGAAATCAATGTCGCTGATTTTAAGGAAATGATCAAACAGGTGGTTTTCGCAGCTTCCCATGATGAAGCTCGGCCGATCCTAACCGGCGTTCTGCTCACGGCGGAAGATAACACCTTAACACTTGCGGCAGCAGATGGATTCCGTTTATCGGTCCGGATTGCAAAACTATCCTCTCCGGTACCAGCTCCAGTGAAAGCAGTCATACCCGCCCGGGCACTCAGCGAACTGGCAAGAATCAGTAATGAAGGGAGTGAGGTCATCACCATGGCCCTTCCCGCTGATCGGGGTCAGGTCATCTTTAGGACCAAGGACATAGAACTAACTTCCCAGCTAATTGAAGGCACCTTCCCGGATTACCAGCAGATCATACCCAAGGATTACCAGTCCAGGACTATTTTGTCTACTTCCTCTTTCCTGAAATCCTGCAAACAGGCGGAGATTTTCGCCAGGGAAGGTTCCTTGATTGCCCAGGTTAACATCCGGCCTGGCGCGGAAGAAAATTCACCGGGTGAAGTGGAAATTTCCGGCCAATCAGAGGAAACCGGATCCAGCCAGGCTGTTATGGATGCAACTATTGATGGTAACGATATCATCATAGCTTTTAATGTCCGCTACCTTAGGGAAGTCCTTGACGTGATCGAAACCCCAAATGTTGCCCTGGAAACATCTAAGTCCACCAGCCCGGGAGTTATCCGCCCGGTTGGTGATGACAACTTTTTACATGTGATCATGCCAATGCATCTTGGTAATTAACCAACCGGTTATAAGATCTGCATTTTACCCTGACCATCCATCCCGGCTTTTTTAAGTAAAGCCGGTTTTTTTTGCTGACCTGCATTGCAGGCAGGGAAATTGCGTTAATATTACAAATCCCGCTGAAAGAAATCCACCTGGCATAGTAAAATGCAGGTAATCCCTTATCAGGTAGACGGAGCGAAGATGGAAAAATTTGTCGCAGTTGCTGGAAATATCGGGGTTGGAAAAACTACCTTAGTTCGAAAGCTTTGTGATAATCTTGGTTGGACTCCTTTTTTTGAGCCGGAAAGAGAAAATCCTTATCTGCCGGATTTTTATAAAGATATGCAAACCTGGGCTTTTCACAGCCAGGTCTTTTTCTTAACCAGGCGTTTACGAGCGCATAAAAACCTATCTGTCCATCCCGGATCGGTCATTCAGGATCGCAGTGTCTATGAGGATGCTGAAATATTTGCCCATAACCTTTACAAGCAGGAACAAATGGGAGAAAGGGACTATCAAACCTACCAGGAACTTTACCAAGCGCTGGTAGAATTTTTACCACCTCCGGATTTAGTCTTGTATCTCAAAGCATCTGTACCCACTCTTCAGCAGCGGATTAAGCAGCGCGGCAGAGATTACGAAGGGCAAATTGACCCCGCTTATCTAAATCAGTTAAACCTGCTTTATGAACAATGGATCAAGGATTTCAGTTTATGCCCTGTTTTAACCATTCCGGGGGATGATCTTGATTTTGTCGCCAACAATGGCCACCTGAATTTAATTATTGAGAAGGTCCAGGAAAAGTTAACCGGAAAAGAAGTCGTGGTTTTCACGGAAGTTGAGCTGAACAACCACTGATGCTTAAGACGGACCAGAGCTAATCCAGAAACCCTTATTTAATAAAAAACCGCCAGCTTGGAATTCAAGCCAGCGGTTTTTACTTGAATGGGCCTTGGGTTAGACTATCCCGTAGGCTAGCATCGCTTTGGCAACTTTTAAGAAGCCGGCAATATTGGCTCCCATGAGATAATTTCCTGGGTCGCCATAAGCTTCTGCTGCATCCAGGGCAGTTTTATGGATGCTCTTCATAATGCCGTGCAGTTTCTGGTCAACTTCTTCTCGTGACCATGATAGTCGGATGCTGTTCTGGCTCATCTCAAGTCCAGAAGTAGCAACACCACCAGCATTAGCTGCTTTGGCAGGACCATACAACAATTTGTTCTTCTGGAAGATTTCTACCGCTTCCAGGGTGGAAGGCATATTTGCCCCTTCCGAGACACAAATACAGCCTTGATCCACCAATGATTGGGCTTGCTCGGCATTGATTTCGTTCTGGGTTGCTGAGGGGAAAGCCAGTTCTGCCTTAATGCCCTCTTTTTTGACAACATCCCATACACTCATGTCAGGGAAATAGGGAACTTTAAATTTGTCAGCATATTCCTTAATTCGCCCACGGCGGATATTTTTCAGCTCCATAGCATACTGGAGTTTGTTCCTATCGATCCCGCCTTCATCAATGATTGTGCCGCTTGAGTCCGAAAGGGAAATGGGTTTTGCACCCAGGTCTAACAATTTTTCAATAGTATATTGAGCAACATTTCCCGAGCCGCTAACAATGGCTGACTTTTTATCCAGGGTTAAATTCCGGACCGCCAGCATTTCACCAGCGAAGTAAACTGATCCATAGCCAGTAGCTTCTGGTCGAATCAGGCTGCCACCATATTCCAGGCCTTTCCCGGTTAGAACGCCGGTATGTTCGTTGCGAATCTTTTTATAGTATCCATACAGGTAGCCAATTTCCCGGCCACCAACCCCAATATCGCCTGCGGGCACATCTGTATCTGGGCCAATGTGGCGGAACAGTTCCCGCATAAAAGCGTAACAGAAATTCATTACTTCTGTATCTGTCTTGCCCTTAGGATCAAAATCAGAGCCGCCTTTCCCTCCGCCCATCGGTAGTGTGGTCAGGGAGTTTTTGAAAATCTGTTCAAATCCGAGGAATTTGATAATCCCCAGGTTGACCGAAGGGTGAAAACGCAGCCCTCCTTTATAGGGTCCAATGGCATTATTGAATTGAACCCGGAAGCCTCGATTGACATGGACTTCACCATCGTCATCCATCCAGGGAACCCGGAACATCACTACCCGGTCAGGTTCAACGATGCGTTCATATATTTTCGCCTGGACTAATTCAGGGTGTTTCTCCACTGTTGGCTGAAGAGTATTCAGCACTTCTTCTACCGCCTGGTGGAACTCAGGCTGAGCGGGGTCTTTCTCCTTGGTTTTTGCAATCACATCTTGAATAACGGACACGATATACCTCCTTGAACCAATACATATTCTAAATTATTGATTGTCCTGCCAACCAAGCTCTATTCAGCGCATATATCATACAACCAAAACGCAATCTGGTACTCAGGTAACTCATTAATATGACGAATGTCAGTTCTATTCAGTGATTATGAGACCGATCTCCTGCCTTGGCCGCCTTTCAGAACTACTTTTTCGCCAGTTCTTTTTTTAATGCTGTACCTAATCTCTTAATACCCTCTACAATCACTTCCGGTTTTGAATAGGAGAAATTCAAGCGCATTGCGTTATTTCCTCCATCTGCATTCGGGTAAAAATTAACCCCGGGAACATAGGCAACCTTTTCTTTTAGAGCTTTTTCTTTGAGAAATTGAACGGTATCAATAGATTCTGGCACTTGAGCCCAGAGGAATAAACCGCCTTGAGGGTCCGTCCAATCGCACCCATCTGGCCAGAATTCAGTCAGGGCTTCAACCATGGTATCCCGCCGCTCTTTGTATACTTTTCTAATTTTCTTGATATGAGGTTTAAGGAATCCCCGTTGGCAGATGTCATTAGCAACATACTGAACAAATGTACCTGTATGCAAATCACAACCCTGTTTGGCTTGAATTAATCGCTTCATTAAGGCTTCAGAGGCAACTATCCAGCCCAAACGCAAGCCAGGAGCCAAGGTTTTAGAAAATGTGCCCAGGTAAATCGTTCTCTCGGGGATCAAGTTACATATAGGGGTGATATCTTCGCCTTCAAATCGGAGTTGGCCGTAAGGATCATCCTCTATCACAGCCAGGTCAAGTTTGATCGCTATTTCAGCCAATTTAATCCTGCGCTCAAGCGGTAAAGTTGTCCCGGCAGGATTATGAAAATTGGGGAGCACATAAATAAATGCGGGGGGGCGGCCGCTATCCTTCAATACTTTTTCATAAGCATGTTCAATCTCGTCGACTACCATCCCCTGTTTATCCACAAGCATGGTGTGGAATTTTCCCTGATAGGCCTTCCAGGCTTGGATAGCGCCAAGATAGGTCGGTCTCCCAGAGAGTACAAAAGTTCCCGGATCAAGAAAAATTCTTCCAACCAGGTCCAGCGCCTGTTGCGATCCATTGGTTAACAAAACATTCTCTGGTGTAGCGGGAATGCCGTATTTATGCATTGAATCAGCCAGGAATTCTTTTAATGGGTAATAACCTTCCGTTGTACCATACTGCAAGGCTTTCATCCCCATCTGGCGGGTAACATGGGTACAGGCTTCCTCAATTTCCCGGAGGGGGAAAAGTTCTGGAGCTGGCAGTCCGCCAGCAAAAGAAATAACATCGGGATCCTGGGTAACCTTCAACAGTTCCCTGATGGCGGAGCTTTGCATTCCCTGGGTCCGTTGAGCTAAATGGGATTCCCAATCTAAGACTGGAATTTTCCGATTCAAATCGCGATTTACTTCCATAGGTTCCCTCCTATCAAGAATTCATCAACCTGGTCCCCGCTAGTTATGCTTGTCCCAGAAACAGGTCCAGATTAGGGATAAAAAAACCCGTTTCGAATGGTTTTCCTCGAAACAGGCTGGGGGCGTTTAACCAGGATCGGATATTAAAAGTAGAACCAGGTCCAACAACCCAAATAAGCAGTTAAATCGTCGAGTTGGTAACACAGCTATTAACTCACTCAATAGCATCTAAGATATCCTTAGGAGGCGGTTCAGACTATAAGAAAAGCCTCATTTTATCTCAATTGAGCAGTACTTGTTTAACCTGCAACTTACCTGCATTTTACCCCAGTCTTTTTTTTAGTCACAGTGTAAAATATCATGCTGCTGGAGATATTTTCTGGAATATATTCACACTCTCGATATGATAAGTCTGAGGGAACATATCAAAAGGGGTAGATTCTACCAGCATATAACCCTGGTTTTGAAATCTGGAAACATCCCGCCCTAAGGTAGCAGGGTCACAGGAAATATAAACGATCATGCCCGGGTTTAACGAAACCACACTGTCAAGAACTTCCCGGGAAATTCCTGCCCGGGGGGGATCTAACAAAATAATGTCAGGGTTAATATCAAGATTGGGCAGGATGTCTTCAGCAGGAGCGTCATATAATTCAACTCCTTCAAATCCAGCCAGATTATATAAATAGTCTTGTCCTGCGGACGGATCGGATTCAATTCCAATAACTTTGTTTACCAGGGGAGCAATAAAGACGCTGAATAATCCTACCCCGCAATACACATCCATAAACAGCGTGTGTTCATTTAACGGCAGAACCTCCAGCAGGTAATCCACGATTAACTCCGCCACCCGCGTGTTCACTTGAAAAAACGATCCGGCCGAGACAACAAAGGGAAAATTATGGACAGGAATGATGGTAAATTCATCTCCCGATAAAATGATTTCCCCGCCGGGTCCTTGAAGGACCGCCGAAAGGGGCAAATCCACAGCAAACTCAATCGAGGCTGGGTCGCTGCATTCCAGAACCAGGAGGGTATCCTGCCCATCCTCTCCAGATCTGAGGCTGATCCTATCAAGGCCAGGGATCTCTTCCAAATCAAGTGCTGGCCAAATCTGATTAAGGGAATCCTCCGGCAGATGGCATTCCTGGATAGGGACCACCTGGTTTGAATGATGCTTTAAGAATCCCGGTTCTCCATCTGCAGAAATATGGAATTGGATATGATTCCGGTAATTCCATTCGGCTGGAGATGGAATCACATCTTGCACAGGCGGGTCGGATAATTTCCCAACCCGCTTGAGCTGTTCCACCAGGATGGATTGTTTTATCTTTAATTGATCCTGATATGAGATATGCTGATAATGACATCCCCCACAATCACCATAATGGGGGCACCGGGGTGTTATTCTTTGGGCTGCAGGTGAGATAATCTCAAGTATTTCGGCTCTGGCATAGCGCTCTTTATCTTCAACTATATGGATTCGGATAGTTTCATCCGGCAGAGCATAAGGAATAAAAACTGCCCGACCATCCGGCAGTCGGGCAAGGGCATCTCCACCGTATACACAGGCAGCGGGGATAACTTCAAATGCGTTATTTTCCATTTATATTTATACTGCAGTAAAAAACCGCCGAGTTTGAGTAAACAAACTCATCAGGACGGGCAGGTGTAAAGGAATTTCAGCAGGTTATCAAAAGGTGGTGTGCAGTAAAGGTTCAGGTAATCAAAGGCAATTAATCCAATCACTATCAGGAAAAAAATTACCACAACACAACCAATTCCAGCCCATAACCAGGTCTTTCCCTTTTTTTCTTCTGTTGCCTGGTCCTGACTCAGGATCGCCTGGGCTGACCTGCTTTTCTGTGGAGATGTAGCCGGCGCTGCAGCCTGTTTAGGCGCTGCTGGTTTTGGCGTTACAACAGTATCCTCTGGTATTGAGAATTCTTTCGTCCGCGGGGAAACCAGGGTTTCTTCCGGGTCTGTATCAGCCTGGTAATTCAGGTAAATTGCATCTCCGAGCATGATCGTATCTCCGGGTTTGAGCAGGTATTTTTCACCCACTTTTTTCTTATCCACAAAAGTGCCATTTGTGGACCCCAGGTCCTTGATCATATACCCCTCTTCTACTTTAGTGAGAACTGCATGCGTCCGGGAAATCTCGGCAATGTTGAGAACGATTCCGTTTTCTTCACCACGGCCAATGATTACTTCGTCAGCATCCAGGGGAAATACTTCTCCCTTGTTAAATCCCTTTATGACAGTGAGACGAATATTTCTATACCCCATAAGCGGCCTCCTGATCCTGTAAATAGAATTCTCTATTAAGTCTATCGGTTTTCTTGATTGATGTCAAACTGGAATTTTTATAAATGGGTCTCTTTTGCATTATAGATCATGGGAAATTTATTCTGCTTCAGGGAGTGTGTTTTCCAGGACCCAATCCGCTCCCAAGACGATGACCACATCAGCCGTGTTATCGGGATCATCTTTGTAAAAGAGTCGATTTTGAGAAAATCCCATCAATTTCAATATCGATTGAATCGTATGGGGTTTGCCAGAATAATCATAAACAAAGGTTTGATCTTTGAATTTCTCGTAATTTCCTACTTCGGTAATATTGATGCCATTTGCTGCCAGGAAATCGGCAGTCAGGTTTGCTAATCCCGGAGAGCTCGAAGCATTAAAAACAGCGACTTTGGCATTTTCTTGCAGGAGATATTCATCCAGGGTAATTTCACGGGTGGGTTCTGGAACCGGTGTGGCAGCTAATTGCTGCATATCCCCCCAAATCTTCCGGATTTGTTCGATATCAAGGAAAAGCACATATTGGTCCCTGTTATTGAATCCAGGCTCTACAAGCGGCTGATCGATTGTCCGGGTCTGCACGCTCTGCGGATTGATATCTTTGACCGCCCAGGCTAAAGTCACGATTTGCGCAAGACTCAGGTTTGTTTCAACATTGGAGGCCAGATCCCGGTACAAACCCGGAAGTCTGGGAATTAGTCTTGGCAGGATATCATAGGAGAATATTTTCTTCTGCAAACCCACCAGCACCTGCTGCTGTCTTTTTGTACGCCCAAAATCTCCTTCAGCGGTATCCCTTGTGCGGACATAACCCAAAGCCAGGTTTCCGGGCAAGACTTGCTTTCCGGGATACAGCCTTTTCATATCTCCTTCCATCTCGGCGTTTGGCCAAACCAGGATGACTTCCTTAACATCTACCAACACGCCATCAACGGCATCTACCAGGACCACAAAGGCATCAAAATCAACCTGAACATAATAGTCTATGGTAATTCCAAGCAGGTTCCCTGCAGTTTCCATCAGGATTCCTGGCCCTCCTCCTTCATAACCATAGCCTTCTCCTAAAGAATAGGCTTGATTAATTTTATAGGGACCATACTCAGGTACTTCCACCCAGGTGTCTCGTGGGATGGATATCAAACCAGCCGTTTGTGTTTTGGTATTCAGAAAAGCCACAATAATCGTATCCGTTAATCCCGGGCCGGTATTTCCCTCCCATTCCCGTTTATCCAATCCCGTTAAAAGGAAATATACAGTCTTATCAAGATCTAGTTCTTGATAACCCGGGCGGCTGGCGTTTTTTTGGAGAGATTTATTATCTTCCAGCACAAGTTGATCTAGATTGGAATCCGAGTAGGTCGGTTCGTTAGTAAGTGCTGGTAAATCAGTATGGCCTTTAGGCGATCTGAAAGCCAGCACAGCTGTAACCACTGCCGAAATCAGAAAAGCTGCCCATAAGCCTCGCTTGATCCAGTCCGGAGAATTTTTTGAGTGTCTTGGATAAGCTTGCATGTCTTTGAATAAAACCCTGTACTTTCCTTTATACCAGACTATAATAGCCAACGATTACCAGTTTGAGTCTGGTCGCGATTATATCATGCTCCAACCCTGTCC
>CAZUMG010000009.1:5322-7797 GCA_964621895.1 uncultured Anaerolineales bacterium | reverse complement strand
CCCGTCAGAAGGGAAAATTCAACGAGCAAACCAGCTGCGAATCGGGTATTTACCTCAGAAAAGTTCCCTGTCTTCCGATCGGACCTTATGGGAAGAGACGCTAACTGCCGTAGAAGATCTTCGAAAAATTGAGGGGGAATTAAAGCGGCTTGAGAAAATGATGGGCCTGCCAGACAGCTCTTCGGAAGAGCTGGTAGCCCGCTATGGCGCCCTACAGGTTGAATTTGAAAACCGGGGGGGATACACCTATGAGAATCAGGTTCAACAGGTGCTGGCCGGATTGGGTTTTACACCTTCTGATTTCCACATGCCGGTAAATCATCTCTCTGGAGGCCAACGCACCCGTGCTCTTCTCGGCCAAATACTGCTTGCCCCTTCAGAGTTATTGATTTTTGATGAGCCGACCAATCATCTTGATATTGAGGCGATCCAGTGGCTGGAAGGATTCTTAAAAAATTATGTTGGTGGCGTCTTGCTGGTTTCCCATGATCGATATTTTATTGACCAGGTTTGCAATCAAATCTGGGAGATGAGCCGGGGAGGATTTGAAACCTACCGGGGAAATTATAGCGCGTACCTGGAGCAGCGCCAATCACGCTGGGAGAGACAGCAGGAGCTGTTCGAAGCAGAGAAAGTCCGCCTGGTTAATGAACTCGATTACATCAAGAGAAATATTGCCGGACAGCGGACCACTCACGCTAAAGGTAAATTGCGCTTGTTAAGCAGGCGCATTCAAGCCATCGAGCAAATGGGTCTGCAGGCTATTCAGGGAAAAACCTGGTCTCAGCTCAGCCAGGATGTTCATACTACAACCAGCCCCATGAATATTCAGGAAGCCCACCAGCGCATTTCTGCCTTAAAGAACCCCACCAAAAAACCCCAGCTGGTATCGATGAATTTTCAAACCCAAAAACGGGGCGGCGATTTAGTTCTCAGAACATCTGATCTGGAAATTGGCTACCCCGATGGAGAGAAAGCCTTATTTTCAGTCCCGGAGATTACCTTATTGAGGGGAGAGTGCGCTGCCCTGATTGGCCCCAACGGCGCAGGGAAAACTACCTTTTTGAAAACTATCTTGAACCAGCTCCAACCTCTGTCCGGAGAGGTCAAACTGGGCGCCAACCTGGATGTGGGCTATTTTGCCCAGGCCCACCAGGATCTAAATGAAGGGAATACTGTTCTGGAAGAAATTGACCAAGCGGGAAATTTCAAATCCGATCATGCTGCCAGGAGCTATCTGGGGGCCTATTTGTTCTCAGGAGATGAAGTTTATAAGAAAATTTCAGTTCTTTCCGGAGGGGAAAGAGGCCGCCTTGCTCTGGCAAAACTTTCATTAAGCAATGCTAATTTACTGCTGCTGGATGAACCAACCAACCACCTGGACATTCCTTCCCAGGAAACTCTTCAGGCGGTTTTATCCACCTACTCAGGAACCGTTTTGCTGGTTTCCCACGACCGTTATCTGATCAGTGCACTGGCAAGCCAGATCTGGGAAATTGACGTTGATGAGGAAAATTTGATCGTATTTGAAGGGAGTTATCAAGCCTATCAAACCTCACTGCGAGAGGACCAGCTCAAGAAAGAAGATCCTGAAATTCCAGTGGACGAATCTTTAGGTGACTATAAAAATAAGAAGTCTGCCAAGAACCGGGTCCAGGCTGCTGATCGAAAACGGACAGCGCGCTTACAAGAAGTTGAAAATCGGATCACCTTCCTGGAAAACCTGATCGCATCTTTGGGAGAGCAATTGATTGATCCTCCCAACGACCCCGATGAAGTTGTGAAATTGGGACTTAAGTATAAAGAATCTGAAATTGAGCTGACAAAATTACTGGAGGAATGGGAGAACCTGCAAAACGCAGGATAATTCCAATTCCATTCACTCAGTCCGGAAAACCGGAAGGATGCTCAGATCAAGCTGGTCCAGATAAAAGTCTTTTACGGGGGCCCAACAGGGTACCTGATAAGCAGGATTGTTTACCACCAGGTGCTGATTGTCTTCCCCAATACCCAAGATCTCCACAATCGTAAACGGTTTCAAGGAACTTACTATCTCTGCGTTATTGTCCGGTCCATTAAGACATCGGGTAGATTGCTTTACAGTGACATCATATGCTGGAAACAGGACTTCCAGAGTTGTGCATATCTGGGGCGTATTTACCGTGACCAGAGTGTAGTCAGGATCGAAACAGCATCTGGCATCTGGTTGAACAACAATTCCCGGAGGGCAAAGCTCGTCGGTAACTTCAAGAATCTCTGGAGCCTGGTTTAACCGGCATATTCCAGCACCTTGATCAGCTTGATACCCAGCCGGACAGCCTAGTGAACACTCTCCCAATGTCTCCAGGGGTAAACAACCTGTTTGGGCGCTATTAGCAGTAAAACCAGGAGGGCAAATCTGGAGTGCATCCCAGCCCGACCAGCATAATTCCATTTGTAAAGGGCCAGCCGGGTCCAGAGCTAATCCTTCACAGA
>CAZUMG010000009.1:1164-5222 GCA_964621895.1 uncultured Anaerolineales bacterium | reverse complement strand
CTGGAAAAAGGTCGATATCTTCATGGATCCAGTGCTGTGAATTTCCGGAATACCCTGGGGTCAGGTGATGATCCAAGAGGATCGTGTCAGGATATCCATCTGGTGGACTGAGCATTACCCAGGTGGTTTCATCATTACTGTTTGGCTCTGTGCTGCCAGCATACACAACCAACCCATCCCAATGGCGTTCGGATTTGTAAATCAGGTTGAAATCCAGTGAGGCTGATTCAGCTTTGGTCAGATCGATTTGAGGTGTGTAGAGCAGAGCAATGGTTTCGTTATTGTAGTCCCCATTTCCCAGGATAATCATGAATCGGCGGGATCTTTCAGCTACCGGGAAATCGGCATAAAGGTAAGCAGAATCTTGGTCATCAGTTACCCACCAAAGGTCAGTAGCATTAGCTCCGATAGAGCTGCTCTCTACTTGAAAATGATCCTCGTCTTCAAAATCTTCACAAAATACGGCACTTCTATCACGACAGGGAGAACTGGAATCCCCTTCACTTGGAAAACAACCACTGAGAACAAATACCAGCCCTGTTAAAACGATGCCTGAAAAAATCTTCCTTCTATCCATGAATGATCCTTTTTGGTTTCAATTTCCTGAGATCCTCTTGATCGGTGACCAAATCCTGATGTAAAGGATTATAGAGAAACGCTTACGGGAAGTCAAACCCATTTGAATAATCCATCCCTGAGAGGACGGTGTAATTGAGAAACTTGTTTCCTTCGACCACCGGGGTATACTACAAGGGAGGCGGCAATTAGAGAAAGGATCCCGATTCAGGAATGTCTCTTATCAAGGTTTATTGGCGGGGCTGGACAGAAGGCCAGCTGGCTGGTTACCAACAAGATCAGGGCAGCACCAATCACTGCGCCAAGTATGCCGCAGCTTCCGCCCTCAATATGTTGTACGGCACTGCTCTCCTGGGAAATACCCTGGCTTCTTGGGTGGAAAATCGTCCATTAAAGGGTACCGCCAGGTACACAATATTTGGAAACCACAACGGCAGCCTGGTCTACCAAACAGCAAATCTAGTGAGAAAACTGGGTCATCTTCAGGATTTAGCTCCCGGGGTTAGATGTTACCGGGGGACCGCCCTATCCATCCAAGAGATGCTAAAAAATGGGAATTCACTCAACCTGGTGTCTGTGACCTACCTGCAGGGGAAAGAACCCCTGATCACCCGGGGGGAAAACACCACCAGTTCACTGGGTCCAGCTCGCCTGGTGGGAGGGCATCTGATGATCCTGGGTGCCTATGACCAGGGACACAAAAACAGGGCGGGCGCCAGCACTCCCTGGGGGTTTATCAGTTCCTGGGGAAACCAGGAGCAGCTTTATTGGATGACGGAGGAGGATTTCTTTCGTACCTGGGGAAGGCTATCCTTCTTCAATATGGTCACGGTCAGAAGAACATGAGGGAATATCAGGAGGCTCGGGGATATGGAGATTGCGAGACCGAGAGAGAAGTTTTCTGAATGCTGTTTACTGAACACTGGATACTTACTCCTATTTCCTTCGCAGCAGCTCCAGCAGTTCTCCTAAATTCTCACAAACCAGGTCTGGCTGATTCGGCACGGAAACCAGATCCTCAATATTAGTCTCTCCACTCAATACCAATACGGTATGAATACCAGCAGCTCCCATGGCTATATCGGTGTACAGCCGGTCACCGACCATGGTCAGGTTTTCTGGTGAATAACCGGTTGTTTCAACAATGGCATTCACCATCGGAGCATACGGTTTTCCAACGATCACATCCGGCTCCCTGCCCGTAGAGGTTTTTATCATGGCCATCATAGCACCGATATCCGGCATGAATCCTCCTGGAGCAGGACAATTAATGTCCGGATGGGTGGCAATATAGGGTCTCCCTTCCGCAACAAAAATGGCGAGTTTCCAAATTTTTTCGTAAGTCAGGGTAGTGTCAAAACCCAGCACGGCAAAGTCAGGATCTTTGTCCACCAGCTTAAAACCATACTGGCGGAACTCTTCCTCCAGGGACGGGGTGCCAACCAGGTATACTTTAGCGCCTGGTTTTTGTTTCTTCAGGTATATGGCCGTTGCCATACCAGAAGAAAATATCTTGTTTTCTGGCGCCTCCAGACCATAGGCAGCCAGCTTCTGGGAATAATCTGCCCGCGAACGGGATGAATTATTGGTCAGGAAATAATATGCCCGGGTTTGTTCATCGAGGTGTGCCAACAGCTCCCGTGCACCGGGTAAAAGCTCATTGCCAAGATAGATGGTGCCATCCAAATCAAATAAAAAACACTTGGTGTTTTGTATTCCCTTTAAATCCATCAGAAAGATATTATCTCACTTCTCATTCAGATACCAGCTGGTCTACTTGAATAACCTTGCCAGGTTTTTTTCATAGGGGGGATAGACCAGGCCGTCTTCGGTTATGAACGCAGTCACATATTTTGCCGGGGTAATATCAAACGCCGGGTTTCCCACCGGAGTTCCGTCCGGCGTGATTTGCCAATTGCCCACATGGGTTACTTCTTCAGCAGGTCTTTCCTCAATCTCGATCTTGCGGCCAGAGGGAGTATTCAGATCAATGGTGGTTTTCGGGACTGCAACATAAAACGGTACCTTGTTTTCATGAGCGACCACTGCCAGATTGTAAGTACCAATTTTATTGGCAACATCACCGTTGGCTGCAACCCGATCCGTTCCAACAATACATAAATCCACTTTTTGGGTGCTCATATAAAACCCCGAAGCGCTGTCTGCCACGACCTTAAAGGGAACCCCGTACTGGAGCAGTTCCCAGGCCGTTAAGCGGGCCCCTTGCAGGCGGGGGCGGGTTTCGTCCACGTACACGAAGATGTTTTTACCCCTTTCGTGCGCCAGGCGAATTACCCCCAGGGCTGTGCCGTAGTCCACCGCTGCCAGGCTTCCCGTGTTGCAGTGATGAAAGATGGTTGCGCCATCGGGGATTAAGGATTGGCCGTTTTCTCCAATGGAAAGGTTGGTTTTCACGTCTTCAGCTGCGATAAGTTGGGCGTTATGTAAGATCAGGTCCCTTAATTCCGCAACTGTATTTACCTTGGTCTCACCGACCAGGGCCAAAATACGGTCGATCGCCCAGGTTAAATTCACGGCGGTAGGCCGAGCTTTTCTTAACAGCTCAGCCGTGCTGCCAAGCTCAGTGATGACCGTTTCCAGATCCCCGGATTGATCATGCCAGGGCACCAGTGCCAGGCCAAATGCCGCCGCAGCCCCAATGGCCGGCGCTCCACGGATGACCATGTCCCGAATTGCTCCCGCAACTCCTGCAGGATCCTGATACTCATTATAAATTACCTCATGGGGAAGTTTCCGCTGGTCAATCATGCTGACAAGGCCGGGATCCAGCCATTTGATGGTGTGAAAGGTACCCATATTATTAAATTCCTTTCTACTTTTTTCAGACTAAGATAAGCCAGCTGCTGGTCTATTTCTAAATGATAAAATAGACCAAGTATAATTATAACCTTTGGACTTACCTGCCTGCGCAGTAGGCTATAGAAAATAAATTCTGGAGGAAAAGGTAATCATAATTGACCTTCGTAGGCTGCTTCCTAACTTTTTTTTGGGAGATTCAATTTGATGGAGAATCGAGGACAAACACTTAAAACAATCCAAGAAAATTCCAATATACCTGTCCTGATCATCGGTGCCGGGATCAACGGAATCGGTACATTCCGCGATCTCGCCCTGCAGGGCGTGGATACCCTGATCGTCGACCGGGGGGATTTCTGCTCCGGTGCCAGCATGGCGTCCTCCCATATGCTGCACGGGGGAATTCGCTACCTGGAAAACGGTGATTTCCGCCTGGTCCGGGAAGCCCTGCGCGAGCGCAACAACCTGCTCCGAAATGCTCCTCACCTGACCCACCCATTACCAACCACGATTCCAATCTTCAAATGGTTTTCCGGAATCTTTAACTCACCCCTAAAATTCCTGGGTTTACTGGACAAACCCGCAGAAAGGGGTGCCGTGATCATCAAATTGGGATTGATGATGTATGATGCTTATGTCCGGGGCGACAGCCCCATGCCCAGCCA
>CAZUMG010000009.1:0-1064 GCA_964621895.1 uncultured Anaerolineales bacterium | reverse complement strand
GTTATGATCGGATCCACCGATCTGCGAATTGATGATCCTGACCGGGCGGTTTGCACTAAAGAGGAAATTGATTATATTCTCGGTATGGTTCCTAAAATATTTCCAATTCTCCAGGTCACCAGGGACCAAATTGTCTTTCAATTTTCCGGGGTTCGCCCTCTGCCTGTTGCCGAGGGCAGCACAGGTCAAATCAGCAGGGATCATTCCATTAAGGTAATGGAAAAAAGTGCCCTGATCCCCTGGCCTATTTTAAACCTGGTAGGTGGAAAGTGGACCAGTTATCGAGCTTTTTCAGAGCAGGTGACTGACCAGGTGCTCCAGAGGTTAAATCTGCCGCGCCGTGCCAGTACAGCCAGCCTTCCCATCGGAGGAGGAAAAAATTATCCTCGCGATGGTCAGGCCCGCCAGGAAAGAATCCGTGAGTTAGGTGAAAAAAGCGGCTTATCCCAGGAACAAATAAAAGGCCTTTTTGATCGCTATGGTACCCGGGCAGGGAGAGTTGCGGCCTATCTGTCTGGTAAAAACGACTCCCCACTAAAATATACCCGGGCATATACCAGGCAAGAGCTGAATTTCCTGATTGAGGAAGAAATGGTTGTTCACCTGGATGATTTTTTACTCCGGCGCTCAAAGCTTGCCTGGATAAACCAGGTCTCCGTGGACTCAATCACCGAATTGGCTGAAATCATGGCGAAGCTGTTGGGCTGGTCCAGAGAGGATCAGGCTACCGAGGTGGAAAGGACCCTGGCAATTCTCAGGGAACGCCATTCAGTCAGGATTTGATCTTCCCTGCCTAAGCTGAACACTCAAAAAAAAGCCGTTTTAAACGGCTTTTTTTTATAATTCAACCTCAATATTTTGGCGTAGTTTAGGGGAGTTCAGGATTGATAAAAAGGCAAGTCCTCTAAGTCAGAGAGCGGAAATTGTCCAATAGAACCAACCAAAGGCAGCCGGCTCTTAAACCGATAACGTTTCACCCTGTCAATGATGGCATCAACAAAATCCCGGGATAACCCTTTTTCTACACAGGCGGACGGGGTGAGTTTTTCCTCTACCAGCCAATA
>CAZUMG010000008.1:29603-30897 GCA_964621895.1 uncultured Anaerolineales bacterium | reverse complement strand
CTGTTCTTCGGGGACCTACTCAGGATCTCACCCTGAAAATGGTGGCAGCTTTAGTTGCCGGAGGTGTAAGTGGAATTGAAATCACCTTCACAACGCCAAATGCACTGGAAGTAGTGAACTCATTGAGCCGCGAATTCGGGGACCAGATCCTTCTTGGGATGGGCACGCTTACCCACCCGGGACAAGCGGCAGATGCCAAAAACGCAGGCGCTGCCTTCCTGGTCAGCCCTCATACAGAAAGTGCCCTAGCGGAAGCGATGACCAAAACCGGCCTGGCGGTGATGATGGGCGCTTTAACGCCATCTGAAGTAATGCAGGCCAGGACCCTCGGAAGTGATGTTGTAAAGATATTCCCGGGTTCCTTAGGTGGACCTGCTTACCTGAAATCGCTGAGAGGTCCCTTCCCGGATATTCCTATGATGCCAACGGGAGGTGTGTCAGAAAAAAATCTCAAAGAGTGGTTTGCGGCCGGTGCATTTGCGGTTGGAGCAGGAAGCAATTTATGCCCCAAAAGCCTGGCTCTTTCCGGAGAATTTTCTGAAATCACTGCTATTGCCAAGACTTATGCGGCTGCGATTAAAGCAGCCCGGGAAGACTAATTTGTGAGGCTATTTATGGACTCTGAGATCATCAAAAAAGACGTTCCCACATTTTACTTTATTGGAGTGACCACAGGGAAATCATCTATCAATCAGGTCTTTCCCCTCTGGATGAAAGTTTTGGGCAGGAATGAGGTTATCTTAGAGGGTATTGATCATCCCATCCACGACCGACCTGAGAATTACCGGAAATCAGTTGGACAAATTAAATATGACCCTAATTCCCTAGGAGCATTAGTTACCACTCACAAGATGGATGTCTTCTCCGCAGCCAGGGATATGTTTGATTTCCTGGATCCCTATGCGGAAGCCACCGCCGAGCTGTCCTGTATCAGTAAGAGTGGGGAAAACCTCCAGGGGTATGCTAAAGACCCGATTACTGCGGGATCAAGCCTGGAAGCCATCATTGAGCCCGGATACTTTAATAGGACAGGTGCTCATGTGCTTTGTTTAGGTGCCGGAGGATCTGCGGTAGCGACCCTTTTATATCTGATTAACCAAACAGATCCGGGCAACCGGCCAGAAAAATTTATTGCCGTTAACCGCTCACCTGGAAAACTGGATCATATGCGTGAAATGGCAGCCAAATATGAACCGGATATAGACATTGAATATATCCATAACAGTGATCCAGTAAGGAATGACCAGGTCATGGGAGATTTACCTGAGTACAGTATCGTGATCAATGCCACTGG
>CAZUMG010000008.1:15926-29503 GCA_964621895.1 uncultured Anaerolineales bacterium | reverse complement strand
TTCACAGGAGGCAGGTATGTTAGCTCAAGTTGTTCCCTTATACTTCAGAGATGGAAGAGATCAGGATTTTGACAAGCAGCTGAATTTATTGAAGACTCGTTTAGCTGATGATGTGCAATTTTTACCTGAAGTTGCCTTGGGAGATCCAATCCCGAAGGCTGATGCGGTCCTCTTTCCCCAGATTTTGGGACAAGCCTACCGGCAGCTGGAGGATTTCCGCTCCATTGATGTGCCTATCCTGATCATCACAACAGAATTTGGCACTATGGCTATGTGGGACTGGGAAATCATTAAATATTTGCGCACGGAAGGCATTGACGTAATTGCCCCCTATAACATGGACCAAACTAAAAACCTGGCCCGGTCGCTGGCTGTAAAACGAGATTTGCGCAGCTCAAAATTCCTGGTTTATCAAGATAATCCGGGTGAGGGTTTCCAGCCGGAAATATTTAAGCGGTTCTACTGGTGGGAAGATGAATGCACCCAGCGCATGATGGCCAAATATGGGGTGACCCTGGAAAAAAGAAGCTTCAAAGAAATGGCAGCTGCAGCCAAACAAATAGAGGATGCAGATGCAGAGGCTGCCTGGGATGCCTGGAAGGATCGTCTCAAACTGGGGAAGATTACTGATAAGCAGCGCAACAGTGCCTTGAAGATCTACCTGGAGTTAAAAAAAGCTGTTGAGGCGGATGAAAGCATCAAAGCAGTTGGAATCAACTGCTTAAATGAATCTCAATACTCGGACACAACTCCTTGTTTGGCGTGGAATATGCTCTATGAGGAAAAGAAGCTGATCTGGGCTTGTGAGGCTGATACTGTTGTGATGCTAACCAAGTACCTGCTGAACAAATCCCTGGATTGCCCGATCATGATGACCAATATGTATCCCTTCTTAATGGGAGATGCCGCTCTTAAACATGAACGGATTCCTTATTTCCCGGAAGTTAAAGGCAACCCGGATAACTATATCCTGGCAGCCCACTGTGGATACTTTGGTGTTGTTCCTCAATCTTTTGCTACCGAATGGTCTTTGGAATCCAAGGTGCTGGCAATAGTTGACGATAATGCCACAGCGATCGATGCCCGCATGCCCCTTGGCGCGATGACTTTGGCCAAGCTGCATCCGGATATGGAAACCATTTCTGTCATCGAGGGTGAAATAGAAAAATTTACCCAGTACAAAAACTCGGATTGTTTAAATGGGGCAGTCATTCGGGTAAGTGATGGGCACAAGCTGGTAAGTTCATTAACCTCTCACCATTACCTGATATTAACTGGCCATTGGTTGCCAGAGATTCGCCAGATCGCCCAGGTATTTGGTTGGAAGGTGGAAGCTCTCTGATCGCAGGGGAAAAAACTGAAAGTATTGGGAAACGAACACAGATTTCCTGAGTAAAATTAGGGTGGTACGCTTGGCAGGACCGGGAGTATCCAGGCTGGTCCTGCTTATTAAGGAGACCGATATGATTGTTCAGGATGAACTAAGATTTGAGGGGCTGGACTGCCTCCAGGTAAAAAATGAAAATCTTATTATCTGGATCACCAAATCAGTCGGCCCCAGGATTCTTGGTTTATCTTTGAGTGATGGAGAAAATCTTCTGGCGGTTTTACCGGACTCAAAATTAGAAATAAGCGGATTGCCCCCTTATTCCCTGCGGGGTGGCCACCGGTTGTGGTACGGGCCGGAAGATCCTGCTCGGACTTACATCCCGGATGATCGTCCGGTAAAAATCAGCACTGACGGCCCAAATATCCAGGTAACCCAAGATATAGAGCCGCTAACAGGTATCGAAAAATCCTGGAGGATTACCCTGGACAAAGTAAGTCCAAAGCTAGTGATAAATCACAAATTGACCAATCGCGGTGAGCGAGCTCTGAAATTAGCTCCCTGGGCAATAACCATGTTGAAACCAGGCGGGATGGGCATTCTTCCCCAACAAGTAAAATTCAGTGACCAGCATGGTTTGCTGCCAAACCGCCATGTGGTGTTTTGGCCGTACACAGAGGTTAAATCTCCCCACCTGGAGATAAGGGATAAAGCAGTCTTCGTGAGGGCTGCCATGGCTGCCGGGGCACTTAAGGTTGGGGCTCCCAATCCGTTTGGCTGGTTGGGATATTTCCGGGAGGGAATCCTGTTTGTTAAACGGACCGTATATCAGGAAAATGCTGAATACCTGGACCGGGGAGCGTCCAGCCAGATTTACTGCAGTCCGGATGTGATTGAATTGGAAACTTTCGGTCCCGTTATCAACCTGGAACCAGAAGAATCGGTTGACCACCAGGAATGCTGGGAGATTTATTCGGGGGGAATCTGGCCGGAAGAAATCTCAGCTGTTTACCTGCCAGATCAAGAAATCCATAAGAATTAAAAGGATGGTAAATAAAAACCAACTTGAAACGGTCAGGTTTTAATATCTGAGGTCCAACCAGAACTCGATTAATGTCTTAACACCAAACTCCCCAGCGGATAGTTGATTTCCTTGGAAATCACCTCACATTTCACTTTGAGCAGGAAGAATACCTCCCGGTGAACATCGCTGAGAGTTTCCAGGTTGGCCTGGCCTTTGGCCAGGATTAAGGGTGCACTATTAAAAAGCTCCCTAAACTCAGGGGAGCAGGAGGGGAGGTCGGTACCTGGGAAGATTGATCCAGTAGTAATTATTTCTGCAACTTGATCGACACCGGCTGCGACTGCATCCTGGAAAAGAGCATCATCAAAAGCCGGTCCGCTCTTAACAGCATAAATCACCGGAAGGTCCAGGGTTTCAATTAAAACCCGGTCAAAGACTGTTTCTCCGGCATTATCGGCCAGAATAAGAAGAGAAGCTTCCTTGTGGAGGTCTTGCTTGAACTCTTCCAGGCTGTTTCCCTGAATAGGAAAATGGAATAAACGATCAATTTCTTCCTCCAGGTTATAGCTGTTGGGATTAGCAACATCAAGGATGTTTCCCAGGGCGCTGATTCTGATGGCTGCCTCGATTCTGTCTTTGGCGAGATCTACCAGCGTTTTTAATTGGGGGTATAGGTTGAGTGCTTCTTGAATGCTTTTATCCTTGTAGGGTCGGAAAAGGTCATCCTGGTTGCTTACAGCAAGAAGTTTTAGATAGACAGCCCCTGAGATCCGGGCTGGAGGCAGGGAATGATCAGCGTTAGAGATTTCATTAATAAAACTCTTTAATAAATCCTTTCGGTTTTGCTCCGGTAGATCGATTCTTTGAATGGTAGATTCCAACAGCCTGGACATACAGGGGATACACTGTGGGTAAGTTCTCATGACTGCCTTATAAACGTGGATCCAATTAATTGTTCAGCTGGGTAATATTCACATTGTGATGGTTATTAAAGTGATAAGAGCCGGATTTTTTAAGAACCGCTGATACATACTCTTCCTTTACATCCACCAGCGTATTTTGATCATTGATAGTGATTTTACCAATTCCGTATCCAGGAATATCAGCCCTGGAAGCAATCCCTCCAACAATTTCGCCAGGATTGATGCCATGAGAGCGGCCTTTTCCCAGGCTTAAACGGACCATACCTTTTTCATAAGCAGAGCCTTTTTTCTCCCTTTGTCCGCGGTGGGCCGATTTATTCCCTTTGCGTGGTTCGTATTTTCCCCGGGAGGATTTTACCTGAAATTGGGCTTCTGAAATTTTTTCTATAGGTAAATCGGTGTTTTCTCCCCGGGCCATTTTAAGGGCAGCTGCAGCTATTTTTACAGGATCATACCCTGAGGCCACCAGGTAGGTCGCCATTTCCTCTTCTCGTTTACAGCGATCCCGCTCCAACCAGATTTCCATTTTCTCCAGCAGTTTTAAATCTCTCCTTTCTCGAATATCTTTCTCGGTGGGCAGTTGTGCTTGAGTTATGCGCTGCTTGGAGAATTGTTCAATGCGAGAAAGATAGTTTTTATCCCGGGGGGTCAGCAGAGATATGGCGATGCCGTCTTTTCCGGCTCTGCCAGTGCGTCCAATGCGGTGTACATAGGCTTCCGGATCTGTGGGGATATCATAATTAAATACATGGGAGATATCATCGATATCCAGACCGCGGGCGGCCACGTCGGTAGCAACTAAAATCTTAATTTGTCCCTCCCGAAATCGATTTAATACCCGCAAACGGGCATCTTGAACCAGGTCCCCATTCAGGGCTTCTGCCGGGAAGCCGCGCTGGATTAATTCATTGGCTAATCGAGCGGAACCTATCCGGGTTTTCGTAAAAACCAGGGTAGCTCCGATATCCTCCGCCTCAAAAAGGCGGACCAGGGCGGCTAATTTATCGTTTTCATTTACCAGATAATATCGTTGATCGACCGTATCTACAGTCAGCTGTTTTCCCTGGATGATCACCATTTCGGGTTCATTCATATAGTGATCCGCCAAACGTCGAATCGGGCTGGGCAGGGTGGCTGAAAAGAAAGTGGTCTGCCGCTGGGAAGGGGTCTCCCTGAGAATTGTTTCAACTTCTTCTACGAATCCCATGCTGAGCATTTCATCAGCTTCGTCCAGAACTACGGTTTGGACCTGGCTGAGATCCAGGATGCCCTGCCGGATTAAGTCATTTAACCGGCCCGGGGTTCCAACGATTACATCAACACCATCTTTGAGTTTTTTTCTGGAAGTCCCGTAGTGCTGTCCGCCATAGATTGGCAGCACACTGACCGATTGGTGGCGTCCATAGTCCTTGATGGCATCAGCAACCTGGATGGCTAATTCCCGGGTTGGGGTTAAAACCAGGGTGGTGATTTTCCCGAGAGTTTTGCTGTTCTGTAAAAGGTCTAAAATGGGAAAAGCAAAAGCAGCGGTTTTTCCAGATCCGGTCTGAGATTGAGCCAGGACATCCCGGCCTTCCAGCATGATAGGGATTACCCGAATTTGGACTTCTGTTGGGGTATTAAATCCTAGTTCCGCTGCCCGTTCAATTAAAGAAGGGTGCAGGGTTAACTGCGAAAATTCAGTCGTCATCAAAATCTCCTCGTGCGTTTTGATAACTCTTGAAGCTTCACAACCCTTGTGAATTGAGCGTTTTCCTCGCGGAAATCGATCCGGGTTCTACCAGCCGCCTTGCCAATACCCCCTGCGGCAATAAAAAAGCTCGTCCCGATTGAAACGAGCCGCTATTTCGAATTTTCAAAACGAAAATATATTTAGTTGTTGTTGATCAATTTGCAACCAACCGCGGCAGTATACCACAAAGAAGGAAGTGTTGTCTATGGGATAAACAGGGAAGATTTTATTTCCAGACTTATTTTCTGCCTATCCCATTATAAACATCCTGGTAAATGACAGCGCTGCCAGTTTGCAGGAGATCCCTTCAGCAGGGAAGAATAGATTTATAATTACGGCAGGTGGCATTTGGACTGAAATGTAGAAACCGCGGCTGAAGGGTAGAAATATCATTTAATTGAGATAGTCTGATGCCTTCAAGATGAAGGTCAACATGGATGGATTGATTTTTTATAATGGTTTAATGTATACCCAGGATAAAAGCTATCCCAGAGCAACGGCTTTAGCAGTCCAGGGAGAACGCATTCTCGCAGTTGGAAATGATCAGGATTTGAGAAGTGCTGTGAAAAGGCCGGAGCAGTTGATCAATCTGGACGGTAGACTGGTTTTACCCGGGTTGGTTGATTCCCATTTCCATTATTATGATTGGGCGCTTTCCCGTCAGCAGCTGGCGTTATCTAATGTGAGTTCTCTGGGAAACCTGCAAGACAAGTTAACAACTGCGGCATCAAGTTTGCCTTCAGGCAAATGGATTCTAGGCCAGGGTTGGAATGAAACCCGCTGGCCTGATCCCAGTATGCCAACCCGTACTGACCTCGATGATCTGACACCCAACCACCCAACAATTCTCTGGCGCAGTGATATGCATGTGGCTTTAGTCAATTCCCTGGCGCTGCGAGCTGCCCGGATCACAGCGCAGACGCCTAACCCGCCCGAAGGAGTTATTGACCGGGACGAAGCTGGAAACCCAACCGGTTTGCTGCGGGAAATGGCAATCAATCTAGTGCGGGAGGTAATTCCATTACCCCCGGATGACGAGGTATCAGCAGCTTTCCAGGCGGGGATACCTGAGCTGCATGGTTTGGGATTGGTTGGCTTGCATGACTTTCGCATGATGGGAGGCGCCGGCTGGACGCCAGCTTTTCGGGCTTTCCAGAAGTTGAATGCAGCCGGGGAACTTCCATTACGTGTTTGGACCCTGCTGCCGGGTGAGCGTTTGGATCAAGCTATTGACCTGGGCTTGCGGACGGGTTACGGAAATAACGGTTTGCGTATAGGCCATATTAAATTTTTCTTTGATGGCTCTCAAGGAGCTCGGACGGCCTGGATGCTGAAACTTTATCAAGATACCAAGAGTGCGGGTTTGCGATTGATCCCAATCGAGGAAATGACTGATCTGGTAAAACGGGCTCATTTGGCTGGATTGGCTGTCGCTGTCCATGCCATCGGAGATCGTGCCAATCGGGAGCTGATCAATATCTTTGTTGATGTATTACACGGGAATAAAGAAGCCCCCTCTCCAATTGCGCCGCACCGGATAGAACATGTCCAGAATATTCAAGATGATGACCTCCTAAGGCTGGGTTCAGTTGGTGTTACCGCTTCGGTCCAGCCGATCCACGTGACAGAGACGTATCCGATGATCGAAAAATCAATTGGATCGAGGTCGCTGCATACTTTTCGATTTAAAGATTTATGGAATTCGGGAGTTCCTTTAGCACTTGGATCGGATAGCCCGGTTGCAGACCCCAATCCATTCTTTGGTATGCATGCTGCGGTAACTCGCCAAATGATGGATGGCTCACCGTCTGGAGGGTGGTATCCCGATCAGCGTTTGTCCGTAAGCGAAGCAATCTGGGGGTATACCATGGGTCCTGCCCTGGCATCTGGCCAGGAGAGGGATACCGGCTCCCTTTCGCCTGGAAAATTGGCTGATTTTATCGTGTTGGATCGGAATTTATTTGAAGTTCCAGCAAGGGATATTGCCAACACAAAGGTGATGATGACAGTCCAGGACGGCAAAATTGTTTATCGTGCGTGACGATTTACCATCAAAGTCACTACTAATGGCATTTCTGGCAAAAGTGAGCCTGTAGTATAATTTTTATCATCCAAAATAAACGTCATAATTCCATTTCCTATTATGCAAATTTCGGTTAAACTCCTGGCTACCTATAGAAAAAAACTACCCGCAGGAACCAAGGGCAGCACTTGTTTTCTTGAGGTGCCCGCCCATTTTGCTGTACGGCAGATAGTGGAGCAGTTTGAGCTCACTTACGATAGTTCCAATGTTATTCTGCTCAACGGTCAGGTGGCAGAACCGGATCAAATCCTTAAAAATGATGATGTTGTCTGTGTGTTCCCGGCTTTTGCTGGAGGCTGAATTGATCGCTCATTACCCATAATGGAGACCTGCAATGAATGGATGGCATGGAAAAATTCTAAAAATTAATCTTACCGATCAGGTTGTAACCCAGGAGTCCGTTGATCCGGATTTCGCCAAAGATTACCTGGGGGGAAGAGGCTGGGCGATTAAATATCTCTACGAAGGCATAGATCCCCGGGTTGACCCTCTCTCACCAGATAACATGCTGATCTTTGCTACTGGTCCGTTGACCGGGACTCCAGCACCAACGGGCAACCGGTATATGGTTGTAACCAAGTCTCCGCTTACCGGGTCCCTCTCAAATTCCAACTCCGGCGGGGAATTTCCAACCTGGATGAAGAGAACCGGGTTTGACATGTTTATTTTTACAGGAAAAGCACCCAAACCAGTCTATTTGTGGGTCAATGAAGACCAGGTGGAACTTCGCTCTGCGGAACACCTCTGGGGGGAGAAGGTTCCCCGGACAACAGACCTGCTGATTGGCGAAACCCACCCGGATGCTAAAGTAGCCTGCATCGGTCCAGCTGGAGAAAATCTGGTATTAATGGCTGCCATCATGAATGATAAGGACCGGGCTGCGGCTCGTTCAGGTGTAGGTGCAGTGATGGGCAGTAAAAATCTTAAGGCTGTGGTTGTTTACGGTACCAAGGTTCCAACCATGTATGATGAAAAAGGCATGAAAAAGCTCAGCCTTGAAATATCGAAAGAGGTTGGAGTAGGGATCAAGGCAGGCTCCTCACTGCGCGAATACGGAACAGCCTATGTACCCCAGGTGACCAACGAGCTGGGGATTTTACCCACGCGCAATTTTCGAAGCGGACAGTTTGAAGGGGTAGATTTGATTGATGGAGTTGCCCTGAAAGAAAAATACCTCATCCGGGCAAAACCTTGTTACCGCTGCCCGATCGCCTGTGGCCGGTTAACCGAAGTAGCTGAGGGTTCACCGTATGATGGAACAGGCGAAGGACCAGAATATGAAACATTATCCGCTCTGGGCAGCTCTTGTGGGATTGATAACCTGGGAGCGATCACCAAAGCTAACTATACCTGCAATGAACTTGGTATGGATACAATCACCGCGGGAATGACGGTAGCTGCAGCAATGGATTTATACGAACGAGGATATATTCCCGAAAGTGATATCGGCAAACCCCTTCGATTTGGTGATGCCGATACATTGATAGAGCTGCTTGGCAAAATGGCTTATCGGCAAGGATTTGGCAACAGCCTGGCCGAGGGAAGCTACCGGTTGGCAGAGAAATATGGACATCCCGAAATCGCGGTTACCGCCCGGAAATTGGAATTCCCCGGTTATGATCCCAGAGGTGCCCAGGGTATGGGGCTGTTATACGCTACCGCCAGCGTAGGCGCTTCTCATATGGCCGGGGATGTTGCCTATGTTGAGGTATTTGGCGTGCCGGAGAAAATTGACCCATTGATTACCAAGGGTAAACCCGCTCTGGTCAAGCGATTTGGGAATGCCTTTGTAAGTATCGATTCCACCGGCATGTGCGTTTTCCTGTCAGTCCGGTATATCTTTGATCCTGATATCAATCTCTGGCCAACCCGGCTGACTCAGTTAATGAATTTAACCACCGGAGCCGAATACACGCCGGAAAGTTTAATCCAGGCTGCGGATCGCATCTTTAATCTGGAGAGAATGTTCTTAATTCGGGCTGGTTTTACCGGTAAAGATGATACTCTGCCTCCCCGTATGCTGCAGGAACCCTTGCCAACCGGGCCGGCAAAAGGTTATGTGGTTAAACTGGATCAAATGCTCCCGGAATTCTATGCTCTGCAGGGTTGGGATGAAAATGGCGTCCCTACAAAAGAAAAACTGGCTGAACTCGGCCTGAGCAATATGGTCTCCTTATGAATAATAGGATGTAATAAATAAATCCTATTTACGTTGTTCTAGCGGGTTTATCCGTGCAGGAGTACGTTGTGAAACTTACCACCATGCGGGACGCGGTTAAAAAATATATTCACAATGGTGCTACGATAGCCATTGAAGGTTTTACAGCCTTTATCTCTTTTTCGGCAGCCCATGAAATCATCCGGCAAAAAAAGGAAGATCTCACTCTCTGTCGGATGACCCCCGATTTAATCTATGACCAGATAGTGGCAGCTGGATGCGCTAGGAAAATGATCTTCAGCTACCTTGGAAACCCGGGTGTGGGTTCGCTGCACTGCATACGCCGGGCGATTGAAAAAGGTATTCCCAAGAATCTTGAGATCGAAGAGTACTCTCACTTTGGCATGGTCAGCCGCTATACAGCGGGCGCTGCCGGATTGCCTTTTTTCCCCCTGAAAAGCTATCTTGGTGCTGACCTGGCAAGGGTTAATCCCAATATCCAATTTGTGAACAATCCCTACGGGAAGGATCAAATAGCTGTTGTACCAGCCTTAAATCCTGATGTAGCCATCATTCATGCGCAGCGTTGTGACCAACAGGGAAATACCCAACTTTGGGGATTAATTGGTATGCAGAAAGAGGTCGCTTTTGCTGCCAAACAGGTGATAGTTGTTGTGGAAGAGATTGTGGAGGAGGATGTCATCCGGAGTGATCCCAATCGTACCTTGATCCCGCACATCGTGGTAGACGCGGTCGTGCATCAACCGCATGGTGCCCATCCTTCCTATGTGCAGGGATATTATGACCGGGATAACCTGCGCTATCTCGCCTGGGAAACTATCTCCAGAGATCAAGCTGCTGTTAATGCTTGGTTGGCAGAGTGGGTCTATGGTGTTGATAGCTGGGAAGGATATTTAAACAAACTGTTGGAAGAAGAACCCACAATTTGGGATCGTTTAGCTCCTGGCAGTGCTCTTACCTTGCCGGTAAATTATGGGATTTATGGATAAAACAATTGCGTGTAGTCCTTCTGAAGTGATGATCGTTTCCGCTTCACGGGCTTTGGCTGGTGAACGGATAGTATTTGTCGGGGTTGGTATGCCCAATATAGCCTGCAACCTGGCCCGCCGAACGGTGTCTCCCGATCTGGAATTGGTGTATGAATCGGGTGTTTTTGGAGCCCAACCGGCCAGACTACCCCTCTCAATCGGTGACCCAACCCTGGTGGCTGGGGCTACTTCTGTTGTTGGTATGGCAGATTTGTTCATGAACTACCTGCAGGGCGGCAAGATTGAAACTGCCTTTTTAGGTGCGGCCCAAATTGACCGTTTTGGCAATTTGAATTCGACAGTAATCGGTGAATATTCTAATCCGAAAGTACGCCTTCCGGGGAGCGGGGGAGCATGTGAAATTGCTATCCATGCCAGGAAAGTATATATCATCATGCCGTTGAGCAAACGTTCATTCGTGGAAAAGTTGGATTTTATTACTTCTCCCGGGCATCTATCGGGAAGGCCGGGAGAGCGGGTTAACCTTGGAATGCCGGGATCTGGCCCGCAATTGGTAATCACCAATAAAGCCATTTTTGATTTCAGAGAGGGAGAAATGACCCTATGCTCGATTCATCCGGGATCCACGGAGGAAGAAATCAGGGATGAAGTCGCCTGGCCACTTAAAGTAGCTGATGATTTGCAGGATACACCCCTCCCTTCTGAAAACGAACTGCAGATTATTCGGGAGGAATTGGATCCTGAAGGTATATATACCTCAAAATAACCAGCAATTTTGACATAATTACAAAGGCAAATAGTCATGTTTGATGTCGCAATTGTTTCGGCGGTACGCACCCCTATCGGCAATTTTGGAGGAGCATTAAAAGATATCTCAGCTGCAAAACTGGGAGAAATCGTTGCCCGGGAGGCGATAAAAAGGGCAGGTCTGTCTCCCGAAATGGTGGATGAAACTATCTTTGGCTGCGCCAGACAAGCTGGGAATGGTCCCAACATTGCCAGGCAAATTGCCTATCACAGCCAAATCCCGGTGGAAAAAGTAGCCTATACGGTCAATAAAGCTTGTGGTTCAGGATTAAAATCAATCACCCTGGGCGCCCAATCCATTATGCTGGGTGAAAACCAGGTAGTTTTGGCTGGCGGTGTTGAGCAAATGTCTCAAATTCCCTATTTGCTGTTGAAAGCGAGGTGGGGTTACCGTTTAGGTGATGACACCCTGGTGGATTCAAATTACCGGGACGGCTATTTTTGCCCGCTCGCTGATATGCTCATGGGCGAAACGGTGGATCGTCTGGCAGAGGAATACAAGATTTCTCGGAAAGACCAGGACGAATATGCGGCTGAAAGCAATCAGAAAGCCTCGGCAGCCTGGGAAAATGGCAGTTTTAATGATGAGATTGTGCCTGTTGAGGTTAAGGACCGCAAGGCAACCACTCTATTTACCCGGGACGAGCATCCCAGGTCTGACTCAAGCGGGGAGAAACTGGCAAAACTGAGCACGGTTTTCAGGCCTGAAAAGGATGGCGGCACAATCACGGCAGCTAATGCCAGTGGAATTACCGACGCCGCTGCTGCTGTTATTTTGATGCGGGAAGAGTTTGCCAGAGCTGAGGGGATTGAGCCAATGGCGGTTATCAAAGGATTTGCCAGCGCAGGTGTGGAACCTGCCCGAATGGGTCTGGCCCCGGTTCCAGCCACGCAGAAAGTGTTAGCCCAAACCAACACGCGGCTGGAAGATTTCGATTTAATTGAATTAAATGAAGCCTTCGCCGCCCAGGTTTTGATTGTTGAGAAGGAATTAAACTGGAATACAGAGCGACGCAATGTCAATGGCGGTGCTGTTGCCCTGGGGCATCCAACCGGCTGTAGTGGTGCCCGTATTTTGGTTACGCTTTTACACGCTATGAGGAACCGTGATGTGGAACTGGGATTGGCAACCTTATGCATCAGCGGTGGATTGGGCATGAGCATAATCGTTCAGAGATGAGTGAGCACAAACAACCCCACGGGAATATTTTTTACCGGCGGATGCAGAAGGATCATCCGCTGATCATTAAGGGTGAGGGTGTCTACCTTTACGATACGGAAGGAAAGCGCTACCTGGATGGTTCTGGCGGCGCAGTTGTTGTGGGTGTTGGGCATGGGGTTAAGGGTATTGCTGATGCTATGGCCAAACAAGCTGGCCAGGCAGCTTATCTGCACGGCAGCATGTTCACCAGTTCTGTCTTGGAGGAGTACGCTAAAGCCTTGGGGGAAATCACCCCGCTGCCGAACCCCAAATTTTATTTTCTAACCAGTGGAACTGAGGCAATTGAGGCTGCTATTAAATTGGCACGTCAAATTCAATTGGAACGCGGCGAAACTACCCGCTCAGTAACCATTTCCCGCTGGATGTCCTATCATGGTATGTCACTGGGTGCGCTGGCAGTTTCCGGAAAAGAAAAACTGCGGGCAGCCTATGAACCAATGTTTAAAGATATGCCTCACATCCCGCCGGTTTATTGTTATCGCTGTCCCTTCGGGTTGGAAAATAAAACCTGCCAGGTCGCCTGTGCTGAAACCCTGGAAGCTGAAATCTTAAAACAGGGTCCGGAAAATGTCAGCGCATTTCTGGCAGAACCAATCAGCGGGAATACCCTGGGGGCAGCCCTTCCGCCTGAAGGTTATTGGCCGCGGATCAGGGAGATTTGTGACCGTTACGGAATACTGCTCATCGCGGACGAGGTCTTGACCGGGATGGGCCGGACAGGAAGATGGTTTGCGGTTGAACATTGGAAGCTGACGCCCGATATTATCACGATTGGCAAAGGTGCCGCAAGCGGGTATTTTCCCCTCAGCGCTGTGGCTGTAAAAGGGGAGTACGTTGACTTGATTTCAAAAGGCAGCGGCAATTTCAATCATGGGGGAACCTTTTCCCATCATGCCGTCGGTGCCGCAGCTGGCCTGGCAACTCTGAACTATATCAAAGACCAGCACTTGATTAAAAGAGCGGCCGAAACCGGGAAAACAATTCATAAATTGCTGCATGAGAAATTATCTGATCATCCATTGGTTGGTGATATCCGCGGGATTGGCATGATGTGGGGTGTGGAATTTGTCCAGGACAAAGCCACCAAGCAGCCTTTTAACCCCCAGGTTCATTTCTCGCAAAGAGTGGTTGATGAAGCTTTCAATCGGGGATTGATTCTTTATCCTGGGAGCGGCTCAGTCGACGGCACTGCCGGGGATCATTTTATGTTTGCTCCACCATTCATCATTACCGAAAGCCAAATCAGGGAAAGCCTGGAAATTATCCTGGATTCAATAGAAGCGGCTGCTGC